>JAQTQE010000037.1 GCA_028712365.1 bacterium
ATGAAAAATTACGGGAATTTAATTGAATATGTGGGACTGCAGGAAATAGTCGGGCCGATCTTCATGATCCGGAACATCCACAATGTCGGGTATAATGAACTGGTGGAAATAATCGATGATGACGGCAAGGCGCGTATCGGCCTGACCCTGGAAGTAGGCAGGGGATTTGCCGTAGTGCAGGTCCTGGGCGGCACCAGCGGTCTTTCTATTGCCAAGTCCAAGGTGCGGTTCAAGGAAAAACCCCTCCTGTTCGGGGTCTCGGAAGATGTCCTGGGACGCGTTTTCGACGGTGTTGGTAATCCCCTGGACAAAATGCCCCGGCCGGCGTATGACGAGCTGGTGGATGTGAATGGCATGGCGATCAATCCCACGGCCCGTGATTATCCTAATAATATTATTGAGACCGGGATCTCGGCTATTGATGTGATGAATACCCTGGTGCGCGGACAAAAACTGCCGGTATTTTCCGGCAGCGGACTGCCGCATGACTTGCTGGCGACGCAGATCGCCCGCCAAGCCCAGGTCAAAGGCGAAAGTTTCGCCGTGGTCTTTGCCGCGATGGGCATCAAATACGATACTGCCCGGTATTTTATCAAGAGTTTTGAAGAATCAGGCGTACTGGAAAGAGTAACGGTTTTCCTCAGCCTGGCTGACAGTCCCTCTATTGAACGGTTGATGACTCCGCGCCTGGCCTTGAGCTGTGCCGAGTACCTGGCGTTCAAGAAAAATATGCACGTGCTGGTGATCATGACTGACATGTCCAATTATTGCGAAGCTTTAAGAGAGCTATCAACGATCCGGGGCGAAATACCCGCCAGGAAAGGGTACCCGGGATATTTGTACAGCGACCTGGCTAGTTTGTATGAACGGGCCGGTATGATCAAGGGAGTGAGTGGCTCGATCACCCAATTACCGATACTGACCATGGCCAACGATGACATTACGCATCCGGTGCCGGACCTGACCGGATATATCACTGAAGGGCAGATAGTGCTGGAGCGGGAAATGCACAGCCGCGGCATTTATCCGTCGATCGCCGGACTGCCTTCCCTGTCCCGCCTGATGAAAGACAATATCGGCGAGGGCAAGACCAGGGATGACCATCCGGCTTTAGCGTCGCAGTTGTTTGCCGCTTACGCCCAGGTCAAGGATATCCGGGCCCTGGCCGCCATCATCGGCGAGGAAGAGCTGTCGCCCCTGGACCAGAAATACCTGCAATTCGGCGATGCGTTTGAACGGAAATTCGTGTCCCAGGGATACTATGAGCGCCGGAGCCTGGAACAAAGCCTGGAGATCGGCTGGGAAGTACTGAGCACCCTGCCTAAGAGCGAGCTGGTACGGGTCAAGGAAGAAGCGCTGAATAAATATTACAAAGGTAAATAGTATATGCGGATCAATATAGCGGCAACTAAAACTAACCTATTGAAAGTGAAAAAGAACCTGTCTGTCACCAGGGAAGGTTATGAATTGCTGGATGAAAAACGGAAGATCCTGTTGGGAGAGATCAGCGCCATTATCCATAAAATGCAAAAAACCGAAGAAGAAACCGACACTGCCCTGGCAGACGGCTATGCCGCGGTGAACCGCGCCACGGTCATTATGGGACGGAAAAAACTTTCAGAAATGTCCCTGGCAGTGGAAACAGAAGCCAACCTGCGCCTGACCTCGCGCCGCGTGATGGGCGTGTCAGTGCCGGTGATCAATCTCCAGATGAAAGACCATCCGCCTTATTTCAGCTCCCTCAAAGTGAATATGGCGGCTGAGGATGCGACTGACCGGTTCAAGAAAATACTGGTCCTGCTGGCCAGGCTGGCCGAACTGAAGATCACTACTTTGCGGTTGGCCCAGGAAGCGCAAAAGACCATCCGAAAGGTCAATGCCCTGGAAAAAGTGTATATACCTTATTACCAGGAAGCGGAGAAGAATATCAATGACCGCCTGGAAGAAGAATCCCGGGATGCTTTTTCCATGCTCAAGCTGATCAAACAAAAAATAAAAAAGTAAAGGTGCAAAGATGCCCATTAAAAACATCATGGTAGCAGTCGCGGGCGGCGCAGCTTCCATCATCACTGCCAAGTACGCTATTTACCTGGCCCGGGTCATGTCTTCGAAACTCACCGCCGTATATGTAGTGAATGAGCGGTTATTGCAGGACTTGATGCGCAGCCGGGTGGTAGTGGATATCGAGGCGCGGGTCTATGAGAAGGACCTGGAAGAACAGGGAAAACTTTTCCTGGAGCGGATCAAGAAAGCGGCTGAAACCAAAAAAGTGGAATTCGAAAGCGTAGTTTTGCGCGGCCTGGTACATGAAGAAATAATCAAGAAAGCCCAGGATACCGGCACCTGCCTGCTGGTGATGGGAAATCCCAGGGAAATAACCTCACGCAAAGAAGTTTTTTCAGACGAAGGGGAACTGCTCTTCCGGGAAGCGAAGTGCCCGGTAGTGATAGTCAAAAATCCCGAAGAAGTCGAGAAGTTATATAAGGAGATAACCTAGATGGAAAGAATATCCGAGTATTTACAAAAAGAAGCCTGCCTGATGGAACTGAAGGCGACGACCAAGGAAGAAGCGATACGGGAATTGTCCGGTCATATGGCCCGGGTTGGCCTGGTTAATGATGAGCAGCAATTCATCCAGGACCTGATAGAAAGGGAAAAGCTGGGTTCGACAGGCATCGGCCACAAAGTGGCCATACCGCACGCGCCGACCCAATCCGTGGATGGATTTGTGATAGGGTTCGCCCGCTCCAGCGCCGGGGTGGATTTCGCCGCGATGGACGGAGATGAAGTAAACTTGATCTTTGCCATGGGCACCAATCCGCAGGAGCTGAGCCTCTACCTGCAAATGCTGTCCCAACTCTCCCGCTTGTTGCGCAATGAAACTTTTCGTAATGAGCTGATCCATACTGCCAAGACACCGGAAGATGTCATTAACCTGTTCAAGAAATTCGAGAAGGAGGGCTGAAATGAAAAAAATAGAAGCTGTGATCCGTCCGGAAAAAGTCGGCGAGGTGCGCAAAGCCCTGAGCGAAGTAGGTTATCCCGGCTTGATGATCAGTAATATCGAAGGCCACGGCACGCACAAAGGCAAGGAACAACAATGGCGGGGCGAGACCATGAAAGTGGATTTTGTGCCCAAAGTAAAACTGGAGATCATTGCCAGGGACGCGGATGTGGATAAGATCACGGAAGCGATCATAAAATTTGCCAAGACCGGGGAGATCGGCGACGGCAAGATATTTATCTATCCCATTGTTGACGCGATCAGGATCAGGACTTCGGAAAAAGGAGTGGAGGCGCTATAGTTACCAAGAGCGGCAGATTTTTACTTGTATAGTTGTACGTATTGTAGGCAACAACTGAATAAGAATTAGGCACAAAGCAGTGCTGATATAAACTAATAACACTGAACACAGACGTTCAATTTGGTCAATGACATTGACTTTATTGGACGTTTTTTTTTATTTAGGCCCACTGTTTTACCGGTATTAAATGGCTGTTAGAGCAGTTAAGTGGGGATTCCGCGGATTAGAAGGACAGATTACGCGAATTAAAAAATATTAGGAGGGTAAGAAGATGAATGTCAGGCATAGCGTTTTGAAGAACATCGGCAGTGTGGAATTGGCGAAGGAAGAAAAGCCGAAAAAAGTGACCAGTTATTTCGGGGTAAATACTTTTAGTCACGCGGAAATGCAGAAGAGGGTCAGTAAGAAGACCATGGACTCTTTTAAGCTATGGCTCAGTGAAGGGAAAAGCATCAATGAGAAAGAAGCGGATGAGATCGCTGGAGCGATGAAAGACTGGGCGGTGGAAAAAGGCGCTGATTTTTATGCCCATTGGTTCCAGCCAATGACCGGCTTGACCGCTGAGAAACATGATACTTTCCTGTCTTTCAAAGGCGGCAAAGTGATCGAGAAATTTTCCGGGTCAAAATTGATCCTGGGTGAGCCGGATGCTTCCAGTTTTCCTTCTGGCGGTATCAGGAGCACATTTGAAGCCCGCGGCTATACTGCGTGGGACCCGTCCAGCCCGGCTTTTATCTCTGAAACCGCGTTGGGCAAGACCCTGTGCATACCCTGTATTTTTGTCTCTTACCACGGTTATGCCCTGGACAAGAAACTGCCCTTACTGCGGTCAGATGAGGCGATCAGCAAAGCCGCGGTCAGACTGTTGAAAGTATTCAAAAATAAAAATGTGCGGAAAGTTGTTTCCACTTGCGGTCCGGAACAGGAATATTTCCTGATCGATAAGAATTATTACAATATGAGACAGGACCTGATGTTGACCGGGCGTACCTTGATCGGCGCCCCGTCGCCAAAAGGCCAGCAATTAGAAGACCAGTATTTCGGTTCGATCAAGGACCGGGCGCTGAACTATATGCAGGAAGTCTGCGAGGAAGCATATAAAGTAGGTATTCCGGTAAGTACCCGCCATAACGAAGTAGCGCCGCACCAGTATGAATTTGCCCCGATCTTCGAGGAATCAAACCTGGCGGCTGACCATAACCAAATGCTGATGGATATAATGAAAAAAGTGGCTCTGCGCCATGACCTGGTCTGCCTGCTGCACGAGAAACCTTTTGCCGGGATCAACGGCAGCGGCAAACATTTAAATTGGTCCATGGCTGATGACCAGGGAAATAACCTGTTGAATCCGGGTAATTCACCGCAGGAGAATCTGCAATTCCTGGCAGTGCTGACCGCGATCCTGCGCGCGGTGTATAATCATGCTGACCTGTTAAGGGCGAGCATCGCTTTCGCCGGCAATGAACACCGCCTGGGAGCCAACGAAGCCCCGCCGGCCATTGTCTCGGTATTTTTGGGAGAGCAATTAGATGCGATACTTGACACTATCGAAAAAGGCGCCAAACAAAAAGTCAGCAAACAGGATATCATTAACCTGGGAGTGGGTAAACTGCCGACTATCAATAAAGATGCCACTGACCGCAACCGCACTTCGCCCTTTGCTTTTACCGGGGCTAAGTTCGAATTTCGCGCCCTGGGCTCTTCCCAGAATATTTCCACCCCGATCATGATCCTGAACGCGATCATCGCTGATTCACTGACCTATGTGGCTGAACAGATCGAAAAACAAGCCAAGACCAAGGACCTGGAAAACGCAGTCATGTCTGTCGTGACCTCCCTGGTGAAAGAGACCAAAAAAATCCGTTTTGAAGGCAATAACTATGCTTCGGAATGGGTAACTGAAGCGGAAAAGAGGGGCTTGCCGAATATCGCCGCAACGTATAAAGCCCTAAAAGCTATAACTAAGAAAGAGAATATCTCGATCTTTGAAAAACTTGGGGTCCTGACCAAGGATGAATTGGTATCCCGCTACCATATCTGGATCGAAATGTATAATACCATGCTCACCATCGAAGCCAATACCCTGAAGGAAATGGTCAATGCCAATGTCGTTCCTTCCGGGCTGGATTACCAAAGCCAGTTGGCCAAGGTCGTCAACGACCTGACCCAGCTCAAAGAAAGCGCCGGCTTGATGGTCGATGATGCCGCCTATACCGACTTGAAAGAGCATTTGTCAGAAGTCACTTACAAGATATTCTATGTACGGAAGAACACGCTGGCTATGGCCAAATTGCTGGAAAAAGCTGCGGGATTGGAAGGCGCTGAAAAAGCGGAAATGTATTTCAACGAGCTAAAACCTTTGATGGAACACATCCGCCGGCATTGCGATGACCTGGAAACAGTGATCTCTGACGAGCACTGGGACCTGCCGAAATACCGCGAAATGCTTTTTGTAATGTAGTTTCGATATAGTAGTTCCCGAAGTATTTTGTGAATATGGAGAATATATGCTTTTTTGTGAACAGTAAGCTGTCTAGCAGGATAGCGCGAATTAAAGAACAGATTAAGCGGATTGGATATGTGTATTATCGATGAAAAAAAAGATAGTGGTTATAAAGCATGTTGAGAATGAGGGCCCGGGCAGTATTGGGGATTTTTTCCGCAATTCTGCCTGGGAACTGCATACAATAGAACTATACAATGGTGATCCGCTGAAAATCAGTCTGGACGAACTGGCGGCAGTAGTAGTCATGGGCGGCCCGATGAATGTGTATCAAGAGGATAAGTATCCTTTCTTGAAAGAAGAAAACTCTTTCATTAAAAAAATAGTGGAGCGGGAGATCCCGTATTTGGGTATTTGCCTGGGATCGCAGTTGCTCGCCAAAGCCTGCGGCGCGGCAGTGATCAAAGCCCCGGTCAAAGAGGTTGGCTGGTTTAAAGTGTCCCTGACCATGGAAGCTGCGCACGATCCATTTTTTCAGGGGATCGAAGAGCCGTTGGAAGTTTTTCAATGGCATGAGGATACTTTCACTGTCCCTGACGGAGGAGTATTACTGGCGACTGCGGAGACCTGCAAGAACCAGGCTTTCCGCTATGGCCGGAATGCTTATGGTTTGCAATTTCACGTGGAAGTGACTACAGATATGATCTGGTCCTGGGTCAAAGCGGATGAAAGCCTCCCTAATGCCGTGGAACTGCTCATGGGCGCGTATCAAAAGAAAGAGATCTTGGCCCGGCAAACCGCCAAGATAAGCGATAATTTTTCAGTTTTGCTTAAAGCTTAAAAATTTTTAGCCGCAGTTGGTCAAAGATTAGGCAAAAAATGCACAAAATGCTGTGTCTGATTATATGGCTTAAAAGAATGATCGCGCGGATTTAAGGCAAAAGGATTAATGTATGATAACAGTATTGATCGCGGAAGACGAAAAAAAGATCCAGGAAATAGTAAGCCGGATGTTGAAGGCCGAAGGATATGGGGTAGTAGAAGAGAAAAGGGGTATCCTCTACAGGTCGGTAATGGCGAAAGTGGAAAAGCAACTGGTCGATTTCATTCTGGAACAAACTGAAGGAAATCAATTGAAAACCGCGAGAATATTAGGTATAAATAGAAATACCCTCCGCTCCAAGATCAGGAAGCTGGGAATTGATATTGGGAGATGGAAGGAAAGGCTGGATAGATGAAACCACAAGGATTGTACGATCCGCAATACGAACATGATTCCTGCGGAGTGGGCTTTGTCTGTAATATTAAAGGACAACGCTCCAATGAGATAATACAGCAGGGATTGCAGATATTGAACCGTCTGGCCCATCGCGGCGCGACCGGCGCTGACCCGAAAACCGGGGATGGGGCGGGACTGTTGATCCAGATACCGCATGAGTTCTTCAGCCGGATCTGCCGGGAAAACTCGATCGATCTGCCTGCCGCCGGCAAGTACGGGTCTGGTATGGTATTCCTGCCGACTGAATCCAAGGAAAGGGAATACTGCAAGAAAAAATTCGCCGCGCTGGCCAAGCAAGAGAATTGTAACCTGCTGGGCTGGCGTAAAGTGCCGGTGGATAATTCGGTCATCGGCAAGACTGCCCGCGAAACCGAGCCAGTGATCGAACAGGTGTTTATCAGCTTGACTGGTACCAAAGCCGGACAGGACGAGCTCTACTTCGAAAGAAAACTATATATTATCCGCAAATTAATTGAAAAAGCTATCCGGGATTCCCAGCTTAAACAGAAATCATTTTTCTATATTACCAACCTGTCCAGCCGTACTTTTTCCTATAAAGGGTTATTAATGCCGGAACAGGTAGCAGAGTATTTTACAGACCTGCAGGATCCGGGTTTGCGCAGCGCGATCAGTTTGGTGCATTCGCGCTATAGCACTAATACCTTCCCGACCTGGGACTTGGCCCAGCCATTCCGTTTTCTGGCGCATAACGGCGAGATCAATACCCTGCGTGGCAACATTAACTGGATGCGGGCCAAGGAAGGTTTGCTGAAGAGTAAATTATTCGGCGAGGATTTAAAAAGGATCATGCCCACGATCGTGCCTGGCGGCAGTGATTCCGCGTCCATTGATAATGTTTTTGAATTACTGGTCTTGTCCGGGCGGTCTTTGGCCCAGGCCATGACCATGCTGATCCCGTCTGCCTGGGAGCATAATGACCTGATGGACCAGCAGTTGAAAGATTTTTATATGTACAACACCTGCCTGATGGAGCCCTGGGACGGCCCGGCAGCGATCTCTTTTACCGACGGCCGGCAGATCGGCGCGGTACTGGATCGCAATGGTTTGCGCCCGGCGCGCTACCTGGTGACCAAGCAGGACCTGGTGGTCATGGCCTCTGAAGTAGGGGTGCTGGATATCCCGCCGCAGGATGTTTTATATTCCGGCCGGTTGGAGCCGGGGAAAATGTTCTTTATCGATACTGAAGCTGGCCGGATCGTCGATGACCGGGAACTGAAACAACAAATGTCCGGTCGTCATCCATACGGCGATTGGATCAAAGACAACATGCTGGAGTTGGACAGCCTGCCGGAAGCGGTAAGACTGCCACAAGATAAGAGCGCTTATTTAAGGTCAACAGATATATTAACCGATATGAAAGCTTTCGGGTACAGTCGCGAAGACCTGAAAACCATTATCAAACCGATGATGGAGAATGGCCAGGAACCAGTCGGTTCCATGGGCAATGACACGCCGCACGCGGTATTGAGCAAGAAACCGCAATTACCCTATACGTATTTCCGCATGCTCTTCGCGCAGGTGACCAATCCGCCGATCGACCCGATCCGGGAAGAGCTGGTCATGAGCCTGGAAAGTTTTATGGGACCGCGGAAAAATCTGCTCGAAGAAGTAGCGCAGAATTGCCGCAAGCTCCGGGTGCCGCAGCCGGTCATTACCAATGAGGAATTATCCAGGATCCATTCCATCAAAGAGCAGGGCTTCCGCGCTAAAAGGATTTCCATACTGTTCCCGGTAAAAGGGGAAGAGGCGGAAGACGAAAAAGAATTCCTGAAAGCCCTCGACCGCATCTGCGAAGACGCGAGCGAAGCGATCAAGGGAGGATTTACCTTCATCATCTTGAGCGACCGGGGAGTCAGCCAGGATAAAGCGGCGATACCGGCTTTGATCGCTACCGGGGCGGTCCATCAATACCTGGTGAAAAAAGGATTGCGCGCGCAGATCGCTATTATCGTGGAAAGCGCTGAACCCCGGGAAGTAAATCATTTTACCCTGCTGCTGGCTTTTGGCGCGGGAGTGGTCAATCCCTACCTGGCTTATGAAGCCATTGAACATCTTATCCTGGAAGGGGAAGTGCATCTCCGCCTGGAAAAAGCAGTGGATAATTATATTAAAGCAGTCAATAAAGGAATTAAGAAAGTCCTTTCGAAAATGGGTATTTCCACCTTGCAAAGCTACCGCGGCGCGCAGATCTATGAAGCGCTCGGTTTGGCTGACGACGTGATCGAGAGATGTTTTGCCGGCACTGTTTCCCGCATCGGCGGAGTGAACATGAAAACCCTGGCCAGGGAAACTATTTTGCGCCACCAGCAAGCTTATCCCCTGCGCGGTGAGTTTAAGACGCCTTACCTGATCACCGGCGGGTTATACCAGTGGAAACGGGATGGGGAATTCCATTTATGGAATCCCGAAAGTATTGCCGCTCTGCAAGATGCTACGCGCAACGGGGATCAGGGTAAGTATAAAGAATTCGCCCGGTTGATCAATGACCAGTCAGGACACCCGACTACACTGCGTAGTTTGCTTAAGTTTAAAAAAGGCCAACCGATTTCTTTGGATAAAGTGGAATCAGTGGAAAGCCTGGTCAAGCGTTTTGTAACCGGAGCCATGAGCTTTGGTTCGATCAGCAAAGAAACACACGAGACTATGGCTATCGCCATGAATCGTCTGGGTGGTAAATCCAACACCGGCGAAGGCGGGGAGGATCCGGCCAGGTTCGCGCCATTACCAAACGGTGATTCGGCGCGCAGTTCTATCAAGCAGGTTGCGTCCGGACGTTTCGGCGTGACCACTAATTACCTGGTCAATGCCGATGAATTACAGATCAAGATCGCCCAGGGAGCGAAACCAGGTGAAGGCGGGCAACTGCCGGGTCATAAGGTTAGCGTGACCATTGCCAAAACCCGTTATACCACTCCCGGCGTCACCCTGATCTCGCCGCCGCCGCATCATGACATTTATTCCATCGAAGACCTGGCCCAGCTGATCTTCGATTTGAAAAATACTAATCCTACCGCGCGCGTCAGTGTCAAGCTGGTATCAGAGATCGGCGTAGGGACCGTAGCCGCGGGCGTGGCCAAGGGCCATGCTGACATGATCCTGATCTCCGGCGGGGACGGTGGCACCGGGGCTTCACCGCTGAGCTCGGTCAAACATGCCGGACTCCCGTGGGAACTCGGATTATCAGAAACGCACCAGACCCTGGTGCTCAATGACCTGCGGAGCCGGGTCCGCTTGCAGACCGACGGGCAGATGCGTACCGGCCGCGACCTGGCTATTGCTGCCTTGCTCGGGGCCGAGGAATTCGGTTTCGGCACTGCTGCCCTGATAGTGCTGGGTTGTGTCATGCTCAGGCACTGCCATTTGAATAACTGCTCGGTCGGGGTCTGTACCCAGGATGAAAATTTACGCAAACGTTTTCGCGGTAAACCAGAATACCTGGTGAATTACTTCCGTTTCGTGGCTGAAGAACTGCGGGAGATCATGGCTATGCTGGGACTGGCCAGACTGGAAGACATGGTCGGACGGACAGACCTGCTGGAACTGAACAAGGATATGCTCGACTGGAAAACCAAAGGCCTGGATTATTCACGGATGTTATATAAACCCAAAGCCGCTAAAAATACCGGGACACACCAACTTATCACGCAAAACCATAATATCGACCAGGTACTGGACCGGCAATTGATCGTCCTGGCTAAACCTGCCCTGGAAAAGCAGGAAATGATCAAAGTGGAGATAGCGATCAATAACACCAATCGCACGACCGGGGCAATGTTGAGCGGTGAGGTTTGCCGGAAATACGGTGAAGCTGGTTTGCCGGAGGATTCGATCAATTTTAAATTCCTGGGAGTGGCCGGGCAGAGTTTCGGGGCGTGGCTCGCCAAAGGCGTGACTTTTGAACTGGAAGGAATGGCCAATGACTATGTCGGCAAAGGCCTATCCGGCGGCAAGATCATGATCTATCCTGACCGGAAAACAGATTACCGGCCGGAAGAAAATATTATTATCGGGAATACCGCTTTTTACGGAGCCATTACCGGAGAGGCCTATATTCGCGGGCGTGCCGGGGAAAGATTCTGTATCAGGAATTCCGGCTTGAACGCGGTAGTGGAAGGCGTGGGTGACCACGGTTGTGAATATATGACCGGCGGCCGGATCGTGGTCCTGGGCAGTACCGGGAGAAATTTCGCGGCTGGCATGAGCGGCGGGGTAGCTTACGTGTTGGATGAAGATGGTAATTTCCCGGCCAGGTGCAACCAGGATATGGTGGAACTGGATACGATCAACGAAGAAGACGCGGTGACGATCAAGAACCTGCTGGCGAGTCACCAAAAATATACCGGTAGCGCGTACGCGCAAAGGATACTGGCTGATCTTGAAGGACAGCTTGGGAAATTCGTCAAGGTCATGCCGCTGGAATACAAGAAAATACTGGAATCCAAGAAAAAAGCAGACAAGTTAGATCTGGAACAATCGTATGACGGTTAATTGAAAGCAGTTTTGAGTTATAAGTTATAAGTTTTGAGTTGTGGTAAAAAGCCATATATAATAACAGAAAAAGATAAAGCATTTTTCCTAAACTCAAAACTCAAAACTCTCCGCCCTTAAGCTTGGCGGATCCGCCTCAGGCGGAAAAACTTAAAACTATTCGATGGAGAAAACATGGGTGATCCAAAGGGTTTCTTAAAAGTTAAAAGACTAAAAACAAAATATCGTCTGGCTGGCGTGCGGACCAAAGACTATCGCGACGTGGTTGTCCCGCGGAAAGAAGAAGTAACGCAGGAACAGGCTTCTCGCTGCATGGATTGCGGCACTCCGTTCTGCCATTGGGGTTGCCCGATCGGTAATCATATCCCTGACTGGAACGACCTGGTCTATCATTCTCACTGGGAACGGGCGATCGAGCTCTTACATGCTTGTAATAACCTGCCGGAAATTACCGGCCGCTTATGCCCGGCTCTTTGCGAATTTGCCTGCGTTCTGGGCATCAACGATGACCCGGTGACGATCCGGGAGAATGAATTAGCTATTATCGAACAAGCTTTCAAGATAGGCCTGATCAAACCAGAACCTCCGCTCAAGCGTACCGGTAAGAAAGTCGCGGTGATCGGTTCCGGCCCGGCCGGGCTGGCTGCGGCTGACCAGTTGAATAAAGCCGGCCATAAAGTGACGGTTTTTGAAAAAGACGCCAAGCCCGGCGGTATTTTGCGCTACGGCATTCCTGATTTCAAGCTGGAAAAGAGCGTCCTGGACCGCCGCTTGGAGATCTATGAAAAAGAAGGTATTGAATTCCGTACCGGCATTAACGCGGGATGTGATTATCCTGTAGTTAAACTATTGAAGGAATTTGACGCTGTCTGCCTGGCCGGGGGCTCGCGCCAGCCGCGGGATTTAAAGATCAAGGGCCGGGAATTGAAAGGTGTTCATTTTGCCATGGATTACCTGACCCAGTCTAATAAGAGAGTAAGCGGGGAGAAGATACCGGCTCATCAGGTGATAGACGCTAAAGGCAAGAAAGTAGTGGTGATCGGCGGCGGTGACACTGGCGCTGACTGCGTAGGTACGGCCCATCGCCAGGGAGCCAGTTGTGTTGTACAGATCGAGCTGCTGCCTAAAGCCCCGGAGTGCCGGACCGGGCAATTTCCCTGGCCTAAATACCCGCTATTGTTAAAAACTTCTTCCAGCCATGAGGAAGGCGGGGAGAGAGAGTGGGCTATCCAAACCAGGGAATTCAGCGGGGAAAAGGGACAGGTCAAACATTTAGAGTGCGTCCGTCTCGATTGGTCGCGTCGGGATGCTAAAGGCTGTGCGACTCCGAAGGAGATAGACGGCAGCGAATTCAGTATCCAGGCAGACCTGGTATTGTTAGCGTTGGGATTCCTGCATCCGGAACAGCAGGGATTGCTGGAAAAGCTGAAAGTGGAGCTGGACCAAAGAGGCAATGTCAAGGCCGGTGAAGATCATCAGACTTCGGTCAAGAAAGTGTTCACTGCCGGGGATATGCACCGGGGCCAATCCCTGATCGTCTGGGCCATTTCTGAAGGCCGCACCGCGGCATATAATATAGATAAATTCCTGATGGGTAAAACGAACCTGCCGAAGATGTAAATCGCGGAGTAAGAACTGATACCCAAAAGAAATAATTTATGCTATAATCATTGATAAACCTGAGTGCGGTGATCGATCCTGGTTGCCGTGCTTTGTTCTTTTATGGGGGGATAGTGGGCTTATTATTGTTCTTGATATTATTTCCATTGCTGGCGGCCTTGGTGTTGCTTTTTGCCAACGACCGGCTAAGGAATATTATGGTCAAAGCCGCTACGGTGATCATTCCCGTATATTCACTGGGATTGGTCTTTACCCATTTTAATCTGCCGGTATTCCATTTTGCCCTGCAGATAGAGTTGATGAACAGGATCATGCTGGCGCTGGAAATACTGCTGGGCATGTATATTTTCTGGGTAGGACTAAAATACCGCAAGTACTGGATCTCCATTTTGATCTTTATCCAGGTCGTTTTAATGACTGGATTTGAATTGTCCAATGGTCATAACCTGGTTATTGAGCATAATCTCTTTGTGGACAAGTTTTCCATCATCATGGCTTTGATCATCGGTATTATCGGTAGTCTGATCGGGCTCTATGCCCTGGGTTATATGAAAGATTTTCACGCCCATTACCAGGAACCCTCGAAAGATAACCGCAAGTTTTTCTTTTTCATTATCTATGTTTTCTTATCTGCCATGTTCGGCATAGTTTTTTCCAATAACCTGCTCTGGCTGTATTTTTTCTGGGAGATCACTACCTTGTGCTCTTTCCTGCTGATCCGTTACAAACAGACCGAGGAAGCAGTGAATAACGCATCCCGGGCTTTGCTCTATAACTTATTGGGTGGTGTAGCTTTTGTCATAGCCATAATATATTTATATGTGACCAAAGGAGTAGTAGAACTGGATAAGATGATCGCCTTGGGTAAAGCCGGAGCCCTGGTCCCAGCCGTGCTCCTGAGTTTCGCCGGCATGACCAAGGCGGCGCAGCTGCCTTTTTCGTCATGGTTGTTGGGAGCGATGGTCGCGCCTTCGCCAGTTTCCGCGTTGCTTCATTCCAGCACGATGGTAAAAGCCGGGGTTTACCTGATCATCCGCCTGGCCCCGATATTGCAAGGTTCGCTGGCTGGATTATTAATAGCCTTGGTGGGAGGGGTAACCTTTTTATTGGGTTCGTTCATCGCTGTTTCCCAAAGCAATGCCAAACGGGTACTGGCCTATTCGACGATCGCTAACCTCGGACTGATCGTTATGTGTGGCGGCATCGGTACCTATGAAGCGGTCTGGGCCGGGATCATGCTGATAATTTTTCATGCCATCGCCAAGTGTTTGCTTTTCCTGAATGTCGGCGTGATCGAGCATCGTATACATTCGCGCGATATCGAGGATATGTCTGGTTTGATCATCAGTATGCCCAGGATATCCATCATGATGCAGATCGGTATTGCCGGTATGTTCCTGGCTCCTTTCGGTATGCTGATCAGTAAATGGGCGGTATTGAAAGCCCTGGTTGATTATAATCCGTTATTGGCGGTCTTTGTGGTTTTCGGCAGCGCCGCCACTTTATTCTTCTGGGTAAAATGGATGGGTAAGCTGCTGGAAGTGGTTAAACCGCTGCAAGACCGGGAGAAGGGGATCAGCGGTACGGAAATGCTACCCTTATATATATTAGCATCCCTAACAGTCGGGGTCTGCGCTTTCTATCCGGCGATATCTTCGCGATTGATCGAGCCTTATGTGATCGATCTTTACGGCCGGACCACTACTATGGCCCAGGGTAATATCGTGATCATGTCCTTTATGATGGGACTGATTGCCTTGTTCCCGCTCAGTTTTATTAATTATGGCAAGCGGGTAAAAGTAAATGACTCTTATTTGTCTGGTGATAATGCCGATTCCAGCATCAAATTCTACGGCGCGGCTGGTTCGATCAAAGACGTGCAGATAAAAAATTATTACCTGGAAAATTATTTTGGCGAGGCTAAATTAACTGAAAACGGGATAGTTTTATGCTCGATCTTCCTGGTGGTCATGTTCGGGGTGGCTTTCTTATGAAAACAATTTTGATCATTATGGTTTATCTGATCTTCGCGCCATTGCTGGGCGGTTTGCTGGCTGGCATAGACCGCTGGATCAGCGCCAGGATGCAGGCGCGTTTCGGCCCGCCTATCTGGCAGCCTTTCTATGATGTCCTGAAATTGCGGCAGAAGGAAAATATCGTAGTGCGCCGTTCGCAGAATTTTTATATTTTCTTTTTCCTGCTATTTATTATCTTTACCGGTGGCTTGTTCTTCGCGGGATATGATCTCCTGCTGGTGATCTTCGCCCTGACCCTGGCCGGCATCTTTTTTGTCCTGGGCGCTTATAAGGCCAGCTCGCCTTACAGTTTCCTGGGCGCGGAACGGGAACTGCTGCAAATGATGGCCTATGAACCGATGGTGATACTGGTGGCCATCGGCATGTACATGGTGACCGGCAGTTTCTATATCGCTGATATCAATAGTTTCCCGCATCCTTTACTGCGTTACTTGCCGGGATTGTTCCTGGGATTCGTGTTTATCCTGGTGATCAAGTTCAGGAAATCTCCCTTTGACCTATCCATGAGCCACCATGCCCACCAGGAATTGGTGCGCGGCATCATTACCGAGTTTTCCGGAAAGACCCTGGCTTGGATCGAGATCGCCCATTGGTATGAGAATGTTTTCCTGCTGGGTATTGTCTATTTGTTCTGCGCCAGCCAGCCGCTAGCAGGCTGCCTGTTGGCCTTGGCAGTATATTTTATGGTCATACTGGTAGATAATGTTTTTGCCCGGCTGAAATGGCAGACCATGTTGGAAAGTTCCTGGGCTGCGGCAGCGGTCCTGGGACTGGGCAATATTATTGTACTGCACTTTTTGAGGTAACTATGGGTTCACCGTTTAAAAAATCACCGTGGGTCATACATTACGACGCTTCCAGCTGTAACGGGTGCGATATCGAGGTATTGGCTTGCTTGACCCCGGTTTATGATGTGGAACGGTTGGGTATCATCAATACCGGCAATCCCAAGCACGCGGATATTTTCCTGGTGACTGGTTCGGTCAATGAACAGAATAAGGAAGTAGTGCAGAATATTTACCAGCAATTGCCTGAACCAAAGGTGGTCGTGGCGATCGGTATTTGCGCGACTTCAGGTTGTATTTTCCGGGATTGTTATAATATACAGGGTGGAGTGGACAAAGTAATTCCCGTGGATGTTTATGTCCCTGGCTGCGCCGCGCGGCCAGAGGCGATCATCGATGGCATCATCCAGTCTTTGCGGGTCCTGGAAGAGAAACGACAGATCATGAGCTCTATGTCGGGCAGTATCGACCAGATGATCGTGGAAAAAGCAAACCAAAGCGATCTGCCGGAGATCCTGGCCCTGCAGAAGATCGCTTACCAGAGCGAGCAGGAAATATATGCTAATTCCAGTTTGGAGCCGTTAAACCAGACGATGAAAGAACTGGAGCAGGAGTTCCGCTCCATGACCTTCCTGAAAGTAATGGTGAACGGTAAGATCATCGGTACGATCCGCGGGTACAAACAAGGCGAGACAGCTTACTTGAGCCGGGAAGCGGTGCATCCCTATTTCCAGGGTAAAGGATTGGGCAGCAGGCTGATCAAGGAAATGGAAAGTTATTTCCCATTGACCAACAGGTTTGAAGTGTTTACCTGGTTTAAGAGCAAACGTAATATATATTTGTATGAGAAGAATGGGTACCGGCAATTTAAAACTGAGCAAGTATCAGAGACAATGGAATATGTGTATCTGGAAAAGATAGTAAAGGCGAAAGGCAGTCAGGACGAGGAACAGTAAGAGCGAAAAGCAGTAAGAGGTAATAAGGTGAAGGTTGTAGAGGTAGGTATAGAAGTAGGTTTAAAGTTTGTGGTTCAGAGCCTAACACCCATAGACCTCAGACCAAACTTACTTCCAAAACTTACACCCAATAACTGGTACACTTAGAAAAGGAAAAACTATGATTGAAGAGCAACCTTTAGAGATCATTGAGAGGGAAAAACTGATCGACAAAATCCGGCAGATGCTGAATGATGGATACCGTTTGGTGCAGATCTGCTGTACCCGGCTACCGGATAAGATAGAGGTTAATTATAGTTTTGGCCGGGAATATAGATTTATCAACTTGCGGGTGAACCTGTCCTGTGATGATCTGGAACTGCCGAGTATTTCCAGTATCTATTGGGCAGCCCTGTTCTATGAGAATGAAATGCATGACTTGTTCGGCGTAATAGTCAAGGATATGGCGTTGGATTTTCACGGTAATTTCTATAAAATGGCAGTGAAGTTCCCGTTTGGCTGCGATGCGCAGAAGGGGTCGAAAAATGGGTAAAAGAAGCATCATTCCGTTTGGCCCGCAGCATCCGGTATTGCCGGAACCGGTACACCTTGACCTGGTGCTGGAAGATGAAAAAGTAGTCGAAGCTATACCTTCGATCGGCTTTATTCACCGCGGCCTGGAAAAATTGATCGAAAAAAGGGATTTCGTGGATTTTGTCTATGTCGCGGAAAGGATTTGCGGCATCTGCAGTTTTATCCATGGCATGACCTATTGCCAGGCAGTAGAGGAAGTAATGCAGATACCGGTACCGCCACGGGCCCTGTACCTGCGCACGATCTGGTCAGAACTTTCCAGGATACACAGTCACCTGTTGTGGCTGGGATTGATGGCTGATGCGTTTGGTTTTGAAAGTTTGTTCATGGCCAGTTGGCGGACCCGGGAAAGGATCCTGGATATTATCGAAGAAACTACCGGTGGCCGGGTGATCTTTGGTTCAGCCAAAGTCGGCGGGACCCGCCG
>JAQTQE010000006.1 GCA_028712365.1 bacterium
CTTTCCGGCCGGTAATGACCAGTTTATACTCTTGTTTAGCCTGGGTCTGGCTAAAAGCGGCAATCAGCGCCGGTATATTTTTCCTTCTTTCGTGATTACCCGCATATAATATGTACTTTTCCGGCAGATTATATTTAGCCAGCAGCGGGGTTGGATCTTTAGTTGGTTGGTATTTACTATCCACCGCCGGATAAATGACCCTTATTTTCGATTCTGGCACATGGAGAGTATTCATAATATCTTGCTTGCTGTTCAGGGAATCAGTAATTACCAATCTAGCCTGCCGGCAAGCAAATCCGATCATGAACGCAACATAGAACCGGGCCAGGATATGCGGGCAAGCACTGGGATATTTTAAGCAGCTAAGATCATGTATCGTAACCACGAACGGGAACTTTTTAGTTAAAGCTACATTAAAATTCGGGAAATGTACCAGGTCAGGTTTTAAAGCGGATAAATAATAGGCAAGTATAGCTTGTTCTTTCAGGCCATAAATTTTGGTGCGGCTCAACGGATGCATTAGGGCCGCGTGATCGAGCCGGCCTAAATACTTTTCCTCTCCGTTATTCAGCAATACCGTTAGTTGGATATTTGCCGCTGGAGACAGCGAGTCAATTTTTTCAATTATATTCTGGGTATAACGCCCGATGCCGTAACTTCCCAGCATCCGGGCATCAATGAATAATTTCATAAAATTCCTTATTTACGACAATCCTAAAAACATAAAGAAAGCCGCGATGATCCTGATCTCCATCAGCGGTATGGCTTCTGTCATCCCTACTATGATCAGAGGTATAAGGACACAAACAGCGGCCAGACCGAATAATTCATTAGATTGATAAAAACGCCGCAGATTGTATTTAATATTAGAGAATAAGAACAAGAGCATGAACAATAAAGCCAGGATACCGCTTTTCGCCCAAAAAGATAAGTACATATTATGCGCAGTTGTGTCAGGCAGAGCCTTATATTTCGGCGCAAAAGAGCGATAATAACTGTTCCAGTTATCCTTGTCCAATCCCACCCCGAACCAGGGATGTTGTTTGATCACTTCGATGCTAGCCCGCCAGATAGGCAGACGGTTGTGCAGCACTAAATTATCACCAAGGTATTTAAACTGGCTATTATCATAACGGGGATTCATGGCGGTAAAGATCTTGATCCCGCCATAGGAAACACCCAAGACCAGTATTAAGACAAGCATTACCTTAACCAGGCTCGTGCGCCGGGAAAAATACAAGACCGTTACTATCGTTAAAGCAATAAAAAAAGAATAAATCCCGCTATTAGATCCGGTAAAAACCAGGCCTAAAATAAAAATGATCCCAGCTACCAGGTAGATCGCCTTATTTTTTTCCGTGAGTGCCAGCCAGCCCGCGGCCACTGTCGCAAAACACATGTATATTGACGCATCATTGGCGTTCAAGAAAAATCCCCCCTCCTTATGTGGATAGAGGACATTGTAGACCACTGCCTTGTCCAGTATTGCCTGCAGCCCTTTCGGTTCGATAAATATTTTTAGCCAGGGGAAACCCAAAAACCGCAACTTTACCGGATCATTAATAAAAAGCAGGATGATAAACAAGGCTAAAGGCAAAGAACCGAATAGAAATATTTTCAGGATAACCGCCTTTTGCCTGCTGGCTCCCTGGTAAACATAATAAATTGGCAGCCCCAATCCTAGTATAAATACATGTTTAAAAGCATCGGCTTTGTCCCCGGAATAAAAAAAACTGGCCAAGATCATGAGCCAGAACAAGCCATAGAACAAGATCTTGTCTTTCAGCAACTGCCGGACTTTCACCATCCCGCTACCGCCCAAAAAAAGGACCAGCGCCAAAGCCATGAAAATCGTCACATATTTCCCCCGGTAGGCTGGGAAATATATTTGCATGGGGATTAGTAACGTTAAGATATAAATTAAAATCTCATTGGCCCGCGTACTTAGTACTGGTTTCATCCGCTCCTCGTCTTTCCTCTAGTACTAGATCTTCCAGCCGAATTTATGGAAGAACCTGATAGCGCTTTTTATATGCCAGACCGTTTTCCGTGAAAATTTACCAGCGCTGCTTCTCTGGTATAAATGCTGAACGACCGATGTGGGACAATAATACACGCAATAGCCGGCATTCCTGATACGATAGCACAGGTCCATATCTTCAAAATAGAGGCGATACCGGTCGTCAAAATATCCTATCTTCTCCATAACCTGCCTGGTAGTCATCAAGCAAGCTCCCAGGACCCAATCCACCGTCCTGGTTTCGTTATGGTCCCAGTCAGCCATCATGTTCAGGCGCAGGAAGCGGCCTAGCCGCGCTACGTGTTTAAGCGGCGTCCGCGACAGAATAATGGTTCGCAGTGTATAGAATTCCCGGCAAGATAATTGTAAAGAGCCATCACTGTTCAGTAGCTTAGCCCCGACCGCGCCGGCCTCATGTTCCCGCTGCATTGATACTATCATTTCTTTTATGGCGGTCTCCCGGACAATAGTATCAGGATTTAAAAATAAAAGATATTCTCCGGTCGCGGCCTGCGCGCCAATATTATTGGCCTTGGCAAAGCCATAATTGACATCATTGGCGATAATTTTCACCTGTGGAAAACTACTCTTCACTAAAGCGATACTGTCATCATTTGAGCAGTTATCCACCAGAATGATCTCCTTCCGCAAGCCATCCGTGGTTCTATAAAGCGACTCCAGGCAATTTTGTAAAAACTCTCTTGAATTGTAACTGACTATGATTATCGACAAGTCCATCTTAGTTTCTTCCCAAAATACGCTGGTAAACTGACCAGGTTTTTTTAGCCGTTTCCGGCCAGGTAAATTTCATATTGGTTATGCGTTGGCTTAATTGCCCGGCATCGCGAGGCGCCGCGTAGGCTGCTATTACCGCCTCCCTGATGGAAGGAATGCTTGCCGGATCACAATACCAAACGCTGGCGCCAAAATACTCCCGGGTGTAACCGCGTTCGGTCATGACCACATTAGCTCCGGCCAGCCCTGCTTCTAAACCCGCCAGTCCTGTTGTTTCAAACCAACTGGCCTGGATACAAAGTCGGGCTTGCTTATTAAGATACATCAGTTCGTTTTGGGCCACCTCACCCAAATAAAAAAAGTTGGGACTTTCCTGGCATTGCCGCAATACTCTTTTGGCATAGCCGCGATGTACAGGATTAATGGCACCAACGAAAACCACTTTCAGCCCCGTATCTTTTAGCGCGGCCATGACCGCTAATTGGCTTTTCAAAGGTTCGATACGCCCGGCGCAAATGATAAAATCCGTTATATCACGCTTTTCCAGCCAATCCCGCAGCCGGCGGGAATCTACAGCTGGCGCTATTTCTACGCCATTAGGCACAATGGTATAAGCAGATGGTGCCTCTCCATCGGGAAATAATTCTGACTTGATCCGGTCCATTTCGATCTCTGAATTGGGCAGGATCTGGTCCACATTCTCCAGTATCTCCCTTTGCTGCCGGGTATATCCCCGGCGCCATTGGCTAAACCAAACCGGCCATAATAATGGCTGGGCAAACGTGTAATACCCGGTTTTTAGTAATTGCCTTTTATCAATATCAGTAATATTCCTGACCAGCCAGCCGGCCGAGCCTGCCAGCTGATTATTTTCATAAACCGTGACGTCTGCACGGCTCTGGTACACGGGAGACAGGACAATTTTACGTCCTTTGGCTTTGGCGTGCCGGTATTGCACATAGGTTTCCCCGACCCGTGTAAGGTTAAAGAGATGGACCAGGTCATAGGACGACAGTTCAGGAGACAACGCTGTAGAGATATCCACTTTAACGCCGAGTTGCTCCAAATACTTTTTAAGCATAAGCATTTGGTATGTATCCCCGCCCTTTTTAGTCAAAGCATCGTATCTGTTTTGCAGCAGGATTTTCATAAGGTGCTGGCACCGCTAACCTTTCCCTGGCAACGACGCGCTATGTGCACTATTCTATTTAGCTTCATTTTGAGGAGTAAATCCCTTAGCCGCCGACCGAGGTAATCACGATAATAAATAATCTGGAAACGCCATTTAAGTTCGGGATAATATTTTAATTTGATCGCCAGTTCCTCTTGGGCCGCTAACCGGTAATTCCGCGCGGAACAGCCGGCCAAGCTGACGCCAACCAGTGGATCCGCCATAAAAACATACCGATAATTGCCGCGTAATAATCTCAGGCACCAGTCAAAATCCGCCGCGATCCGGTAACTTTCATCATATGGGCCTATTTTTTCAAATACGGCTTTTTGGACATAAAGAGTGGGATGAGCGATCGCCATACGCACCAGGTTAGCCTGCAGGTCCGGTTTACTCCCAAAATAATGGCTGAAATTACCAGTAGCAGGATCGATAAATTTTATGCGGCCGCAAACATAGTCGATAACAGCCTGATCAAAAGCAGAAACGATATTCTCTACAACCCGGTTATGGAGGAAATAATCATCTGAATTCAGGGTTCCGACTATCTCCCCTGTGGCCAGCTTAAATCCCTTATTCATCGCCTCATAGATCCCGTTGTCTTTTTCAGTGACCAAGATTGCCTGCGGCGCCAATTTTTTTATTATCGAAACTGTGTTATCCGTTGAATGACCATCTATAATAATATATTCTATATTTTTGTAGGACTGGCTGTTGACCGAGGCAATAGTCCTGGCAATAGTTTTGGCGCTGTTTAAACATACAGTTATAATACTAATCTTAGGGTTATTCATGACCTTATCCGCCAAGCGCTCGTAAATACGCATTATACGTATCAGCGCAGGTTTTTTCCCAATTGAACTCCTGGCTGCGCATCAAACCCTGCAAAGAGAGCTGATTCCTTAAGTTTTCACTATTTACGAGCTCCTCTAATTTAGAATGCAATTCCTGCGCCGAAAGAGGAGTGAAATATAATCCGGCTTTCGCTGCCACCTCTTCCAGTGACGGACTCTTGGCCAGTAATACCGGCGTGCCGCAAGCCATAGCCTCCAGAACAGGTAGGCCAAATCCTTCATAATATGAGGGATACACAAAGGCCAGTGCAGTACCATAGTATAACCGCAGCTGCTGATCTCCCATACCCGCTAACATCCTGACTGAACCTTTAAGATTGCAATCCCTGATAATTTTGGCTTCTTCCGGGCTCAAGCCGGCTTCACCACCAACGCTGATTAGGTCCACTTCTCGGTTACTGGACCATTTGGAATAAACCTGCAATAAAGTCAAATAATTCTTATATCCTTTTCTCTGCCCCACATAAAGCAGAAAAGGTTTTGTTAAATTGTTCGCCTGCTGGAACAGCTGCTTTTCTTCTGCCGTCACTCTGGAGAACACGTGGCTGGCGGCCAGGTAGATAACAGTAACTTTTTCCGGGGCCAGCCGGTAATATTCGATTAAATCTCTCCTAGTGGTTTCGGAGATAGCCAGCAACATGTCGGCTGCTTCGATACTGGCCTTTTTCTGGTTTAAAAAAACTTCCGGTTTAGAGAAATACTGTGGGTACTTTTCATGTATCAGGTCATAAACCGTAACTATTTTTTTACCTGGTATCTCCACGGGGAGACGGTAATAACTGGTGTGATATATATCCGGCCGGAACTTCCTGATCCTGCCAGCCAAGATCATATTATCGTAACGGCGCATTAACCCGCCTAATTTCGGT
Organism: bacterium; assembly: GCA_028712365.1. Lineage (GTDB taxonomy): Bacteria > CAYTYR01 > UBA6262 > UBA6262 > UBA6262 > UBA6262. Next base: position 5,650 of record JAQTQE010000006.1, read on the forward strand.
ACCTGATAGAAACAGCTCACGGCTGTCTTATTGTCAGAAAAACGGAACCGATATATTTGGTTCCCCTTCCCCGGCCCTCCCAAAGAGTCGGCTAATTCCGTAAAGATCCGGTTTATGCCGCCGTATTTCTTATAAGTATATATATAGCCGTCATAGAATATTTTCATCCTGGGTATCCATCAGCCTATCTATGGTATTTCTTTATTTACGGCACAAAAAGATCCCTCTTTTATTCTCGGATAAGTGTGTTCCCACCGTAGCCAATAGCCTGACTTCTTTATATCCGATCTGCCGAAGATATTCGTTGATCCAGCTTAACGGATCCTCTCCCATGAACTTAAGGCTTTCACTCCAATAATAACCTTTTTCATCATATTGCCCTGTCTCAAATATAAAATACCTTTGGCACTTCCGGTGTAACTCCTGCATAATTGAATCTGCCGCAGTAAAACCTTCAAAATGAGCGATATGGTGAAAAACACTCAAGAAACTGATCAGATCATAGCTGGGCATAGCCCGGGCAAACTCTACCGACATTTTAGCATTAATAAAAGAAACATTGGCTACACCGTTAAAAAGCGTCAGGTTATTAGCGTAAGCGCAGGAAACCCGTTCCATTTCAACGCCCTGAGCGACCAGGCGAGGATTCAATTCGGCCATTTTAAAGACAAAATACCCAATTTGCGAACCTATATCCAGATATGAGTTTATTTCTTTCGGTTCGATATTGTTTTTGATCAAATTAAAACGATCCTCGCAATTTCTTTTATGATCGTTTTTCCCAAGCAAGATACTACCATGCGGGTTATAAGATGGCTGGTAAAACTCTATTAACCGGAATATCTTGATGACTTTAAGCATTAATAATGAGAGTAATTTAACTATTTTCATAGTTTGGCAAATTCCATTTCTATTTCCCTTAATGTCTTTAGGCCATATGCATGGTGCTCTTGAAAACACTCTAAAGTCAGCACCAGCATACGGTACAAGAACAAATAACGTAAGGTTCTTTCTATTTCTAAATTCAGGGCAAAATCCGGCTGCAATTCATAAAAACGCTTTATCAGAGACATGACCGAGTTGGATTTGGTGCCAGCAACGATATTCCTAAAGAACGAGACAAAACTTACGGTTTCTTGACAATAGGTCGCTTGATCGATACTCAGCAAATACAGATCAAACTCCGGATAACCTCTTCCGGCCCGGCAAAAATCGCAGATCCGGAGAGTCTCTTTATCCATCAGGATATTCCTAAAAGTCAGATCACCATGTATCAAAGTCTTCAGCGACCGCTTATTTTCCTCAACCAGACCAAACGCTTTTATCGTTCTTAATATCGTCTCCTTCATCTCTCTAACGCGCTCCACCCAGACTCGGGGATAACTGCCAAGCATTTGCTCATAAGCGGCCATCTCCCGCCGCAAATTGAATTCAGACGCGACCGCATTTTGCTGATAGTTGAGCACCTTCATGATCTCTGGCAGATATTTATCGCCAAGCTGGCCCGCGCTTATCTTTTCTCCCTGAAGTAAGCTCTCTCCGGTCATTACCAGAGCCTTGTCCTGCCATAAATAAAAAGCTGCAGGTATACCTGGGTCAAGATTCTCTTTTAAATATTTATGGTTATTCACAATATTGCTGCTGCCATTTTTGCTTAATGAGCACCGATGCAGGATATTTTTGCCGTATTCGAATATCAGCAGCTGGTTTGTACGCAGCAAAGTCTTACCAGCAATAATCCTTACCCTTTTTTCACAGATCAGTTTCCGATAAGTCCAATACCCCCAAAATATCAGCAATCTTCTTTTTAGGAACCGTAACAAGTTCATTTGACCTGCTTCGCTTTAGCCTGATGAGCAAAATAATATAACCAGATAAAAAATATGAAACCACTATAAAAATAATTTCCCATCCTGATTAGATTTAGCGCGACCAGGCAAAGGATGGCATTGCTGATTATCCAATAATGTCCGTTCTTCTTCCGGGAAACGTAGAATCTAAAGAGAAAATAGAAAAATGCTGCAATGCCCAGCAGTCCTGTCTCAGAAACCAACCGTAAAAACAGCGAACCGGCGTCTTCCCTATTCAACAATATATGATACGGATTTATTACACCAGTTCCATAACTGTCGTAGGATATCTTATGACTGCCCAATCCTGATCCAAACACTGGATTATGCAGCAAGCTGCGATAAGCAACCACGGCGTTGCTGCAGAGGGCAAAGGTGCTGACGTTCGCATCTTCCATGGGTATTTTATGGGCAATAACCGCTGCCGTGTCATCTACCCTTATTTTAATATTGTGTATATAGTGGTAAGGTAAATACATAATAACTAAAAGGGTGATCAGGCAGATAGCTGCTACCTTCGGACGAGCCAGGTTTAGTATAAGCAATATTAAAGTCAAGGCAATACCAATATAAGATATCAAGGAAAATGACAATAAGACACTCACCAGAACTAAAACAGCTGCTTTTTTGCTTATAAAACCGTTTTCTTTACCGATCAAGGCTAAAAGCGAGACAAACACAGCCGGTATCATAGCAGCACCAAAATGAGCCGGCTCTGGGAAAATAGAAGCAACCGGGAACATACCCCATATCCTCTGTGTAAGCTGCATCTTCTGGACCAAGTATGAATAATCGTAGCCGTAAGTAAATCCCAGCAGGTAACTGACCTCCTGAAAAATCCCAATTGCCGCAACTATCACAGCCATCTTCAGGTATATGCGGAAAAGCTTATCCAGGTCTTCTTTATTAATCTTGATCAGTAAATAATAAACCAGCCCGTTCAGCAGAAAACCTAATAATTGCTTTATCAACAGCATCCATGAATTGTTCCCTAACCATACATTTACGGCTGAGACCGCCAATATTAGAACCAGGCTATAGACAAATACCCGACTAAAATAAGGCTGCCCATAGCGGATAAAATAGAAAAACAGGAACGCCAGCATGAATATATATCCGAGATAAAACTCGAATCCCGCTTTAAATAAAATAAAGCCGCCAGTAAAAACATTAGAGATTAATAAGTAATTAAACAGGTTAACCATCATTATACCGCGTTTTATTCATGTATTTTGATTCAATATCGATCTGGCTTTTAGCCATTCAAAAAGCCTATGCCACAACTCAAGACTACCGACTTTTCCCTGGCACAGCCGATAATTCAGGTAAGAACAGCCTAAAACCGCAGCCAACTTGATAATTTCCTTTCGTAAAAGCGACAGCCCGGCATAAGAAGTGAAAAAATACCCGGCAACACAAACCAGCGCATTGATGATTACCAATTTGATCACAAACAGGTGATCCCAGTCTATAGGTTCAATACGCTGAGCCTGCCATCCCGTGAACAAAGCGATCATTATATTGGTAATGAGCATGGTTACAGCCGCCCCGATGATGCCGTATTTGTTGATCATCACCAAATTCAGAAGAAAACCGAATATCGCAGCAGTAACCGTCGCCAAAGGAATATACCGGGTACCTTTAGTGTTAAAAAGAAGCTGGTCAACCATGAAATAATAGTACCCGGCAAATAAATTGCCGAAGGAAAGCAGTCCCACTACCCGCCAACTCTCTCTAAAATCACCTTTAGTAATGAGCCAGACCCCTTCCTTAGCAAACATGGTTACCCACAAGACCAGTGTTATATACAGAGTCATGGCTAGAAGAAAGAATTTTTTTAAGCGATCAGTGCGCTTGTTTTTCATTTCTTCAAAGAACCAGGGCATATAAGCCTGGTTCACGGCCAGATTTATGAAGTTTTGTATGCCTCCAAAAAGATATCCTACATTGTATATTCCGGCAGCCGCGGTAGAAACAAACCGATTTATCAATAACCGGTCAAGCAGTCCTGTGCTCCAGTTGGTTAAGGTATTAGGAATAAGAGGTAGGCTGTAGATCAGGCTTTTTTTTAGATAGGAAAAATTAAGACCAAAGCTGAATTGTCTTCTCATATCCCAGAGGGTGTAAATAAAGAACATGCCGGAGGAACAGGTGACCGCTAAAATAGGTCCTATGGCTCTTAGCTTCAGGACAACCACAAACAGGATGGTAAATATAATTATAGCTACAAAGCTGGCGGCATAGACCAGACCATATTTCCGGCCCCGATGCTGCGCTTGCAATAAAGACTGGTAAATAGTATTAAAGGGAACAAAAGCCGCGCCGATTATTCCTAGGAACATGTAGGGATAGTATGGCACGGTACCTAGAACAGGCGATAGCAGATACTTGCCGCTGAACAGCAAGAGAGCCGTAAAAAATACTGAAATGATAAACAGAAAAGATATGATCGTGCTCAAAAATTCATTCAGCTTGACCTGATCATCCTTAAAATCAAAATAATAGCGGTAGGCTGCTCCGTTAAGCCCCAATAAGAAGAATACGCCTAAAAAAGCCGCTACTGAATTAATGACCGATACCACACCGTAATCGACCGGAGTAAGGTAATGGGTATAAAGCGGCAAGAGAACTAGTCCCACAGATTTCTGCAAAACCTGTAAACCGGAATAGATAAGACTATTTTCGATAAGCTTACTTTTCATGATCTCTCTTTGGCGTCATTTGCTCTCGTTGCAGTCAGCTTGAACCTAATGAAAATTGAAGCTGCCGTGAAAACACCAAATAAAGTCAGCAACACGATGATCAGTGTAACTCCACCATACCTTTGCAGCCGTAAAGCTATTAAAGAAACGGCCACCTGCAACACTCCATAAGCCAAAGTTACTTTCCAATGTGCCATTTGCCCCTCATTTACTAATAACTGGTAAAGATGCCGGCGATGCGCTTTAGTTATATTTTCCCGGTCCTTAAAGCGCACAAACATAGTAGTTAGCTCATCCGCATAAAAAGGGAATAAAAAAGACACCAGCACAATAAAATCACTTATATCGCGTGTCAGATACGTCACCATTCCGGCGAAAAGGAATCCCAAGAAAGTACTGCCCACATCCCCCATAAAAACCTTGGCCCGGGGGAAATTAAAAGGTAAAAAACCGAGGCAAGCAACAACTACTGAATATAAAATCAGCAGTAATTTATCATCAGCACCTTTGGACCACGCGAAATAACCCAAAAAAGAAAAGCTAATAATACCTGTGATAGCAGCAATCCCGTTAATCCCATCCATAAAATTATAAATATTGGTGGTACCAACTATGTAAACCGACAATAATAAGAACAGCATTATGGTTAGAGTGAAGTTCGCTGGCCAAGCATTAAAATTAGTCATAAATAACAGAGCTAGAAGTAATTGAAAAACAAGCCGCTTCCCCGGGGCAATTTCTCTTCTATCCGAAATCATCCCTAATAATCCGATTAGCATCGCTGGCAGACAAAATAAAATGTTCATATTGATAAGCAAAGCTGTTACTAAAAAGCCTAATGCGATCCCACTGCCTGCACCTTTTGGTATTGGTTGGTCATGAGAACTGCGATCGTTGGGGTAGTCGACTAGCCCCATTTTTTCACCATTATGAGCTATGACCACAGCCATCCCCATACCGCACAACCAACTTGCTATAAAATACAAAACATTAGAAACATTTAATTCCATTTTTTAACCGTTTTCAACCAGGCGATCTCGTCCTTAATTCCTGCTTCCAGAGTGTCCTGTGATTTATAACCAAGTTCTTGTATGATCTTGGCGGTAGAAAATGTCAGGGAAGAAAAAAGTTTCCTGAGACGTTCCGAATCGAAGGGCATCCTTCGACTGGTTATGTTCTCGAACAAATCCCCGATGTTACCAGCGAATCGACCAAAAAAATAAGGCCATCGCGGTGGACGCCATTTCATTTCCAGGCCTGCGCAAATGGTTTCAATTAACGTGTTTAAAGTATAATTATCCCCGTCAGTGGCAAGGAAAACCTGACCCCGGGCTTGGGGTTGAATAGAGGCAAGATAAGCCGCTATAGCCGTATTTTTAGCCGAAATCATGCTCCTTACATTCTGCCCTTTACCAAAAAAAATAAATCGTTTATGATAAATTGCTTCTATCAAGTTAGCTATATTTCCCCTGTCTAACGGACCATATACAACTGGAAAACGCAAAACTACCCCTTCCGGCCCACCATTATTGGCCGCTTTCAATACCTCTTGTTCCGCGGCCAATTTACTTTGAGCGTAGGCGGTATGCGGAGTGCAAGGAGACAATTCGTCACCGGCAAAATCGCTGTCTTGGCCATATACTCCAACAGTAGAATAGAAAACCATTCTTCTTACATTGTTTTTCTTGGCCATTTTAAGCAAAAGCCTGGTACCTTCAACGTTTACCTGGTAAAATTCTTTATCAGTCTCGGAAGTTCCGGAAAAATCATGCACTTTCCCGGCCAGATGGAAAACAACTTCCGCTCCCTTTAACAGTTCGTCAACTGCTGCTTCATCATTTATGGCGCCTTTTACCACTTCAACTCCATTCACATGCAACGGTCTCTGGTCATTAGGCTCCAATAATAGTTTTAGAGTAAAATTATTCTGCTTGAGTAAGAGCATTAATGGCTGTCCTAAACAACCGGTACCGCCGGTTAAAGCAACTTTCATTATTACCCCACCTCCGCCAATTAGTTAACATGGTATTCAGATATTATTTCCTTGATCTTCGCCATTAGTTTTTCCCGATTCTCGGTTTTTGCTATATTTTCCAGCTCCATAATATTTTTGGTGATCTTCTTAATTTCGACACGTGTATTACGAGCCATGAATATTTTCTTGTATTTAGTCAAGCTCACGCCTTCAGTTTTGCTGAAAAGCTCTTCTTCCATTTTTTCTCCCGGCCTTAAACTGGTAAAGACGATCTCGATATCTTCCCCGTCTTTCAGACCGCTAAGTCTGATCAATTCCTTGGCTAAATCAACAATTTTAACTGGCTCACCCATATCTAAAACAAAAATATTTCCATGTTCCCCGATAGCTCCGGCCTGAATGACCAGTTGCACCGCTTCCGGAATGGTCATAAAATATCTGTTCACTTCCGGATCGGTGACGGTAACAGGACCACCTTGGGCTATTTGCCGCTTAAATAACGGGATTACACTCCCGCTACTGCCCAGGACATTACCAAACCTGACGCACATGAATTTTGTCATATCGTGACCATTCATGCCTTGGATAACCAGTTCCGCTATTCGTTTGGTCGCGCCCATAACACTGGTGGGATTAACCGCTTTGTCTGTGGAAATCAAGATGAACTTTTCCACACCTGCTTCCACTGAGAGCTGGCACATATTTAATGTACCTAAAACATTATTTCTAATGGCCTTTTCGGGAAATCTTTCCATAAGATGGACATGCTTATGAGCAGCAGCATGGAAGATGACTTGCGGCTTGTATTTTCTTATTATTATCCGCATCTGGTCTTCATTGGTTATGTCCTCAACAATAGTTTGAATTGGGAATTGCGCCCGATATGGATTAAATTCTAAGTCAAGGAAGTATATGCTGTTTTCATTGTTATCTATCAATAGTAATGATTTGGGTTCGAATTTCAGTACTTGCTTAGCCAACTCCGAGCCTATAGATCCGCCAGCTCCGGTGATCATTACCACCTTCCCAGCCAGATAAGAAGAAATTGCAGGTATATCCAGGTTTATTTTTTCACGGCCTAGCAAGTCGTCTATCTCTACATTCCTAATCTGCTTGATCGTAACTCTGCCATTAGCTACATCATTAATACCAGGCATAGTCTTATAGATGCAACCACTTTCCTGGCAATACTTTACTATTTCCCGCATTTCCTTGCTACCGACGGATGGCACAGCAATCATGATTTCTTTAATATTATACCGGTTGACGATCTCTGGAATTTCCTTGACTTTGCCCAGTATTTTAACATTATGTATCCTCTCACCTACCAGTTCACTATCATCATCTACGAATCCGATCGGCAAATACCCGGTTTGCGGATTACGCTGGATATCCCGTACCAGCATTTCTCCGGCATTGCCGGCCCCTACGATCAACAGTTCTTTGAGTTCGGTTGATCTTTTAATATGAACTTCCCGGTAAATGCGTACAAAGGACCTTGTACCGCCTACAAGGAGTAATGTAATGAGCCACTCGATCACATAAATACTACGAGGATGGTTCATGCCCATATAATCCTGAAATGGCTGGCTATATTTCGACAGATAGGTAAGTACCGCAACAATGATGACTGAGGCCATGGTAATGGATTTAAATATGGTGATAAAATCATGGATACCGAGATACCGCCATAAGCCCTTATAGAGACCAAAAAAAACATTGACCACTATTCTTATTCCCAGGAATATTAATATGGTTCTCTTGAACTGGACGAAAAACGCCATGGGAATATTCCCATCAAACCTGAAAATATAGGCTAAATATAAAGATAATGGAAATATTATTAAATCTGCAATAAAAAGTAAAAATCTCTTCCTGGTTATGGTGATTCCAGCCATATTAACCTCTCAATACTTTATATTTTTCATCATCTGAGCAATTCCTCTCCCTGTGTTAGATCAACGTCTTCAACCATTATTTTATGTTTCTTTAGCAGAGTCACGGTGTCGGCCAGATTCAGAGCAGTATCTTTGGAACTAAATTCCTTTGTTAGGGCATTTGGTTCTCTTTTGTCTGTTTTCCGCAATTCCGGCAGCATTGGCAAGATAGCATAATAGTTGCCTCTTTTCACACAATGCGTTGCTTCTTCTTCTGAAACCATTATCTCATGCATCTTTTCCGCTGGTCTGATCCCGGTAATCTTAATAGCTATTTTCCTTTTGCCGATTAATGCTTTAGCAATATTCATTACTGTCGATGCGGAAACATTGGGCACATAGGTCTCACCTGGTTTGGCAAAACGCAAAGCTGTAAACAGGGTTTCCACCGCTTGATTCAGGCTTAAAAGAAATCTGGTCATTCCGGGAACTGTGACCGTCACCGGACCGCCTTTTTTGATCTGTTCATGGAAAAGCGGAATAACTGAACCGCGCGAAGCCAAAACATTACCATAACGCACGCAAACAAACCGCGTAGCCGGATTGAGGATATTGGCAGCAACAAAGATCCTTTCTTGAATAGCTTTGGTCATGCCCATGACATTAATAGGTTTACAGGCCTTATCGGTGCTGACACCAATAACTGTATCTACTGGATAACTATTCTCTTCGATCGCCCTCACTATATTGGCAGCTCCCAGGCAATTGGTTTGAACTGCCTGAGAGGGAAAGTATTCGCAGGTCGGGACCTGCTTCAGTGCCGCCGCATTAACTACGATATCCGCACCTTTTAAGGCGCCACAGACATCAGCATAATCCCGTACATCGCCAATACGAAACTCTAAGGCATTTTTAAAATTATTATAGATAACTTCTTCAGTGGCAACTAATTTGTGCAGATATGACATCCGCATTTGATGTTGCTTGGCTTCATCGCGGGACATTACAATTATTTTTTTGGGAGTACCTAGTTCCCCGCTGAGCACTCTTCTTACAAATACCTTACCCAATGATCCCGTACCGCCGACAACTAAGATCACTTTTCTTTCAAAAATCATTGTTTTCTCCTCTCAAAATTAGCCAGTATCTGCGCCGCCGCCCGGGAAACGGAAAAAGTACTCTCCAGTAAGGAGCGCGCTCTAGCACCAATTTGTTTTCTTAATTTACTATCCCTAGTTAAGCGAATGGCATAATCTTTGAATCTGGCGTCATCTCCGTTAAGACAAACCAAGCCCGCGCTTTTCTTTTCCAGGACATCCTGCAAGTCGTTGCCGGGATTAATACTGGCCAGGATCGGCAGAGAATAATACATATAGCCAAGCATTTTCCCTGGAAAATTCTGAGTCTGATGCCTACGATCCAATAGAATAAGGCCGACATCAAATTCCGACAGCATAGCCAGATATTTTTGTTGGTCCACCGCATTATGTATCGTAAGATTGGTCAGTTTTTTCTTCTTAATTAGCCCCTTCAGCCGCTCAACTTCGCTGCCCTCACCTACCAGTAAAAAGTGAGCTTGAGTCTCGTTCAGCATGTTTTCGGCCAGTCTGATCAAATTATCCATATCCTGGGCTACCCCAATGTTCCCACCATAAAAAAACACTACTTTTCCTTGTAAACCAAGCTGTTCCCGGTAATTGGTGGCCGGGATATCCTGTTCCTTCAGTCTGGTCCAATTATATAGAACTTCCAAACGGTATTTTTGGTCTAATCCGTTCCTCCTGAAGTAACTAAGATTGCCCGGCGACTGCACTCCGATCACATTAGCGGCCTCATATTGCTCCAACTCCTTGCGGTGAAAGTACCAGGAAATCAATCCTCGCTTTAAAATACCGGCATCGATCGCCCATTGCGGAAAAATGTCCCGTAAAATAAGATAGGATGGACAGTTAAACTGTTTCTTAAGTTTTTTAACCAGCGACCCCAGGAATATACTGGGAGACCACCATATCACTATATCACAAGCATTATCGCGAAAGAACTTTCTCCCCTGTTGCCACAAAATCGGAGAAAGAAGCCTCTCATTAATCCCTCGAAAAATTCTGAAAGAGCCATCAATCTTACCAGTTCGCACGCGCAGAATCTTTACGCCGTCTATACAAGCGATCTCGGAGCCGGTCCTGAGCGTATCATCAGGAGTAAGAACAATAGCTTCATGTCCCAGGCGACAAAATTCAACAGCTAAATCGTGAATTATTTTCGCGGTAGACTTGGGTTTTGGCAAATAGTAAACAGCAATTATTAAAATACGCATCTTAGAAATAGTTCGTGATCTGGCTGCGCAGCACATTAATAACTACTGATGATGGGCTGACCGCTTCACTAAAATCATAATTTGCTTCCCACTTCATAGTTACCGCTGTTTCCACGGAAGCCGCGATATTTTCAGGATTTATTCCGGCAACCACGTGGGCACCGGCTTCCACTGTTTCCGGACGTTCAGTACTCTGTCTGACGCTTACACAGGGAACCTTATAAAATAATCCCTCCTCAGGAGTGGTCCCTGAATCAGCCACCAGGCAAAAAGCATTCATATTAAGGAAATTGAAATCATAAAAGCCCAGGGGATCAATGACTCTGACCCCTTGAGGGATATTCATATTTTTTAGTTTACTTTTGGTTCGCGGGTGCATGGGATAGATTATTTCTTTTTTGAATTTACCATAGATCAATCCCAGTCCATCCAGAATAGATTGAAATGACACCGGATCGTCAACATTCTCTTTACGATGAGCGGTAACGGCCACATACTGTTTGGCAGCCAGTCCTAAGGTATCCAGAATACGGCTTTGGCGTATTTTCCCTTGGAAAGCGCGCATTGCCTCAAAAGTGGGATTACCAGTAATAAATATTTTAGAGGGATGAATATCCTCCCTGATCAGGTTTTCCCGGTGATATTGATTAAAAGGCAGTAAGAAATCAGAAATATGGTCGATCAAAATGCGGTTCTTCTGTTCCGGCATGCGTTTATCCCAGGCTCTTAATCCGGCTTCCATGTGAAATATTTTAATATTCCTCTGTGCTGCCGGCAACACCGATAATCCGCTATAGGTATCACCCAGCACGATCAGTGCATCCGGTCTTACTTTTTCAAAAAGGTCATCGCTCTTCTTGATTACGTCTGAAACTTCTTTGCCATATGAACTGGTGTCGATCTGCAAATCGTAATCTGGAGCTCTTAATTCCAAGTCTCTAAAGAAAAAATCCTTAAGCTCTTTAGTATGGTTCTGGCTGGTATGGACCATAATATGATCAAAATTTAGCGTATCCAGTTTTTTGAGGACCGACCACATTTTGATCATCTCCGGGCGAGTGCCCATTATTGTCATTACTTTCATTCTTTCCTCCTGTTTTAGTCTTTAATTTATTCTGGGAATATACTTACCTTGGGCAACGGAATGATGAATTTCCCTCCAGCCTTGATATAATCCTGTCTTTTCTTTATTACTTCTTCGGTGAAAGCCCAGGCAAATAACAGCGCATAATCCGGATTTTTTGAGTTTCTAACGAAATCCCACGGTTTGATCGGCACATGGGTTCCCGGAGTGAAAAATCCATGTTTCGCCGGCGCATCATCTACAACATAATCCAGATACCGGCCATCGATACCGCAATAATTCATAATGACTGTCCCCCGGCCAGACGCACCATAGCCGATAATCTTTTTCCCATCCTGCTTTAAACGGTCTAACAGCCTAAGCAACTGCTCCCGTGTATCTTTGACTTTAATCGCATATTCTGCATAAACATCAATCTTGTCAAAGCCTTTATCCCGTTCATACTGTTCCATCTGTATCACCGTTGCGGAAATACTTTCCGGCCGCTGGCCGATATTCCTGGAATAGAATCTGACCGAACCAGACCTGACTCCGGGTATATATTTAACGTCAAAAATCTCCATATCGAACTGTTTAAGAAATTTACGCAGGGCCATCAGAGAATAATAGCTCATGTGCTCATGATAGATCATATCATATTGCATTTCATCGATAAGCGTTCCCAGGTAGTAGATCTCAAAAATGAATACCCCGTTATCCTTAAGCAGGTGTTTTATCCCTTTCATCACGTCTATCATACCATCAATATGGGCAAACGAGTAGCTGGAAACAATAGCATCGATTGGCCCGTATTTATTTTTCACTTGCCAAGCCAGCTTTTCAGTGAAATAATCATTGATTACAGTGGCGCCTTTAGTATCAATTAGTTTAACTACATTAGTCGCCGGATCTACACCTATGGCATGGACACCTAAAGCAGCCATAGGCCTGAGCAAAACGCCGTCATTGCAACCGATCTCCAGAGTCAATGGATGGGCCTCGTTCTTCAAGAAGCGTTCATATACCTCTCTGGCGTAATCCTTAAAATGCTCTACCAGCGTGCTTATCGCTGAAGAAAAAAAGAAATAGTTATTCTTAAACAGGGTATCCGCAGACACTACGTTACTGACCTGGACCAAATAACAATCCTGGCAGAAATTAAGGGTCAAGGGATAGTATTTCTCTGCGGCAAAATCCTTTTCCTTAATAAATCCTCCCGCTAACGGCACATCGCCCAGGTCCAACACTTTGGTCATGTTCTTACCTTGGCAGAAGCGACAAGTATCTCGCCGGGTGAATTTTCCTATCGGTTTATTGATGTTTATCAAAGCGATCTCCTTATTTTTTTGTAATGTGTCATTTTTGTTCGTTATGCTCATTATACATTCGGTTCACCAGCTCTTCCCAGGATGGCGGATTATAACCGGTTAAAGAACGAAATTGCGATGAATCTAATGAACGGTCTGACATCACTCCAGCATATGGTTCGATCTCTATCTGTTTTCCATACTGGGCAGCGATTAATCTTAGCAGATCGTATTTAGCTATCGGAGCAGAAGAAACATGATAGACTCCTGAAAGCTCTTTATGGGGTAGAATATAATCAATGATGACTCTGGCCAGTTCTACTGTCGGCAAACCGGAATAAATCACGTTCGTGTATCCCCGAACTTTTTCTTTCTGGCCCAGGAACCATTCCACCAAGCCGACTTTTTCCAGTAGCTCATGACCTATGATCGAGGTCCTGATAGTCACGCAGTTGGGATAACTCACCTCGCCTAAGAACTTAGTCATACCATAGAAATCAGAAATATTTTTCTTATCTTGTTCAACGTACATGCCCTTCTTTCCGTCAAAAACGACATCAGAACTGATCTGGATTAATCTGGCTCCAGTCTTTTGGCAGGCTAACGCCAGCCGATGCGGGAATTGCGCATTCACAGTGATAGTGGCTAATGGATAACTCTCTATCTGCGACTGCCTTATAAAAGCTATGCAATTAATCACAATATCCGGTTTTATGTCTTCCAGTATATGCGTAATAGCGGTAAAATCCTCAGCATCCACTCCTACGACCAGCCTTTTTTTGTATCGGGACTCAAACCATTTTTCTTCCGGCCTGATAGATAGGGCAGTAGCATAGACATCCAGTTTATCGTTTCTAAGATATTGGGTGAATAAGCAATGCCCCAGCATACCTGTACCACCAAATATCATAATTCTCTTTTTCATTAACACTCCCCGCTTACCCTGTCATGTATGGCTGCTGTTGGTGCGTAGTAGATGCTAGAGGCACAAATGTTTTATATAAAACAAGCGACAAGAGCAACATGCCGGTGGAAGACATAAGTAATGGATTAGAAAAACACATTATCAAATAGAAAAAATAAGCAATAAATATATAATGTAACTGGTGGTACTTTTTCTGTTTTAGTTTGCTTAAAGGATACAGGATCAAGACCAGTGACGGCAATGACAGAACTACCCCAAATCTCCGCAGAAACTCTAAATAGGTAAGCTCGGTTACAGACACATACCCTCTGATGGAAGAACGGAAATAAGAACCTAAACCCTGGCCAAATAACAAGACCATGTTATCGGAAAACAACTTATAATAATCCTTAACAAACGATAATTTATACCTATTAGAGGTTTGCTCGGGCCGGAACATGCTAATTCTGATCGCCTCCCAGTAATTTACATACAATATGCTAATAAGTATTGCAACTCCTATAAAGATAAATACTTTTCTGCGGGAATACCAGTAAGCGGTAAATACCGGGGTAATAATACTGATTACTATATTGCTCCTGGTTGCTCCGCAAAACATGGCTACAATGTTAATAGCCGCCAGCAGAACATACGTTGCCTTGTTAATGCCTTGGGCGTAAAAGGCCTTCTTCGTAAAGTAGGTTATCGGGAAAACGATCAAGGGTGAAGTATGAAAGAAAACTTGCGGTGCCGACGGTAATATAAATTTACCGTAATCTTTCGAACCCATAGCCCAGATAGTATATTTCAAGCCAATGTTCTCATACAGCCTTTGGGCCAGGGAATTATTAACATAATACAGGATAAGAATCAATATCGTCACTACTGAAAGCAGCGAGAGAATGATCAACGCCGGCTTAATCAAGTCTATTCTGGCTACATAAAGGACAATGACTATGGTCAGGAACAAATAAGCCTTAAGGTACTGGAAGCCGTCGAAATTAACATATTTATTGTCATTAAAGTAATAATAAACGATAGAGATCAAAGGGATCAATATGAATAAACCCAGGTATACGACCATGGTCATGGGTATCCGCAAAACTTTTTTATTGATTATGCTGTCCGACAAGAATAATAGCCAGGCTAAAAGAAATAAGGGCATTTTCATTCCCAGTAGCAGGTCAGCCGGATCGAATATACATCCGGCAATCAGTATAATTAGCGTGATCTTTAGCAATTTCCTGACCAAAATATCTCCCTGTTTTTCGCTTTATTTACCGCATGCTTTTCGGGCATATCGCGAAAAAGCTGCATGCACTAAGCGGATCCATTTCAAGCACCCTTGAGGCAAGATCATTTTTGCCCTGGCCTTGGCTACATACAATGGCAAGCTCTTTTGCGCCTGGTCTAGCCCAGCTAAAGCTTCTATATACAAGGGTGAACCTTTTAGCGGATCAAGTTCTTTCTTCAGTAATAAAGTGTATTCCTGAATTTCCCGGTTACTTAATTTATTGCTGCTCATGACAATCTTAACCACTACTGAACTCAAAACGAATTCCAGGAGCACTACAATATTCTTGGCAAAATCTGCAGCCAAAGCACCTTGTTCTAAAACCAGAATGCTTTCATGAATCAGATTTAGTCCAGCCTGCTTGAATAATTCCACATCCAGATTGGAGCAGGTCCAAGAATCTTCGTGTACCCGAGAGGTGACCAGCGGTGCGTCTATGTAAACAACTTTTGGCAGTAAGCCTGTCTTGATCAAAAGCAGATATTCCGCATGCAAAGCCATGCGCCCTGCAGTCAAACGTGGCGCTCCTCCACCGTTTCGGAGATATTCGGTATCATAAAATCCGCAACTTCCTAACGCCCTAATCCGACCCTCTAAATAAGATCTGAGAAACTCACGGCCAGTATATAATTTTGTCTGTCCCCTATTTTTCCTTCTGAACTTATGCCAGTCGGATCCATATATTAGAGCAAAAGAAGTAAAAACACACAGCGGGTAATCATACTTCATTAAAGCTGCATGCGCCTCCTCTAAAAAAGTCGGCGCGCAGGGATCATCGTCAAATTGCCAGGCAAAATACCGGCCCTGAGCCTGGCTCAGCAAGGAATTCATATTCTCCAGTTCGCCGATATTTTTCTTATGATTAATGAACTTGACCCTCTGGTCCGCAAAGCCGAAGGTTTTCTCCTCCAAGGGGGCAGTCGTAAAATCATTGCCAACGATAATTTCAAAATCTTTATAGGTTTGTGACCGCAAGGCGGCCAGCGTTTGTCCCAAAAGATCTTTACGATTATAAGTCGGTACACCTATGGAAAAAAAAGGTTTCTTATTAATTATTTTACTCCCGTATCCAGGCGCGGGGTCCATAATACAATTCGTAAATGGCGCCAGGTCATTAGCGAATATTTCTTATCTTTAACAGTAATAAACAGATAAATGATCCTTTTTACCAGTCGCAAATAATAAACATACTGTTCTAGCCGGGATTTATAGGCCCTCATGAAAATGGTCTCGTATTTTAATATATTCCTATATCTTTGCTCATTCAGGAACTTATCATAATTCATTACCGATAATTCATGATCAATAATGGAATCAGTTACGTAAACTTTGCCTCCCTTGTTAAAAATAGTTATGTACAGCCACCGGTCCAGGAAGTCCAACCAATAAAATTCATTAAAGCCACCGATGGCCTGTAAGAATGACACTCTGATGGTTCCCCCTGAGCCGGTCGCAAACACGTTGAACGAGCAAATACCTTTGTGTTTCATATCAATTGGCCTCAGCGTCCCGCCAAATAAGTCTTTAGACGGCGAGAACAGAGTTTTATGATAGCGCAGTTTCGGGACCACGGCCACTATGGTCTTTTCTGCCTCAACTGCATTCAGATCTACAGCCAGATCCTTGATAAAATATTCGGGCAGTGAAGAATCCTGGTCCAAGATCAGCAGCCAGCCAGCTGCAGCTTTCACGGCCAGTCTAAAAGCATAATTATAAGCGACCGCCAAGCCTTGATTACTCCGGTCATGAACATACTCATAGGCAAAAGATATGGGAACGGGCACCTTTTGTTCAACCAGGCTATTATCGTATATAATTAGCTTAAAATTCTTAAAAACCTCTGGATACCGTGCATAGTTCACCAGCAGTGAAGAGAGGGTTTTAGAATCCTCCGGCCGGCAATTGTATAATATTAATACTGCAAATAAATTCATCTTCAATTCTTTTTTCCGGAGGCAGTGCCTTTAAGCAGGGTAATAGTCTCAGCAATGCCCTTCTTCATGTTACCCTTGAATTTGAATCCGGCGTTCTTAAAGCGATCATTGGAAACACAATAAGATAATTGATTCATGATCTTGACATCTACATATTTAATTTTTATTTTAGGCAGATGCTGTTTGATGTTCTCCAGAATGTCATTTACTGTCAGGTTTTCCGTTACCACATTATAAACACGATTATCAAACAGGTCCTGCTCTATCACAAATCTCATCGCTGCCAAGGCATCATTAAGATCGAGATATGGCCTTTTTTGATGCAGGGCCGTACGCCAAACAGATATTGGTACTCCCAGCACTGCTTGCCAGCAAAACTTGTTGACGGCGGTATGGAAGCGCATCCCGATGGATGTGCCAAAAATAGTTCCCAATCTAAAGATCACAAATTTTAATTTACTTTCTTTCCCTAATTTTAGCAGTAATTTTTCTGCTTTCAGTTTGCTTTCCGCGTACGGACTTTGCGGCTGGAGGACATTGGCGTGACAAGATTCGTCTACGACTTCTTCCTGTGTACCATAAACGCTGGTCGTTGAGGGAAATATTAAACGGCACTTATTCCGCAAGCAGGCCTCTGCCACTTTCTTAGTTCCCAGGTAATTAACCTCTTCTACCAGCTCTTTTTTATCAAAGGTAGAAGCGGCATCGGTAATGGCAGCCAAATGAATGACCACATCAACTCCTTTGAAGTACTTGTCCAGGTCAGCCTGGCAGATATTCTCTTCATAAAATTTAAATTTCACGCCGGGTGGCAGATTAAACAAAGAAGAATAGCGTTGGGTCAGCATGTTATCCAATAACGTTACATCCTTAAATTGTCCCGGCTTAATGTTGTGGATCAACTTAGAACCAATATGACCCAGTGCTCCCGTAATAAGCAATCTCATTTATTCACCTCAAATAATTTTCCAAACAGGTTGAAAAATACTGCTTGGTTTTAATTAAACCATCGGCGAAACCTACGCGCGGCTTCCAACTGAGTTCTGTTTTAATCTTTTTATTGCTAATTACAGCATCTCCTATTTCCGTTACCTTACGTTCCGCCGGCCAAGGGATGAATTTGGTATGTCCTGATTTTATATACTTGACAATATCTTTGGCAATAAGAGCCACACTATAATGTTCATCACCGGCTGCGAAATACACTTCCCCATTGGCTTTTTGGCTAAGCGCGGCATTGATCAAGGCATCAACACAGTCATCAACATATAACACGTTACGCAATTGTGCTCCATCCCCGTAAATAGTGATAGCTTTGTCCTGCAAGGCTAAACCAATAAAATAATTTACAAATGTAAAATCACTGCTATGGATGCTGGCTCTGGGCCCAAAAACGTTCGGAAATCTGATCACCGTCACCGGCATATTATAGGCGGCGCCATAGATTAACACATATTTTTCTGACACGCTCTTGTTGGCCGAATAGATATCGGTTGGAAATTCAGGATGGGTTTCATTAGCCGGGCGGAAATGCAGCTTTCCCAATTGTGTGGAAGTCCCGATATGCACTATCTTCATTTCCTTATTGAAACGGCGGACAGCTTCCAGCAAATTAATGACCCCACGACAATTTACATCCAGGTCAATCCATGGTTCTTTCATGGAAAAAGGATGGGAAGTCGATGCTGCACAGTTAAACAGGATATCCTTATCCATAACCTGCCTTGACACCTCGTCGAAGTTCAGGACGTCGCTTATTACCAATTTCACATCATCCCGAATCTCACGGATATTAAACAGGTTGCCTCCCGAGTGCGGGTCCAAGCAATCCAAGATGGTGACCTTAGCTCCTTGATCCAGACATCGATGCGCCAGGTTACTGCCGATAAAACCTAACCCACCGGTGATTAGTATCCTTTTCCCTTTAACTGAATTCTTAGCGTTTTTTGCCATTATTTCTGCCTCCTTCAGGCCGTTGCCAAGGCTTCAATGGTTTCATCGATTCCGTTAATAAATGTATACTCTGGCGACCAGCCAGTCGCCTTTTTGAAAGCTGAAGAGTCAGCTATAAAGTTACGGTTTTCTATCGCCGACAATGTTGCCGGCGGTTCCACGCTCAGGACTTTAACCGTTTTGCCGGTGCGCACTGCCACTCTTTCCGCCACTAACTCAAAAGCTTTTTTCAGAGTAGTCCCATGCCCACTACCGATAACAAAGTGCTTCCCGTTTACCTGCTCAATATTGGCGCCGGCAAGTAGAAAAGCCCGGGCTACATCCTTTACATGAATATAATCCCGGATAAATTCTCCGGATCCATACAGGGTCAAATCATCTCCTTGCAAAGCCTTTCTTATCATCATATTCAAAATACCCCGGTCACCACTGCTGCTCTTGGGACCTGGCCCGTAAACATTGGCCAAACGAAGTATCGCCCCGTTTATGATTCCTTGCGCGGAATAATATTTTAGGTAACTCTCCGCCATCAGCTTATGCAGATCATAAACAGTGACCGGATCATCTGGATGATTCTCGTCTACGGGCAATTTAACCGGGAGGCCGGTTTCCGTCACCGTGCCGGAGAATAAAATAGCCGGCTTCAGCTTTTGTTGACGACAAGTCTCCAACAGGCAAAGCATGGAAATAACGTTTCTCTCATGATCGACTAAAGGATGGTCATTAGCGAAATAAACACTGGTCTGCGCGGCAAAATGGAATACCATATCCATACCTGGTACATTCTTTTGCCAGGTATCTAACTTAGTAACGTCGCCAATCACGTAGGTGATCTTAGCCGCACCGTTCATCGGCCCCGTAGTTTCCTGTTTTTGATCCAGCCTTATTATCTGACAATCTTCATCCTTAAGAAATGAGATCAACGCCGCCGCCAAATATCCCATGCCGCCAGTGATCAATATCTTTTTTCCTGTGAATTTGCTACGCATTTCTGTCCCCATTTTTATTTAATTACCGGCCCTTTAAGCCAATCATAGCCGATCTCTTTATCATCGAACACTATCCGGCCTTCTTCAGCACTATTATAAACGCTGGAGGTTACATAGAAAAGGTCAGCTGGACCACTTAGGCATTTGCAGCCGTGCGCTACTCCAGGTGGAATACGTAAGACCCTGGCCGGTTGGTTTGTGCCCATCAGGATTTCCATTTTCTCCTTATAGGTCGGCGAATCCTGGCGATTATCATATAAGGCCACTCTGATCACGCCCCCGGCCACATACCACCAGTCAATTTGCGTTTTATGGATATGCCAAGCCTTGATCACTCCCTGATACATGCGTGAAAGGCTCAACTGCCCAAATCCTTCCTTAAAAAAATCATCAGTTACGCGGATAATCTCCTGAAAGAAACCTCTTTCGTCGATATGGGTAACCAAATCTTTAAGCACCACTCCCTTGATCATTGGACTACTCCTTTACTGAATTGGTTAATTGCCTGGCAGACTGTTTCCGCTTCCGCAGAGGTTAATTCCGGATACATCGGTAAAGATAATATTTCCTGGGCTGCTTTCTCCGTTACCGGCAAACTGCCGGATCCCGCTAATTCTTTGTAAGCAGGCTGGAGATGTACCGGTACAGGATAATGAATTAGTGCGCCAATTTCTTTCTCTTTCAGAAATTTCTGCAACTCGTTGCGTCTTTTAGTCCTGACCACGTAAAGGTGATAAACATGTCCACAGTCTTTGCGGACTGCCGGCAGGACTAATCCCGTTCCCGCCAAAGCATTATTATAGATGAAGGCTATTTTATTGCGTTTATTGTTATCTGTTGCCAAGTATTTTAACTTCACTCTAAGAATTGCGGCCTGCAGCTCATCCAGTCTGGTGTTCCACCCGGCAATGTGGCTGACATATCTTTCGGCCCAACCATATTCCCGTAACAACCGGCATTTCTCAGCCAATTTTACATCGGAGGTTACGACCATACCGCCATCCCCTATAGCTCCCAGGTTCTTGGTCGGATAGAAGCTAAAACAGGCCAAATCTCCTAATGACCCCACTCTCTTACCTTTATAAGTGGCACCATGAGCCTGGGCGCAATCCTCTATCACTTTAAGTTTGTTTTCCCTGGCAATTCTTAAGATCGGATCAAGATCCGCTGCCTGGCCATAAATATGGACCGGGATAATGGCTTTAGTCTTATCATTGATCACGGCCGGCAGTTTAGCCGGATCCATAGTATAGCTCTCCTGGTCAATATCGCAGAATACCGGCTTAGCGCCAGTCAGTTCTATAGCGGCAACGGTCGCCACAGCTGTATGCGCCACAGTGATCACTTCATCCCCGCGACCAATACCTAGAGCAGCTATGGCCAAATGCAGGGCTTCAGTACCACTGCCCACGCCAATGCCCTGGGTTACGCCGATCCAAGAAGCAAATTCTTTCTCGAAAGATTTTACTTCCTCACCAAGGATATACCACCCTTTTTCCATGACCTTGCGAAGTGCGGCATCGATCTCTTCTTTATAGGAAAGATATTGGGGAAGTGGATTACTGCAAAGTATCATTAAAGCACCTGTACCTTAGGAACATATACTATCCATTTGCCGCCACTCTCCATGAATTTCTTTTCATTAGCCATTATCTCTTCGGCATGGTTCCAGCCAAATAATAAAGCATATTCCGGATACCTGCTAGCAAACTCCTGATATGGTCTGACCGGTATATGCACCCCTGGGCTGAACTTACCTTGTTTAATAGGTGTAGTATCGCTAATGAATTCCACTAATTCCGGTGTAATGCCGCAGTAATTGGTAATAGTAGTGCTTTTGGAAGTAGCGGCATATCCGACCACTCTTTTTCTTTCCTTTTTCAATTTATTCAATAAGAGCATCAAATCTTTTTTAGATTGCTCGCAATTGCGCCGGAATATGTCATACGTTTCTGCTTTCCTTAAGCCAATAGTTTCTTCCTTGCTGATTTGTTCCTGAAGTCGCTTGGATATCGGATGAGCACCCTTATGCCCAATCACATAACGCATCGAACCACCGTGAGTTTTCTGAGGTTCTACATCAAATATTTCTAAGCCATGCTGCTGAAAAAGATAGTTGATCGAACCCACGCAGAATAAAAACACATGCTCGTCGTAGATCTGATCATAAGACGTTTTTTCGATCACATCGCCAAGATATGGGTCCTCGAACATGACTACCCCAGCGGGCTTAAGCAGAATCCTGATGCCCTCGACCACCGAATGCATATAAGGTATATGGCACATAACATTGGCAGCAAGAAAGGCGTCAGCCTGCCCGTATTGTTTGACGATCTCCCTGGCCAGTGCTTCATCGAAAAATTTGGAGACGGTATTAATCCCTTTATCAATAGCTACCTGAGCCACATTAGCTGAAGGTTCAATTCCTAAATGACGGATCTTCTTAGCGGCAAAATTCTGCAGCATAATCCCATCATTACTGCCGATCTCGACAATAAAAGGATCAGGGCCTTTTACATAATCAGCCAGCACATGTTCAGCAAATTCCTTAAAGTGGATGGCCATACTTTTAGACGTGCCGGAGAAAAAGGCATAATTTTCATTGAACATTTTTTCCCGTTCCGGCTGGTCAATAAGCTGGACCATGCCGCATTTATGGCAGAAAGCCACGCGCATTTCAAAGAAATATTCCTGCCCAAACTGATCAGGAGTTAAAAAGCCATTGGCAATCGGCATTTTACCATAAGAAATAAACGGTTCTATTGGTGACTTACAAATACGACATTCTTTCATTCTTCCTCCTCTTATTTTATATTTATCATTTGTTGACTGAACTGCCAGACCATCGCAGCATTTTTCCCAGGCGTCAAAGATGCAGTATATTCATAACCCTGTTTCCCGATCTGGCGGATCAGTTCAGGGTGATTAAACAGGAAACAAACTCTTTCCGCCACTGCCGCGGGACTAGTGCCGTCAATAATATAACCCGTACGCCCGTCTAAAATAGCGTCTGTCACTCCACCCGCATTTCCTCCGATAACTGGTTTGCCATGGGAGCTGGCTTCCAGAAATACCGTAGGACAACCTTCAGTGTCAAGGGTATTGCTGACTTGCCTATGTGGCATCACGAACAAATCACAGATCTCATAAAAACAGCTTAAGGTTACGTCATCGATAGTACCGGCAAAAATAACGCGGTCCCCTAATCCGTCTTTAACCGCCAGTTGCTCTAATTCAATCGTTCTCGGTCCGGTGCCGGCAATGACATACTTAGTATCTGGATAACTCTTAATAATCTCGGTTAAGGCTGCAATTACCGTAGCATGACCTTTTCGTTCTTCCAGGGCACCGACTGTCAAAAGAACTTTATTATTGGCTAGGCTGTATTTAGCGCGAATCGCTTCTACTTGCTCCGGCACTGGCACGAATCTCTTTTTGGCGCTTACTGCTGGCAAAATCTTAACTATGCGAATTGGCTCTACGCCGGCCTTTAGTAAAAGCTCTCTGGTGTATTCGGAAACAGTTATGACTTTGTCCGCTCCGCGCAAGATTTTCAGGAATATTTTATTGTGCAGTGCCCTTTTACTTAATAACGGTATTTCTTCTGCGTAAGTATAGAAAACATACGGGATCCCTAAGAAGCGCTTTGCCAACCAGGCTGCGATCCCGGCGAAATTATGCTCACCTAGATGTACCAGGTCCGGCCGTTCACGTAATATTAACCAATAACCTACTATCGGCCATAATAAATATTGCCGCAAACTGGCCAGCTTCCGCAACAGCACGCTTTCCTTGAACTTTAATCCCTTTTGCACATGAGCGATAAAAGAACTGCGAATGACCTTCTGCGGAAAAAATTCATCCAATTTCCGCGCTTCATCAGGATAAAGATTACCAGTATGGACTACCACGCTATGAGCAGGTAAATTGGCAATAATGTTAAATACATATTCCACCGATCCGCCAAAAAATGGCGGCGGAAAACTGGCAGAAAATAGTAGAATTTTCATTTTGTCCCGACGATGTACTGCACTGTACGCCGTAAACCCTCCCGAAAGCTGGTTTCTGGCTTATAGCCTAGACTGCGCAATCTGGTAAGATCCGCATACCATTCAGAAATATCACCTACTGCTTCCTGGTTGGTGCAATTAAATTTAACTCCAGTTAATCCCATTTCTTCACTTATCAGGCGAGCTAAGTCGATGATGCGCACCGGTTCTC
This sequence comes from bacterium, assembly GCA_028712365.1. GTDB lineage: Bacteria > CAYTYR01 > UBA6262 > UBA6262 > UBA6262 > UBA6262. The sequence continues at coordinate 30,033 of JAQTQE010000006.1, forward strand.
CGTTGCCCAGGTTGTAAGCAGTCCCGCTCTCTCCCTTTTCCGACAGCAAGACCAAGGCCCTTACCGCATCTTCAACGTAGGTATAATCCCGCGTTTGCCGACCATTACCGATTATGTCCATTTCCCGCGGATTGGCCTGCAACTTACGCACGAAATCATAAATCACATATTTGTTCATCAGCGGACCATAGACGTTAAAGAGCCGGGCTACTACCGTCCGTACACCATAACAATTGGCATAAGCATAACAGTAGTTTTCCCCTCCAGCCTTGGCCGCGCCGTACGGCGAACTGGCATGAATAGACGCTGTTTCCGGTATGGGCTTCACGGAATCCTTGCTATATACCGATACCGTGGACGGGAAAATAACCTGTGCTCCCTGTGCGCGCGCGAATTCTAGCACGTTCAAAGTGCCGCGCATATTAGTGTCGAAATCTGTGACCGGCTGGCGTACTGATAATGGGACATTAGCCTGGGAGGCTAAATGGTAAATTGTGTCAATCCCATAATTTTTCAGCGATTCTAAAGCTGCCGGGTCGGCTATATCCTTTTCAATTAACTCCGCAGTCACTTTTAATTGCTGTAAATTCTGGCGCGACCCTGATGAAAGATCGTCTAGCACTACTACTGAACGGCCTTGTTTACCCAAATAAGACGCCAGATGTGTACCGATAAAACCCGCGCCTCCAGTCACTAACGTTACTTTTTTTGTCATTACAAGCTCCTAATATTTGCGGATACCAACAGCAATGCCATAACCTAGATCTTTATATTCCCAAGTGGCAAAACGCATCTGTCCAGCTACATACCGTTGCCAAACATTCTGGAGATATTCGATATGCGGTTGCACTATATCGTCAAAAATAACCGCTCCACCCACCTTTAAACGTGGCAACACATCCCGTAAGTCCAGACTGGCACCCCGCAAAGAATGGTCCCCGTCAACCGTGATCAGATCATAATATTCATCCGGATGGGAGCGCAAGTATTCTTTGACTGTCCGGTGACTATCTCCATCTACGAATTGGACTTTACCCTGGAAACCAACTTTTTTTAATTCTTTTTTTACAAAATCAGGTCCCGGGTTCTGTGCGTTACCATAATCCTCCATCCACATATCGAAACCGATTATCCGGCATTGCGGGCAGGTCGCCGCTACCATAGCCATACTGCGTCCACGGCGAACGCCTATTTCTAAATAATTTTGCGGTTGCAGTAACTGGCTAACCGACAGTAAAGCGGTAGTAATATCAGCATATCTCCATTGATTCTTGAACCGCTCCAGGCCAGCCTCATAGTAACCCAGTAGGTATTCTACATATTGATCTGGCTCCAGACGTTTCAGCAGAGTAATCACTTCCCGTATACAAGCCGGGCTACTAGCTAATGATCCGATCATCGCCGGGGTGATCAGCACCGGTGCGTACCATTCACCCAAGGTCTTGTTATCCATCAGGCAAACCGATTCAACCAACGGCGTCTGCTGGGTGTACCGGGGGAGCCCCACTGGCCGCCACAAATGTTCCCGCGAGATGGTTTCGTGTTTGAGTCTGCGCACGATCTTCTTACCCAACATCAATGGTCCTTTTTGCTGCATCTTACTAATCTCCTATGTGTTTGATGATTTTCGCCGGTATACCGCCGACAATGGTAAAATCAGGAACATCGCCGGTAACTACGGCATTAGCCGCCACTACTGCGTTCTTGCCTATTTTTACTCCCGGTAGAATTACAGCCCCGATTCCGATCCAGCAACCGGAACATAATAGTACCCGGCCCTTGAACTGGTCACCTTGTTGGATGATCGGGACTTTTGTATCTGCATAATTATGATCGGCATCGCTGATAAACACGCGGTCACCGATCAATACATTAGCTTCTATGACCACATCTTGCCAGGCATTAATCTGCGCAAAACGTCCTATATAAGTACCTTGTCCTATTATCAGGGAACAGCGAAGGTCCGAACGTTGATTCTTGGCAGTCAACCAGGCATGCTCTCTAATCAACACCTGATCACCCACTTCCATGAACCGGGCACCATACAAAGTTGCTGGTGGGTATAAACGCGAACCTTTTCCCCACTTGCAGAAACATCCCCTTTTGATCATGGTATATAGTGACTTGCAAATCCGCAACCTAAGGTTAGCTACTCTTTCGCTCACGATTCCTCCCGCGTTGCTGCCATTTTTCCGCGGCTATTAAGCCTGGTTCCTCTTTCTCTTTTTTTCATAAATTAAATCCGGTATCGGGCTGTTCTCATCAATGGCCTTAATCAGCAACTGAACGTCTTCCTGTTTAAGCAACTGTTCCGGGCTGCTGCTAACCCATTCCCGATAATGTGACGCCGGGGTAAAAGTCGTAAATACCCAGTTGCAGACCTGGGTCAGGAAATAACATTTTCTGGCGTCATCCCTCTGTTCTGCCGAAACGGTAAGATCTCCCTTAATCGCGGCCCGTAATAGGTCAAAATATTCTTTCTTAGTACGGGCCTGGCAAACAAAACCAAGCGTAGAATAATAAACGTTGGCAGTAGTAATGACCGGCTTTCCTAATATGGCCGCTTCTACCCCGATAGTAGAAGTATTGACAACAACGAACTCTACCTGCTCCAGTAAATCATAGGAGCTGACAGTCTCTTCCGCCGAGATGAATGCCAAACGTGGTTCCCCGGGAAATTCTTTTGCCAGTATGGAACAGATGTTGTCCGCACTTTTTAATTCTTCGCGCCTTTCATGGGGATGTTGCCTGATTATAACCTGATGATCAGAATTTTCCAGCAGCCAGCGTATGGTTTCTAAAAGCCACGAGTTTGAACTGTCGTAAAAATTCTGCAATCCCAATGCGGCTCCGTCCCATACTATATTCAGTGGTAGCAGGACTGATCGGCTTTTTGACACTTTTTTATCGCCAGTAGCGGGACAGAGTTGGGACTTAAATTTGTCCGTGCCCGATTTACGCTGCAGCAACTCTGCCTCTGCTTCACTAACAGCAATTCTGGCGAACTCTGAGTCGCTGCGGAATTTATTGAACACCAAAGGAATATCCTGGATTTGCGCGGCTACACCCTGGGTCGAAACCAGGAGACACCCATAACCAGAGTCATAAGTAGCCGTGCGTATCTTATGCGCTTGCGCCAGGTTCAGGTAGACTCCAGAGGAATTGTTTATCCCTCCGGGTATGACAAGGTAATCGAAGCTCATTTCCTCGAACAATTGCTGGGCGGCGCCGTAGATCTTAAGCAGTTGCTTACTTATTGTATCTTGGTAGCTGCCATCTTCTGCCAGGATCGCTTCGCCCCTCAGTTCATTGATCGCGTTCAGTTTGGCCAGCCGGGCAACCAGTTGTTGTCCAGCCTCATTCACAATAGCTTCTTTCTTAAGAAAACTGCTGACATAGGCTATTTGATAACATCTCCCGAGTAAATCCGCAATCCGTCTGATACTCCTCCGCTGGATCATGTTAGAGAAAAAGGAAGAGCCAAAAGGCAGATCATCAACAATGAAAACTACTTTTCTGGCTCGTTGCGCCAGCAAAAGCCCAAGAGTTACGGAAAACCAAGGTGCGGGGCCGAGAAACCAGGAACTGACTATTATGCCAGCCGCATCTTTGCCGTCAGGCACCGGGTTCTTTGTTTCTCTGAACCACCTCTTTATGAACCACCGGAATTGCTGCTCATTATCATACCAGTACCTGATTCCTAGCAGCCGGGAACCTATTCTCTGCAGGAAATCCACCAATTTACTCCTTTAGATAGATAGGTTTTAAATTAATAATTCCTTCATAAATAGCATCTATTTCCTTTTTCTTTCCAGGCAGTAATTCATTGAGGGTATGAAAATTTATGGTTTTACCTCCGCCAGGAACTTTGGCATTTCTTGTGGAAAACGGCAAATCCAACATTTTACAGAAATAGAAATAATGCGCATAGCGCAGCGCCCGGTCATATTGCTCATTTCCCATTGGCGGATAATTCTGTATGTTCCGTAACAGATCCAAATATTGCTGGAGAGAAGTGATATCCAAACCATACCCTTTGCCGCGGCTAAACGTTTCACCGCAAATGATCAAGGGGATTTTCATCAAAGCGATTTCAAGGCCCATTTTTGTACCGTAAATCAGGGCAGCCTTGCTCTCTTGAGCCAGGGTATATGAACTAATATTGCTTTCAGGCGGAATCACCCTGATATTGTCCGGTAATTTCTTAAAGCGCTTGTTTATCTCTTTTATAATAGGCTGCTTAGTAGGAAATTCACCTTTTGATTCAGCTGGATGTACCCTGATAACCGCCCAAACCTTATTATTTTTCCCTATTTCTTCGATGGTAGTAAAGATCCAGTTAAAAATATTAAGAAAAACGTTGCTGGAATATAATATCTGGGCATCCCAGGTGACATTGGTAAAGATGCTGATGATCGGCCTGGATCTGTCAATGCCCACCATCCGATATAGGGATTCGGTATCTTCGACTGGATTAGGGTGATAATTCAAATAATCGACACCAGCTCCGGCATTACGCTTTTTTAAGGCATAATCCAGTACTTTTCCTTTTTGCTCTTCATTGATAGCCGTATTTTCCCAAAGGGAATTTGGCTCACTGATCAATTGACGATGATATGTTTCCTTATGGCAAAAAACAGCTGTGTCTTTCCTGATCCCGCCCCCGCCAACGACAATAACCGGTATGTTCATGCTGTTGGCAACTTTAGCCGCCAAGCCATGGGTAAGATATACGCCGTGGATTACCATCACCCGATCAGGCTTCAAAGCGGTATAGGCCTTCTTCAATGCCCTGGTCAAGACAATGCCCGCGTAGAGATACCGGTCAACCAGGCTGCGGTTGGCGAGAGTATCGTTGATCGTACCGCCAAAGGTCGCTCTTAAGACAGAGGAAAATGCTTCCTCCCCTACCTTCACACCTTCATATTCCCATTGTCTGAATGATTCAAAATCAATCTTTTTTAAGGTCTCTTCAGCTATAGCCAGGTCTTCCGGGACGATATAATTATTATAAGGATAAAGATCTATCGGCAATTTTTCATAGATAGTTTTAACATTATTCTTACACTTGTTACAAAAATACATGATCGCTTCTTGAGTCAAACCTTTTTTCCATCTGTTAGCGGCAGCCGGGCAATTATTTCCGGCCACATTAAACTCACAGGCAGGCAGTGAACCATTACAGAAAAGCGAACTTACTTTGCAGCCACGCACAAAAAGACTCATCATTAAAATAGGTTCTAAAGTAAGAAAATGAGCCCCCACGCCGTAGCCGGTAACATACACTACATGTTTGCCGGCGGGCAATTGGCGGGTTTGTTTTATGATTTCCGCGCTATCTTGTATTATTTTTTCCCATTGCTGTGACACATCAGTGACTTCTTGCCGTAATTTAGCTTCCGCTTGATTATTTTGCAAACGGAATTTTATCTCCCTGGCTATAGGTCTTAAAGAATCAACAGTCAGTTCAATACCTGCTTTTATGGCATATAAATATGGATATTTATGTTTTGCTTTACGCAAAATCTTCTCCCTTAACTCTTTTGCCCGCTATTAAGTTCTTTATCCAGATAGAACTTGGCCATTTCTATATCTGCCCAGGTGTCTATATTCACCAGCGTATCACTGATAATAACCGCTCCACTCTTAATCCCTTTAATGCTCTTTTGCTCCAACAGGCATTGGCGGGTAATGGCATAAGCTACCCCGTTCCGATGATACAATTTGCCCAGTTGCTGCCTAGCGACAATTCCGCTGCCCCGATGGTCGTAATAATTAAGCTTACCCTGATCCACAGTTAATTGCTTATAAGGATGATATTTCGCATCTGTCTCTGATACTGTCCAGACCGAATCGTAGTTTTCATTCACCAGCTTTTCAATTGTGGCTATTACGTGCGCCGCTTTGCGTAGAGGCGATGTAGGTTGTAGCATAACCACGATATCGTAGTTGCGTTTATCCAGCTTTTCTGTTTCCAGTAGGGCCTGGGTCAATACCTGCAGGTCGGAAATAAGATCGCCGGAAAGCTCTGGCGGCCGCATAAAAGGAACAGCTAAGCCGGCTTCCCTGGCTACCCGAGCGATTTCTTCGGAGTCAGTTGAGACTACTGCCCGGTCGATCTCCTGTATTTGCCCTATAACCTTACCCACGAAACTGATCAAAGGGATGCCATTGATCGGCACAATGTTCTTTAATGGCACGCCCTTGCTTCCGCCGCGTGCCGGGACTATCGCCAGAATGCTCTTACCCTTTAGCATTATACTTCCTCACTATTTATATTCAAGAATTACCTTATCTAAAGTGTACAAATCGTCTAAAAGTACAAGGTTTTTAGCTTTAAAATCGTTGTCGGCATTTTTTATACCTACAAAGTGACAACCACAGGTTTGCGCCGCGTTCAGGTCACGCTGGCTGTCGCCGATAAAAACCATCTCCTGGCCGGCCACTTTTTGACACTTCATGATCCGCGCCAGATTTTCCACTTTAGTTCGCGGGCTGCCCAACACCTCCCGGAAGTAATGATCCCAGCCGCGCTTATAGACCACGCGCCGCAGAGAATCCTCATACGTCGCGGAGTTAATATAAAGATCGTATTTACCCGCTAGACAGTCCAGACAAGCGGACGCGCCGGGAATTTCCCGGCAGGTAGAAGTGCGGGCTTCGCAGATAATGCCGTAATTTTTCGCGTAGCTAGACACTTCCTCTTCACCAGCTTGCGGGCACAGGCGTTGCAGGATGCGCCGGATAACATGGTAACGGTCCCCTTCCCTCTCCTCCTGCAGACAGGCGCTGATTGCCCCGCGGCTGTTATCTAATGAAGCAAAAATTTGATAGTAGGCCTCGCGTTTGATCGCGTTGGAATCAATCAGCACTCCGTCAAAATCAAAAATAACCACTTTAACCATAAATTAAACCTGATTGCTTCCACATATTATTTAGCCGCGTTTTCCTTAATGTTCTTCTCCCAATTCGGTACGTAGGTTTTGCGTTTATCGCGTGGCAGCATGGCGATGCGTTCATCTTCATAGAAGGAATCGTCGTTCAAATGCGTGGTTGACACCTCTTCGAAGATCGCCCCGTCCAGCGTATGGAACTTGTGCCATTGGCCCGGCTTCACCAAAACCGTGTCGCCTAGATCCATTTTTGTTTTGACGCCCTCGATCTCTACTTCCATGTCGCCATAGAGCAGCTGGAAAGTCTCTTCCTTGATCTTGTGATAATGATATGGGTGCTTCTGTCGCGGCAGCAGGATGACCAGCTTTTTCGCGTAAGCGCGGTTAATGCAATTGACGATCACGCAGCCGAACTCTCGGAAACGCTCTAGCCCAAAATGATGAGATATCTCTACGGCACTGTCGGCGCCAATAAAGATCCTGGCATTATTCAGCATGCCTTTGACGTGCAAAAGAAGCTGGTAAACCAACTGGGAGGAAGGAACAGCCAGATTGCTCAGTGAATTGCTGATCTTTTCATTGGCTTTATATTTCTTGTCCGCGACCAGCCATTCGTGCCAGTCGCCGCTGGTTAATTGTTCATCCAGCAAGGGCATGGCAAAAAAAACGTCTGAACGCTTAATTTTCTGGTTCTTCTTTAGTTCTTTTTTGGCAAAGACACCGCGAGATAAAGAACGCAGCGATTCTATCTCTTCCGGCAAACCGGGCGAACGATTCTCCCCACCGCAGCTTTGGACCGCGTGTTCATAAGCGGTAATCCATTTATCAATTTGCTGCGGGGTCGAGGAGTAGGCATTCAACTTGTATTTCGCTGTCGGCAAACCTACATGCCGTTCAAAGAGCATCGCGCCCTTAGCCAAAGCGATCATGACCGCCGTATAATTGTCAGGTTCCTCATGAGTAGAAAAACCGACCGAGATCTGCGGGAACCGCTCACGCAATAATTCAATCTGGTTCAACCTGAGCTTATCAAAGGAAGTCGGATAGACTGCCACGCAATGCATCATAGCGAAGTTCACGTTCTTGTTTTCCAGGAAACTGACCAGTTTCTCGATGTTACTCAAACTCATCCCCGCGGTGGAAACGATCACCGGTTTCCCGGTCTGCGCTATTTTCTCCAATAAAGGCCAATCCAACGCCGAACAACTGGCTACTTTGATAATGTCTATGCCCATGGCCATGATCTCATCCACGGACGCTTCATCAAAAGGAGTACAGGCTGAGATCAATCCCTGTTTTCTGATCTCCGCCAACATGTCCTCAAAACCCTGTCGCGGTATTCTGGTGGAAAGGAATCTCTGGATATGCTTATTTTCTTTGCTTTGACGGTACTCAGGGTGAATAAAACTTTCCAACTCCCTGAACTGAAATTTCACGACTCCCCTGACCTTATGCTTTTTGACTACATCGGCAATTCCCTTAATGATGTTGATACCGTGCCCAACATCCCCCTGATGGTTATTCGCCAGGTCAAAAATAAATAGTCTTGTAAAATCAAATTGCTTACTCAATTATTCCTCCTTAACAGTTTCTGGCGCATTATTTATTTCAGCGCTTTTCCTGTATACCCTTTTTGGTAATCGATGATAACGGTTCTCTTTTCCTTAGTCGACTTATGCGCGGCTGCTACGACTAACATGGTATCCAGTCCGCGTTCCAAGGCAATAGGCGAAGGATCACCGGTTTGCAGCGTCTTTTCTATGTGTTTCAGTTCGGTAATAAAATCATCCGGCCGGGTTTTCTTTATAAGCGCTTCGTTCTTCGCGCCGGCATCCTGCTGCCAGAAGATAGCATCCGTCCCCGGTTGGAACCCGATGGTCAGTTCAATATACCCGTTGCCGGCTTGGATCCGGCCCCACTTGCGCGGAGGCATAGTGATCACGTCCTGCACCACTCGACCGGAAAAACCGTCTTCTGTCCGGAGATTCAAGCAGCACAACCGGTCATAATCTACTTTTTTATCTTGGACATAATTCAGCATGGCACTCACTTCAGTAATGCGACCGGCTCCTATTAAATGCGCAAAATGCTGCCATAAATTAATGGCGTGGGAATGCTCGCCGCTGGCGCCGCCGCCGCGTTGCCAGTAGCCGAGATAGGTATCTGCCGGCCCGGTCAGCCAGGAATGAGCCGAAAAAATTCCGGCCCAATGTTCCCTGAACTCTACATCCAGGGATTGGAATTCCGCCCGTTTCCTCTGGGCGATCAATTCTCCCACTTTTTGTGCCGCCAAGCCAACCACGTGGTCGTATCCCACAAAGACCTTGATCCCGCCCTCATTGGCCAGCCGGTGAAACTTCTCCATATCAACCAGGTCTGGAGTGCAGAAAGGCTTCTCTACGAGGATAGCTTTGGGTTTCTCAGTAAGAGCATCAAGAGCTAATTTCACATGATGATCCGGAGAGGTTCCGATAATAATAAGATCAAAAATATCGCGTGGTGCGTCCTTAACGTTCAGTAAATGGATAGCTTCATCCCATTTGCCATAACGAGCAGGATATATCTGTGATTTAGTCCGGGTTAAGGCTTTATCGTCAATATCACATAAATATACATCCCAGCCCATTGAACGAGAGGCCTGCGCCAGGTGGTTGCCGATCGAACCGGCGCCATATATTTTAACTTTGAACATTTCTCCTCCTTATTTTTATTATATTATTCTAAGATCCGGCTTTCACCAGCGCGTCGAACCCCGCGCAGGAATTAACTAAATCCTCATACTTTCCTTTGCCGATTAGCTTGCCTTTATCCAAAACGTAGATCAAATCGCTGTCCTTGACAGTACTTAAACGATGAGCGATCATAATTATGGTTTTCTTAACTGAGAGATTTTTTATGGCCTGAATAACCGCTTCTTCAGTTACCCCGTCCAGAGCATTGGTAGCTTCGTCAAAGATCAAAACTTCCGGGTCGCGATATAGCGCCCGCGCAATACCGATGCGCTGTCTTTGCCCGCCGCTCAGGCGCACTCCTCTTTCACCGATAAGAGCCTGGTAACCTTTGGGGACATCGTTGATTATGAAATCATGTATGTTGGCGATTTTCGCCGCTTTCTCAACCGCAGACCGATCGATCAGCGCGTCTGGGATACCAAAGGCTATATTTTTTATTATGCTGTCATCCGCCAGGAATATATTCTGCGGGACATAACCCACGTTCTTTTGCCAGCATAAAACATTATTATTGTCAATGATTGTGCCATCTATTGTCAGGCTGCCTTTTTGTTGCCGCAGCAAACCCAGTAAAATATCGATCACAGTCGTTTTCCCCGATCCGGTCTTACCTACAAAGGCCACTTTGCTCTTGGCTTTTATGGTTATGTTCACATCATTAATTACGGGCTCAGCACAGCCGCCATAGGTGAAGGTAATGTTCTCCATTCTTACTTCCTTAAGGAATGGCAGGCGCTCCTGTTGGTCCGTCTTCAGCAGATCATCTTCATCAACCTGATCTTCACCACCCAAATCCTTGTATAGGAAATCCAGGGAAGCTTTGTAAAACCTGGCGGTAGTTAATCCGGCAAATATCTGCTGCAGTGCGGGAACAAGGCGGTAGCCAGCAAAGATATACAATGAGATCAATGGCAATACTTTATCCAGGTCCTGCTTAGTAGCCAGCAAATAAAGGATCAGGACCAGGACTCCGCCGAACATAATGGCTTCGATCACATACCTTGGAAACTGAGCCACAGTCTGGCTCAAAGCCTGATAGCGGGCAAATTGCTCGGAAACTACGGAAAAACGATCAACAAATACTCTTTCTGCTCCAATTAGTTTCACTTCTTTTATTCCGCCGAATCCTTCTGCGGCGATCTTAAAGCGTGCCTGACTTGAATCAAGGCGCGCTTTACCGATTCTTTTTAGCTTGCCTTTGACCACCATATAGAATATCGCGTAAGTCACACAAATTACTCCGCCGCCAGTCATGGCCAATAAGGGATCCACAAGAAGAAGCAAGGATAGAATAAATAACGCTACCACCGCCTTAGCAACCAACTGCATTCCGGGAACCAGTACCCCGCTGATCATTTGTGTAATTTCAGAGAGAATATTGCCGGTTAGTTCCGAAGAATTGCGGCTTAGGAAAAATTCATAATTTTCTCCCAGATACTTGGTAAAAAGGCGCCGGCCTAGCGTATAACCGCGCATATAGGTAAAACGCAATAGCAGCCAATTAGTAAAAGCCGTAAAAGCTATGCTAAAAACGAGCAAACTCAATACCACCCGACCAAGAAAGAAAAGGAACTTAGTGGAGTCGGTGAAATGTAATAAATTATAAAGCCAAAAGAGTTTGCTGCTGGCTTTGATGATTTCCGGATTAGCCACTACCTGCATAAAAGGCACAATAGCTGCTATTCCCACCACCTCAAAGAAGGCCATTATCAGTATCGCTAGCATTAACCAGAGCATCTGGGTGCGTTCTTTTTTAGTTAATAATTTATTAATTTTATAAATAATGTCCCACATTAGCCTTCAGCGCCTCCACTAGTATTAGAAGCTAGTTCTTTTCGATCGTTCTCTATCCGCCAAAAATTCAGCCAGGGTGAATTCTAGCTTGCTATCTATATCCAGCGACCGCTCTACTGGCATTATATAAGCATAAGTGCTCTTTCCCAGAAAGGACTTATTCTGCCTGAGAGTAATCTCCCTAGTTAGATAAATAGCCCCGTTTATCCGATAAAAATCTGGTAAAATCTGCCGATTCTTGTGCAATTTTCCCTGGCCCAAGTACTCAGCTACTCTCAAATTATTACCTAACGAAACCGACCACCAAGGATGATGCTCACTGCGGCAAACGGATATCACCGCTTGCGCCTTCTCGCGGAAAAATAATTCTATTGCCAGATCAATATCCTTGCTCGTTCTCAAAGGTGAAGTCGGCTGTAGCAGCATCACTAAATCATATTTCTTTTCCTTACGGTTAATAAAATCCAAGGTATGTATCAGCACGTCAATGATATTACTTGCTGCTGTGGCCAGTCTCCGCGGGCGGAGAAAAGGAACATCAGCCCCGTACTTTTGGGCAATATCCGCGATTTTTTTTTCATCCGTGCTTACCAGTACCTTATCCAGATACTTACTCTTAAGAGCCTGCGCGATCGTCCAGGATATCAATGGTTTGCCACAAAAAGGCAAAATATTTTTGCCGGGCAAACCTTGGCTTCCCCCGCGTGCCGGTATTATAGCTATGATGGTTTTATCTCTGTACACTACGGCCTCTTAAGTCGTAAAAAGATTTTTTCAAATCAAGCTTATCCCAATTCAAAGCGGCTAGAACGCGCATTATCTTATCGGCCGCGTAGCCCTGGCCATAGGGGTTTACCGTCTTTCGGCATCTTGCCTGAAAAGCAGGCGAAAACGCTTTTTTAAGCGCCGTCACTATATCTTTTTCTTCGGGCCGGCAATCAATAATGCTCTGGGCCTTTATTCTGCCCTTTTGCCGGTCGCCAATATTAACCGTAGGGATTTTCAAGGAAGGCGCCTCTATTATGCCGCTGCTGGAATTTCCTACCACTGCTTTTACCTGTTTTAAACTGGACAGATATCGTAATTGACCCAGGGAGGAGAAGGATTTGGCCCGACCCGGGTTATTCCTGACGTATTCTTCGATAAGTTTTATAATGACACGGCCATTGGTATCTGCGTTCGGCCTGGTGAAAATTATTTTGAGGTCCGGGAATTGATCAAGCGCTCGTAATAATTCCGCGCACTGGGCTCCCGCGCTGTCAGTTTCGAGGGTAACCGGATGAAAAGTTACCAGTACTGCCTGGTCACCCAGGCTGAAGTCCAGGGACTCTTCTAATTGCGTTCTTGTTAATAACTTCATTTTTTTTATATTGTCCAAGCCGATGGCTCCAACCATAAAAATCCTTTTGGGCTCTTCCCCCAGTTGAATCACCCTGCGGCGATACTCCTCTGTCGCCGTAAAATGCAGGAAGCTCATTTTGGTAATACTGTGACGGAAAGCCTCATCTATAGCACCGGCGCTTAATTCGCCGCCATATAAATGTACTACCGGGATACGATTAACATAGGCCGCAGTAGCTGCACAAAAAATTTCAAAACGATCTCCCAGTATTACTACTGCATCTGGTTTCAACCGAGTCAGTACTTTGCCTAAGCCTGATAAGGCCAGACCCATTGAGTTTAGTACTCCCTGGGGTGTGTCAGAATCCAGTTTAAGGTCAACCTTTCCGCTAAGAGTGAAGCCATCCTGTTCAATTTCGCGGTAGGTCAGGCCGAATTCCCTTGAGAGGTGAGAACCGGTGACAACCAACTGCAGTTTAAACAGCCTATTATTCCTAAGCAACTTCAGCAAGGGATAAAAAAGACCATATTCCGCCCGGCTACCGGTAATAATGCAGATTTTTTTCTTCATATACTTATCAACTCGTCTTTAGAGAATTTTTTACGGGCAAGTTTGCCTACGACCTTATCCCATAACATGGGTGACAATCCCGTGCCCGGCCGTTTAGTCGCCAGATTTTCCTCTGTAAACTGCTCACCTTGGTTTATATTCCTTACTGCCACGATGCTTTTTCTCACCACACGCATATTCCTGATTTCCGCTCTTGACGGTTTCTTGATCCCGTCTCCTAATGCTTTTTCTATATTCTTGATAGCTAAAACCATAGCTTTGAGTTCAGAAGGCTCTAACGATGCCCTTTGGTCAGGGCCCGGCATATTCCGGTCCAAAGTAAAGTGTTTTTCTACAACTGTAGCCCCTAAAGCCACAGCCGCAATCGGGATCTCATATCCTAATGTATGATCAGAATAAACGATTTTCACTGCCAATTTCTGCCCTATCGTTAACATTGCGCGTAGATTCACATCCTGGGCCAATGTGGGATACTCAGTGTGACAATGTAGGACAGTAATATTTTTCCGGTTTGTGCCGGCTTCAGTCAATACCTTCAAGGCCGCTGATATTTCCGTTAAGTCACTCATCCCCGTAGATAAGAACACTTGCTTCCGAAGTTTACCAATATCTCGCAATAACGGCAAATTGTTAATCTCTCCGGATGGTATTTTAATAATACCCATCTCGAGTCGCTGTAACGTTCTCAAACTCAATATATCAAAAGGGGACGACATGAACATGATGCCTTTGCGCCGGCAATAAGCAGCTAATTGCCCTTGTTCTATATCAGTAAGTTCCAGTTTCTTGAGCATTTCTTTCTGAGTTTGATTTGTGCTAGTTGTTTTACACTGGTATTTTGCTTTAGGAGCATTGGCAATTGCCAGTTTTTCCGCGCAAAAACTCTGGAACTTAACTGCATCAGCCCCCGACCGAGCCGCGGCATCGATCATTTTTTTCGCTATTTTCACGGAACCATTATGATTTACCCCGGCTTCCGCGATGATAAACACTTTATTCATTATCTTTTCTCTTTTTACAAGGATTACCCCAGGCCACGATATGCGAACCAACATTTTTTGTAACCACGCTGCCTGCCCCGATCACGGTATGGTTCCCTATTTTTACGTTCTGGATAACAACCGTGCCGGAACCGATATGAGAATAATTACCTACGCTTACCCCGCCACTTAGCACCGCGCCTGGGGAAAGATGAGCGAAATCACCAATCTGACAATCATGTTCTACGATTGCGCCGGTATTAATTATGCAGTGTTGTCTGATCCGGGCCCCGGCATTTATTATTACTCCGGGAGCGATGTAATTGCCAGCGCCGAAAGAAGCCAATCGGGATACCACTGCTTCAGGACTGATCAAATTAGGAAAAATATATCCGAGTTCACTGGCTTTTTTGAACAACTTAACGCGCACACTCGGGTCTCCGATGCTGCCAACAGCAATAAAGCAATATTTTATACCTGATCGGAAAAGACGAGATAGATCAATATCAGTTCCAATAACCGGAAAGCCGAAAATCTCTGATCCCTTTCTTTTCTTAAGATCAATTAAACCGGCTATTTCATATTTTCTAAGTTGCAGCAAGAGATCAATAATTACCCGGCAATGGCCACCTGACCCCAGTAGTAATATTTTTTGTTTCATCTGCTAATTAAACCTCAAATTTCTTCAGGGTTTCCTGCAGAGCTTCGAACTGCCCCATATCCAGCCATGATTTTTCCGATACCGGATAAACACCGACTTTTTCACCTTTTTTGAGATAATCATTGATCAAGTCCGTAATGTTATAAACACGGTTCTTGGGAATATCCGCTAGGACTCCAGGAGCCAAAACATACATGCCTGTATTTACCAGGAAATCATATTCAGGTTTTTCCTGAATATTTTCCAGGACCCCGCCGTTTTGGATTTCGCATACACCGTAAGGTATTGTAAAGTTCTTCATGGAACTGACCAGAGTGATCTTGTTCTTCCGCTGGCGGTGAAATTTCAAGATATCAGCATAATCAGCTTCAATAAGAATATCGCAGTTACTGACAAAAAATGTCTTTCTGATCTTGTTTCTCAGCAAATTCAGACTTCCGGCAGTACCCAAAGGTTTGTTTTCCAAGACATAAGTGATCTTATATTTTTGGGCAAAATCGCTAAAGTAAGCCTTAATTAAACTAGACTTGTAATTCAAGGAAAGATAAAAGTCCTTGCAACCGTAATCCAGGAACCTGTTCATAATTATCTCAATGATCGGTTTATCGCCAATTGGCATTAGCGGCTTGGGTAGTATCTTAGTAAAAGGATGCAAACGCGCCCCTTCCCCCCCAGCCATGATTACCACCGGTAGTTTCAACGACCTGACGATTTTAGCCTTACTTTCAAACAGATCAATCCACCAGAGGCAGGAAATAATTTTTTTGTTTTTATCAACTATTGGCAAACACTCGATCTTTTTTTGCAGCATTATTTTTTTTGCTTCTTCTATAGCAAAATCTTCTGGTAAGGTTATAGGATTACTGTTCATAACATCTAACAAGCTATCACTAAGACTCTTTCCTTTAAGTATCCAGCGGCGTATATCACCATCAGTGGCAGTACCTAATAGCTTATTCACGTCATCCACGACCATAAGCGTTTTTTCTCCCATGGCGTCCATCTGCTTCAGGGCCTGCTTAACTGTGCTGCCGGGTTTGATCAACGCTTTTTTGATTCTTTCCATAAAATTAATTCTTTCCGCCCAGGTTTTTAATGACTGAGGCAATATATTCAACTTGTGCAGCCTTAAGATTCGTGCTGCAGGGAAGATTCAGGACCTGCTGCCAGTATCGAGGCGCGTTCTCTATTATATAACTCTGGTTTCGACTATACGGTCGTTGCCGATGATTCAGTTGCCAAATCGGCCTGGTCTGTATACCTTTAGCCCGCAAGCGTTCCATTAATACGTCCTTATCCATGCCGAATACTCTTTTATCAACCCGTAATGAATAGAACCAGTAATTGGGAATCGTTCCGACCGGGACCCCCAGGATCTCCACTCCGCTGACTTCTGCTAACAATTCCTTATATAACTTGTAATTGTCTTTCTTAGTCTTAATAAAACCAGGCAATTGTTCCAGTTGCGCCAAACCCAGGGCGGCCTGTAAATTAGTTAGTCTAAAATTGTAACCGATTTCATTGTGCACGTACCTGACCCCGTCATCCTTGGCCTGGGTGGTCAGGTATTTAGCCTTAGCGGCAAGCTTTGCCGATGAGGTTACGATCATACCTCCGCCACCGGTAGTGATGATCTTATTGCCATTAAATGAATAAACACCAAAGTCGCCTATCGTCCCGGTATGGCGTTTCCGGTAACGGCCATGCAAAAAATAAGACCCTAGACTTTCCGTAGCGTCCTCTACTACTTTAAGCCGGTATTTTTTGGCTATCGCCATGATTAAAGCCATATCACATGGATTGCCAAAAATATGCACAGGCACTACCGCTTTAATGATCTTACCACTTTTCTTATTCTTCAGGCCGGACCGGGTCATAACGCATTCCCGGCCGCAGAATTCCCGCAATTTAACCGCGTCCAGGTTCATGTAATCATCGCAATCCATAAAAACCGGATCGGCATAAAGATAGCGGACGGCATTTACGGGTGCAATAAAGGTCAACGTTGGAACAATTACCTCATCTCCGGGTCCGACCCCGCACAGTCTTAGAGCTACCTGTAGACCTGAAGTACCGTTGACGCAGGCAATAGCATTCTTAGCGCCGGTATAGGCGCCCACGGCCTGTTCAAATTTGTCCACAAATTTCCCGACCGATGACACCCAGCCAGTATCCAGACACTCGCGGACATATTTCCATTCATTGCCATTCAAATATGGGATAGATAAAGATATATCTTTTGCCGCTTTAGACATTATAAATATCCGCCTTATAAAGGCTATTATTTTTTCGGAACCATTTTATAGTTTGTTCCAGACCCTCTTTTAATGAATAGTGCGGTGTCCAATCGAGTAATTCCTTGGCTTTGGTCGTATCAGCCCACAATCTCTCTACTTCGCTTTTAACTGGTCTTTTTCTTTCTCTTTCCGTACTAATCCTGGCTTTCTTACCGATAATCTCGGCTATCATTCTCACTAGGTCGGCGATCGATATTTCAAAGCCTGACCCGATATTAATAACTTCACCTATAGCTTCCCTGGTTTCCGCTATTTTGATGAACCCCCCAACCGTATCTTTAACAAAAGTTAGGTCTCGGGTAGTGTCAACGGACCCCAGCTTAACTACGTTACTTTTCAGCAGTTGAGAGATGATTGTCGGGATAACCGCCCGGGCCGACTGTCTGGGACCAAAGGTATTAAAAGGCCTGGCTACCGCTACAGGCAAACCAAATGACTTATAGAATGATAAAGCCAGATAATCTGCACCGGCTTTGGAAGCGGCATAAGGAGATTGCGGATTGATAGGGTGTTTTTCGGAAATTGGTACAAATTGCGCTGTGCCATATGTTTCGCTAGTTGAAGTATGGACAATTTTTTTTATGTTTAGTTCTTTAGCTGCCTGTAATATATTGACTGTACCTTTGATATTTATATCAACATAAGAATCCGGCGCACTATAAGAATAAGGGATACCAATTAAAGCTGCCAGGTGAAAAATAGTATCACATGAACTTATTGCCTTTTTGACGCAATGGTAGTCGGTAATATCACCAGTGATTATCTTGATTTGTTTTTTAACACTATTGTCGATAAAGTCAAGCCAACCCCAGCGGGAAAATGAATTATAATGGACAAAGGCCGTAACCTCATAACCGCGCTTCTCCAGCTCTTCCACAAGATGGCTGCCGATAAAGCCGCCCGCCCCTGTAACCAAAACTCTTTTCATATAAAGACACTGCCTTTCCTAGTTATTTGTTTGCGCTGAGGTACCAATCAATCGTTTTTTTAAGGCCCTGGTCGAAATTTGTTTTGGCTTTGAAACCAAATTCATGGAAAGCACGGGAAGTGTCCAAGCAACGCCTGGGCTGGCCATCCGGCTTACTACTGTCCCAGATAATCTTACCGGAAAATCCTGTCAGTTCCGCTATTTTATGCACCAAGTCCTTAATAGATATCTCAAAACTTGCCCCGATATTGACCGGGTCACTCTTATTATATTTTTCTGTGGCTAGGACAATGGCTTCGGCGCAATCATCGACATAGAAAAACTCCCTAGTAGCTTTACCAGTTCCCCAGATCACAATTTCATCTTTCCCCATTTTAGCCGCTTCAGCGCACTTTTTGATCAAGGCCGGGATTACATGGGATGATTGCGGATCAAAATTATCTCCTGGACCGTATAGATTTACCGGCATGAGAAAAATAGAATTAAAATTATATTGCTGCCGATAAGCTTGCGACTGTACCAAGAGCATTTTCTTGGCTAAACCGTAAGGGGCATTTGTCTCTTCTGGATATCCCTTCCAGAGGTCTTCTTCTTTGAATGGCACCGGAGTAAATTTGGGATAACAACAAATAGTACCAAGAGCGACGAACTTACCCAATCCTAACTGACGACCAACATCAATCAATTGCACTCCCATCATCAGATTGTCATAAAAAAATCTCCCCGGGTTCTGCTGATTGGCGCCTATTCCACCTACTAACGCGGCTAAATGGATCACTATGTCCGGGCGGGAATCCTCATACATTCTCCGGACATCGTTCATATTTACCAGGTCATAATCTTCGATCTTTGGAATAAATATATTTTCCACTCCCGCGGTCTTAAGCTGCTGAACCAGGTATGTTCCCAGGAAGCCGGCTCCGCCAGTTACAGTTATTCTTTTATTTCTGATAAAATTAAACATTAGATATGGTTTTCCTGTTCTGTGTAAAGTTAGATACCCCATAATTGGCCAGATAAGCGATTACGTCTATATAGACCGGGGATTTGCCATTAAACACCTTACTCATTTTTGTTTCTGTCGTAAACAAAATCGATTCTTTTCCCAATAAGTCCTCAGAATATTCTTTCACTTCCCGGTACTTTAAACCGACTAAATTAGCGGATTTGATCGCCATTTCAATCATCAGAGCAAGTTCTTCATCAGCCAGGATAATAATATTCCGAAATCCTTTTTTATAATAATCAGTTAATAATAACTGTAATTTTTCGTTTATCAACCTGAATTGTTCAATGGTACTCAGGGTATAGTGATAAGATCTTTTTGTTTGTTCGCTGAATCCTTTAGCCGTCATGATATAGCGCAGGTGTTTCTTGTCTAAACGCTTGGTTTTTATTAATCCCTTGTTAACCAACCTTTTAATGAGCAGATTGACCAACCCTAAAGAAAAACAGGCATTCTTAGCTATTTTCCGCTGGTTAGGCAGGCGATTAATAGCTATTTCTTTTAAAATAACCAGCTCTTTGTCGCTGTCCACCATAAGACCGTTTTGCTCCGGCATATTATTCCCTGCTGTTCGTTATATATTCATACCCTATGGCTATTAGTATGCCCAGCAAAATGCCTACTAAGCCGCCAACAAAAGTGTTTCTTCTTACTCTGGGACTTACCGGGTAAGGTGAAGCGTAACCGGGTCGGACGATCTTTACCAATCCCGAGTCCTTGGTCCCAATAATACTCAGTTCATCATTCTTCTGCGAGACCAGCTTATAGGTATCCTGAGCCAGATTAACTTCCCTTGTTAGAATCGTCTGCGCCATTTTTTTCTTGGTAAATTCCTTATTAGCGATAGTTAGTTCCTTATTCAAGTCTTTTAGACTATTCTGTAAATCGATTAATTTTGTTTTATTATTGTTAAGGCGCAAAGTAACATCTACTTTGCGCCGCATAAGATCCATATATATCGGATTCAGTTCTTCATTACTTACTTTAAGGCTGTTTAGTTTTACCGCTTGTTCTCTGGTAATATCTTTACTTAATTGCTGCAGGAACTGGTCATCAGTTATACTCTTATTGGTAACCAACTTTGGTTGCTGCTCCTGCATTTGCACATTAACCTGTTTCAGAAAATCAGTTTCCTCTGAGATAGTTCCTATGAGAAATCTTATACCATCTTCGGCATCAACGATCTGTGAAGTAAGAGAATGCACCTTACCTTCCCAAACACCCAGATTACTGGAGGTATTAAAATCCTTTAGCTTCTCCTCTGAATTTTCCAGGTTGCTTTTCCAGGTCTTTAGTTTATCGACAAACAACTGCTGAGTTTGTTGCGTATCATTTAGCTTTCCCGTTTCCTTGATAAAATAATCAGCCATGGTATTGGCAATTTTTATAGCTTTATCCCGAGAGGGATAACGGATTATCAATTCAATTAGTGAGGTATTGGGAATTTCATGTAATTTAACCAGATTGATCAAATCTTCTGCAGATAAATCGTCGAATGAAGGATCCTCTTTTCTTAACTCCTCTACTACCTGGTCTCCCAAGAAAGGATTTTTTAGTAATTCTAAATAAGTAGACACACTAAGATCAGGAAGAGGAGCAGTTTCTATTCTACCAGTAAGATCTGCTTTAATGCTCGGTTTAGTAGCCACCATGAAAACTACTCCCGCCTCGTACAGCTTAGGAGCACGCAGATTTATTATGAGCGTTATAATGATAGTAGCTATACTAACAAGTATAACAGTTCTTTTTCGTTTTCCTATGATCTGTATGTATTTATACAAATCTATTTCGAGCTCATCATTGTTTTGAAAAGGCATCAAGCTCCTCCTTCAAACTACGTTCAAATTATGAACATTATAACCTAGAATGGTGCCAATTGTCAATATTTCTCCATAAATTCAGTTACCGTATTGGTTATATACGCCAGTTTTTCTGTGGTTATGCCGGGATAGACCCCGATCCAGAATAAGTTATTCATCACCAGGTTGGTATTATCAAGTTTCCTCACTACCCTGTATTTCATGCCTTGATAGGCTGGCTGTTTGGTCAAATTCCCGCCAAAAAGCATCCGGGTGGCAATCCTGTTCTCCTCGAGATGATTGACTATATCAGCCCGGGTGAATGGCGCTTGCTCTTTTACCATGACCGGGAAGCCAAACCAACTCGGCTCAGAGTGACTGGACGGCCGCGGCAAGATAAAATAAGGTTCGTACTTTTTAAACAGCTTGGACAGGAAAGCGAAATTATGCTGCCGAGCCTTAATAAATGCCGGCAGTTTTTCCAGCTGGGCCACTCCGATAGCCGCCTGCATATCAGTCACTTTCAGGTTATACCCGATATGAGAATACGTGTATTTATGGTCATACCCGAACGGCATTTTACCCACCTGCCAGGAAAACCGCCGCTGGCAGGTGTCATCATGGCCCGGTTCGCACCAGCAATCCCGGCCCCAATCCCGGAATGACAGGATCAGACGCCTTAACAATGGATCATTAGTAGCCAGCGCCCCGCCCTCTCCCATGGTTATATGATGGGCCGGATAAAAACTGAACGTCGCTATCTGGCCAAAAGTACCGGTGAACTTCCCTTTATATCTCGAACCCAGGGCGTCGCAATTATCTTCTACGAACCACAGTTTATGTTTCCTGGCAAACCGGGAAATTGCTTCAAGATTAACCGGATTGCCCAGGGTATGCGGCACAAAAATGGCCTTGGTTTTTTTAGTCAATGCTTTAGCTAAGAGCTCGGTCCGGATATTATAGGTCCCCAGCTCAATATCGATAAACACCGGCACCAAATTATTTTGGATGATCGGGTTTAAAGTAGTGGGAAAACCGCAGGCGGTAGTGATCACTTCATCCCCGGGTCTAAGCCGCTTTTCCTTCAGTAAAGGAGATGTTAACGCGGAAATCGCCAATAAATTGGCCGAAGAGCCGGAATTGGTCAATAAAGTATATTTCACTTTAAGGAAATCAGCCAGCTTTTGTTCAAATTCCTGGGCATACCTGCCCGCCGTCAGCCAGAAATCAAGGGACGCGTCAATCAGGTTGATCATTTCTTTATCATCATAGATCCGGCCAGCATAATTGATCAGGGTTTTACCTGGTACGAATTTCTCCCGGTTTTTACCGGCTTGGTGAAAAGCTTTAATTTTTTTTAATATGTTATTTCTTATTTTATTTTCAGCGGCGCTGGTCAATGGCCTGTTCCCCTCTTTTAAGTTATGGCTATTTCCCAAATTTCAATTTTAACAAACTATATATATATGAAATGGCAAAAAGCAATAAGTTCCTTTTGGTATGTCCGAACATCCTTTCTTTAAAAGTGTATGGTATTTCCTTTATTTTCAGACTATTATTGTTTTTTTTCAGTTTAAATAATATCTCTTCCACAATATCAAAATTATTAGAATGCAGTTTCAAACTTTTTAACATTTCAGACGGATAGAGCTTAAAACTGTTGGACACATCCTGGCATTGCAGATTTAATACTCTGGCATACACAAGATTAACGATCTTGCTCATGAGTATCAAGACGAAACTGTTATCAGTCATACCTCCGGCTACATACCGGGAAGCGATCACAACGTCATATTCCTGGCCATAGGCCAATAACTGGGGGATAAATTCCGGGGTATGTGAACCATCGGCATCCATAAAAATGATCTTTTGGCCTTGGGCGTATTCGATGCCGGTCCTCACCGCGTCCCCGTAATAATTGCTGTGCTCCCGTGCACGATAATCAACATTATTAGCCTGGCATACTGCTTTGCTGTTGTCCATGGGAGTAAGCGTATCGATCACATTGATCTCATATTTAATTTTCAAGGCAGACAATACTGTTTTTATCCTGGGCAGAATCACCCGTAAATTCTCTTCTTCAAGATAGGCAGGTATAATAACGCTTAGGTCACATCCCGGCATTAACGTGTCTCCCTTTTTACCCACGCCAGCATTTTCCTGATGCCGGTTATCTTATCCACCCGCGGCTGCCAACCCAGGAGCTGGTAGATCTTGGAAATATCAGCCACAAACACTTTTTGGTCACTGACCCGCGGCGGCAATTTCCGGTATTTCAATTTAACATCCAGTTCGCTTTCCAGTACATCAAACAACTCTAAGAGCGACAAGCTGTTGGCCATGCGTCCACCGATATTAAACGCTTGTCCTTTAATAACCTTAATGTTTTTGGCCGCTTTCAGATAAAGAGCCACCAAGTCATCAACATAGAGTACATCCCTCACCTGCTTGCCATTCCCGGCAATCGTAAAAGGTCCTTTGGCTATTCCTCTTTTTTGCTCCCAGGCTTGCTGGCAAAACCAGCCGATCCATCCCTGGTCAACCGTAGCGAATTGCCGCGAACCGTACATGGAAGAATGCCTGAAGACAACTGTATTAAGGCCAAAAATGCGATGATAATCAAGCATATACTGGTCGGCGCAGCCTTTGGAATTACCGTACGGGGAATGAAACTCCAGCGGAATGGTTTCGGGGAACCCTTTAGGATAATCAGGCGCCACAAAACGCATAGACTCTTCAAGGTATTGCACCCATTCAAGGTCACCATACACTTTATTGGTAGATGAGTACAGGATAATACTGGCCGGGGAATATTTTCTGACCGCTTCCAGGACATTAATGGACCCAACGGCATTGATCTCAAAATCCATCCTGGGATTGATAATAGACGTAGTCATAGCCACCTGGCCGGCCAAGTGATAGATCAGCTCCGGTTTTTCTCTCTTGATCGTATTTTCCACATCTTCCCTGTTCCTAATATCCCCGTGAATGAAGATGCAATCCCTTTTCTTTCTTAACCAAGCCAGGTTTTCGGTAGAACCGCACCGATAAAGATTATCAAATACCATTAATTTATTGTTTGGCGGTATGGCGGCAGCCAGGTTCGAGCCAAGGAAACCGCAACCTCCTGTGATTAGTATTTTCATTTAGGTAATCCTTTCTTTTCAATTTCGATCATTTTAGCTAATCCCGCGGCTAAAGAAATACCTTGCTGCCAGCCTAACGCCATTAATTTCTCCAGGTTCAGTTGGGGATCCATAACCTCATTTTCACGGTATGGTAAAGCTCCGAAATTAAGATTGGTTTTGTGGTTATGAGTTATTTTTTTAGCCATCTCTACAAATTTTCTGACGGTAACTTTTTGCCCGGAGCCAACCTGATAATTATAAAAACCCTGGATTAAAGAATCACTATGTCTGATGATCTTAATAAAAGCATCTACGGCATCATCAATGTAAATAAAACTTCTTTTCTGTTTCCCCGCCGTCAGGTCGATATGATCAACCTTACTTAATAGTTTATGCACAATATTGGTGACAAACTTAGAATCATCATCGTAAGGTCCATAGAAGTGTTCCAGTTCAATGTTAATACAGACACTATCCGCGGCATAAACTTCCAGCCATTGTCTGAACTGGCTTTTGGATAAGGTATAATAATTAATGCCTTTATCCAGTATGGTATCAGTATTGATAAAACAATTTATTTTATACTTTTTACCCAGTTCCAGCAGACGCAAGGGAAGCATCAAATTAGCTTCCAGGATTTCCAGGGGATTGGATACTGTCCGGCCATAGTTAGTGGCACAGTGGATAATCTTTTCAATCCGGTGTTCTTTAAATACTTTTTCCAGTTCTATTTGATCTATATCATATAAAGTCAGGTCACTGGTAATATCCTTGATCCGGCTTGTGTTCGAGCTGTTTCTTTTTAAAACTATTACCTCATACCCATCATTTATAACGTTACGCAATATATTGCTGCCTAAAAATCCGGTACCGCCAGTAAGTAATAAAGTCTCTTTTTTGGTCATATGTTCATTTCCTGGTTGTCTTCTGCCGCGATAGTATTTTTAAAAATCTTTTTAGCTACGAGTTCAGCTCGCCGACGATGAGCTAGAGTAGTATACCGGCTGGCATCAAAATGGGTTAAGATCAATCTCTTCACCTGGGCCTGTTTGGCCACTCCAGCTGCCAACTCCGGATTCAAATGAGTCCAACCCTGGTGAGTTTCGCCAGGCAGCCAGGAAGATTCAGAGATATATACATCTGCCTGCTTAGCCAATTTAAAAAGATTTGAACAAAGCCCGGTATCCGGCCCATAAGCCAGGACCTTGCCGTCCGCGTACAGACGGTATCCCCAGCATGGTGAAGGATGATTGAGCCGGTAGGATTTTATCGAAAAAGGCGCTTTTATCATTTTGTGATAACTCTGCAGTTTTACCCGGCAAAAAGGCAATTTATTAAACGGTACCGTCAATGGCCGCCGCATGAATCGCTGTAATTCTTTTTTTAACTGCTTTGGCACCACAATGTGCATTCCCTGCGGCAGGTTGAGTTTAGCCAGTGTATGCAATCCGATAATATGGTCCAGATGGAGGTGACTCAGGAAAAGATATACTGGTTTGCGGATTTGAATGAAACGGTCCAGTTTATACAGACCATTACCGGCATCGAAGACAATATACGCCTTCGTGGTTTCTACCAGTATGCTAATAGTATTGCCGGTAGCGGTATCATACCAGCCATTTGTGCCTAAGAAAATTATTTTCATTTGCTTTTATAATATTGGGCATACCAGTCGACAGTGCGTTCTAAGCCCTGTTCCAGGGTGTATGCGGGTTTCCAGCCAAGTACTTTCCGCGCTTTACCAGAAGCCAGGGACTGGTCCTCGATCTCATACCGGGCCTGGTTTAATATTTTGTAATTGAGTTTCTTGCCGGAAAGCTTACTTAAGCGCCCTAACAGCTTAAGCACTGAGATAGGATTCTCATCGCTGATATTAAAAGCCTCTCCGGTTAATTTCAACTTTTTCAGTTTCTCGGCCAGGAGGATATAACCATTGACAATATCATCAATATACACATAGTCCCGCGTGAATTTACCATTGCTGCGGATGAGCAGTGTGCGGCCGTAATACAGGCACCTCATCGCCTCGGGGATTATCCGGCTGTAATTAAAATCTCCCGGGCCGTAAATATTACCGCACCTGGTCACTGCTACCGGGACATTATAGGTATGATAATAAGTATAAGCAATAAGATCAGCGCAGCTCTTGGAAACATCATATGGATGATCGCCGATCAAAGGAACGTTTTCCTTATAGGGCAATATTTTATGACGGCCATAGGCTTTGTCACTGGATGCGACTACGACCGCTCCTACTGTCCCCAACTGGCGGCAAGCCTCTAGTATATTCCAGGTCCCTTCAATGTTCGCCTGGAACGTATTCCGCGGGTCTTTTAAAGAACGGCTGACTATAGCTTCCGCTGCTACATGAAAAATCGTTTCGATCTTATGCTTGGCAATGATCTTTTTAACCAGGGGAAAATCAGTGACACTCCCTTTGATAGTGATGAACCGTTTGTACTCATCTTTATTAAAAACAGTATCTTTCCGGTTTATCAGGATATCCAGGCCAACGATATTTGCGCCTCTCGCTAAGATCTGCCTGGTCAGATTAGATCCTAAGAAACCTTCATGCCCGGTTACTAGAACCTTCATCTGCCGCCAAAAATTATTACTCATGAGCGCATCTGCCTTTTCTGCTTATTTCCAAACTTTCCAGGGCGCTTGGTCTGACCGCCAGAGCCGTTCCAATTCATTTTTATCCCTGAGAGTATCCATCGGACGCCAGAAGCCATTATGCCGGTAGGCCGCTAACTGACCTTCCTGCGCCAGTTTTTCCACCGGCTCCTTTTCCCATAATATGCTGTCGCCTTCAATGTATTTGAACACTTCCGGTTGCAGTACAAAGTATCCGGCATTGATCCAGGTATTATCGCCTTTTGGTTTTTCCAGGAATGAAGATACTTTATCTTCCCCGCCAATATCCAGGCTGCCGAACCTGCCCAGGGGCTGGACCGCGGTAACTGTGGCCATGGTTTTATGTTCCTGGTGAAATTTTACCAGCGCCGGGATATCAATATTGCCGATCCCATCACCATACGTCATCATGAACGGATTATTACCGATATATTTCTCTACTTTTTTCAAACGCCCGCCGGTCATAGTTTCCTGCCCGGTGTCTACCATGGTTACTCTCCAGGGCTCAGAAGCCGTAGTATGGATGCTCATACTGTTCTTGGCCAGGTCCATGGTCACATCGCTCATATGCAGGAAATAATGGGAAAAATATTCCTTCACCATGTAGCCATGATATCCCAAGCAAATCACAAATTCATTAAATCCATAATTGGAATATGTTTTCATGATATGCCACAAGATTGGTTTACCGCCGATCTCGATCATAGGTTTGGGTATAGATTGCGTTTCCTCGCTTAACCTGGTCCCTTTACCGCCTGCTAAGATTACTACTTTCATTTATCCTCTCCCCACCCCGGTATAAATAAATCCGAGCTTTTTCATTTCTCCGGGATTATATATATTCCTGCCGTCAATGATGACGGGTTTTTTCATTAGTTTATTGATCCTGGCTAAGTCCAGGTTCCTAAACTCATTCCATTCAGTAATGATCAAAAGCGCATCACAATCTTTAGCGGTCTGGTAAGCATCCCGGCAAAAAGTGACGCCTTTTACGCTTCTCCTGGCCAAAGCCATAGCCACGGGATCAAAAACTTTGACCAGTGCTTTTTCATGCTGCAGGAAATCTATCACGGCTAAAGCCGGCGCTTCCCGGATATCATCGGTATTAGGTTTAAATGACAAGCCCAATATACCGATCGTCTTATTCTTTAACGTCCCCAATTGGGAAACAATTTTACGGCAAAACCTTTTTACCTGTTCTTCATTCACCTTGATTGCCGCGGCTACGATCTTCATCTCATATCCCGCTGCGCCGGATTGATAGACCAGGCCGCGCGTATCTTTGGGGAAACAACTGCCGCCGTAACCTATGCCCGCATGCAGGAATTTACCGCCAATACGGTTATCATAACTCATAGCCTTGGCAATATCTTTTACTTCTGCCCCGACTATTTCGCACATATTGGCGATCTCATTGATAAACGAGATCTTAGTAGCCAAAAAAGCATTGGCCGCGTATTTGGCTAATTCCGCGGTCTGGCAATTCGTAAAGACCATTGGCGTGCCGAGCAGGTAAAGCGGCCGGTAAAGCTCGCTCATCACCTGGCGGACCGCGGTACTCTCCGTCCCCACTATGATCCGGTTAGGATGGGTCGCATCAAAAACAGCAGCCCCTTCTCTTAGGAATTCAGGATTCGAGACCACGTCAAATTTTACTTTTTCCCGGCGTTTCTTCAGTGCCGCGGCAATGATCCCGGTGATCCTTTTGCTGGTGCCTACCGGCACGGTACTTTTGGTGACTACGATCTTATAACCATCTATACTTTCGCCTATATTCCTGGCTGCCCGCTCTACATACGAAAGATCGATACTGCCGTTACGATGCGTCGGGGTACCCACGCAAATAAATACCAGGTCACTGTCATTGACGACTTTTTTCAGATTAGTGGTAAAAGTAAGGCGGCCGTCTTTAATATTATTTTTAATAAGCTCATCCAGGCCCGGTTCATGGAACGGTACTTTACCTTTATTGAGCTGCTTTACTTTTTCCCGGTCGATATCCACTCCCACCACTGTATTGCCGAAATCCGCAAAACAAGCGCTGGTGACCAACCCGACATATCCCGAACCAACGACACAAATCTTCATTCCGCTCTTTCTCCTTGCTTTTAAATGAACCCCTGTTCCGTTATAATTCCCGGTCTAAGATCGCCTTAAAATTAGTAGCGCTAAAATCAAGTATCACCAGGCCGCCTTGCACCGTTATCTTATTATCCCAAACCAGTTGGGAATAAGCGTACTTGCGTTTGACCACTTCTCCCAGGAACCGGGCGTCATTCTGCACCAGTTTAATTTTGGCCGGGTCACTACATTTAAAAACGATCTTTCCCTTAACCTCATTGTCAGTCACCAGGTTGAACGCCAGCAACAACGATTCCAGCCATTGGCCAGACATTAGCACTACTAGCTTATTATCTGTTTCCCATTTTTTTAATTCTTGTGAAAACCGGCGGCTCTGGTTGTTTACAAAGACATAACCTTCGTAACCTTTGGGGATCTGGCCTGACATTTCTTTAAAGAGAGCCGCGGTAAGGATACCCACGCCTGTTTTTTTCGTTTCCAGGCATTTAGAGACTATGCCGCTATTACTGGCCAGGACAACCCGGTCATTTTGCACAGAAAAAGCGGTCAAACTTTCATTATTCTCAGCCTGGCTGTCAAAATAAACATTCTGTTGGTTACCTTCTTTCTTTTTCCAACCAGGATTAATACTGACAAAATTACCTAAATTATCGATCAGGAATTTGTTAAACCTTTCCTTTTCCCCGGCCAGGTCAGGGAATAAAACCAGTATATTGTTCCAGCTTGTGCCAGCAGGGAAACTTCCTCCGGCGATCTGTTTAAAGGTGAATTGCTTGAATAAATATGATACGAGCAGGTAATTCGGATCATCCTGATGCTGCGCTACTTTGGACTGGTAAGTCTTGATCAGGGACCGCCAGGCGCTGCTGGAGTCAAGATTTTTCAAACTAAATACGATCTCGGCGTTCTTTGGCACATAATTAACCAATTCTTCAGCCTGCCCGATACTTACACCAAGTAAGAAATATAATGATAGTAACCAGAGATGTTTAACTCGGGGTTGGTAATAGGTTTGAGCACCGAGACGAAAAAGCTCGCAGGAGTTCCGCAGAAAAAAGTTCGCGAATACTATACGGTATTTAAGAACTTTTTTAGAAGGAAATCCAAAGAGATCTTTCGTCAAACGCCAAAGTCTATTGCAAATTCCGGGTTGAGTCATTGCACCTGCTGCCAGATTTTATTTAAATCTTTTACCTGGTAATTGATCTCAACGAAATTAGCCAATGAACTTACTTCTCCTTCATAAGTCAAACCATACCCCAGGAGCGATCTCATCAACAGGTTATTGAGGAAAAAAGCATCTAAGCCTATTTTGTCGACATCAGCAATATACTTGGCAGCGAAAGACATTTTCCCTTTGATTTGGTCAGCGCTGACCAAATTACCGCTCACCTGGACATAATCGACTGAATCAATAGAAGGGAAAAAGGCGAAATTGTTCTTTTCCTCCAATATTTTGACCAACGCGGTTAATGCCTTTTGCCTATTGGGCAAATAAATATTCAACTCTTCCCTGGCATAAGGTTTAAAAAGAGCCTTTAACCCATTCAAGTCGGCTATCGCTAATGACCTATTACCAAACCCTGACGAATTCAGGATCGCTAAATTATTGCTTATTCTTAAGCCCCGGTAAGAAACCATTTTAGCGCTAAGATTAATTAGTCTCGTCTTCTTGCCTAGATCGATAATAATACAATAATCAGGTTGTTTGTTCAGGCGTAAGTACTCACGGTCATATGATAAACTAAATAAAACATCTTTGGGCAGCGCGGAAAGTACTATTTTTTTTATCAGGCTATTATTCAATTGGGGATTGGCTGTGATCATTTTCTGCCAAAAAACATCAAAGAGCTGAGCCGGCCCTTTTTGGCTCCAATTAACGCTAAACTGTCCGTAAGCCAGAGAATTATCCGGTAAATAAAGAAATTTATCTTCCTGCTTTTGCGGCCAGTTATACCAAAAGACAACAATTATTAGTATACCCAGCAGCGCAATACTAATAAAAGAGAAAACATTCTTTATAATTCTCATTGTTTCAAGTACCGTTTTAACGCGTCTTGCCAGGTTGGTAAAAGAGGCAATTCATGCAGTTTCCAATTAAAATTATCAAGCACTGAATTCTGGGGCCGGGGAGCAAGCCGGTTCGCTTGTTGCGTGCTTATCGGCTCCACACCCACTTTAGCGTCTACCTGCTTCACTATCTCTTTGGCAAAATCAAACCAGGAACAGGACCCGCTGTTAGTGATATGCCAGATACCGTACAAGCCAGTCGATAGTTGATTGTTGATGGTTAATAGCCGCTTAATAGCACTTGCCAAATCTACGGTATAGGTTGGAGAACCGACTTGGTCACTTACCACTTTTAAACCAGGTTTAATCTTTAATTGCGACCGGATCGCTTCGACAAAGTTCTTGCCATTCTTCCCATACAGCCAACTGGAGCGAATGATCATAAAACGGCTGACCAGCCATTGGGCATATAATTCTCCCCAGTATTTACTTTTCGCATAGGCTCCCTGGGGATCAGGTTTATCTATTTCTATGTAGGGTTCTTTTTTCTGTCCATTAAAAACATAATCAGAGCTGATGTAGATCAAAGCTGAATCAAACCGCTGGCAGGCTAAAGCCACATTCCTCGTACCAAGGGCATTTATCAGGTAAGCTTGCTCCGGATCGCTTTCCGCCCCATCCACGTTAGTATAAGCAGCAGTGTGAACGATCAGTTCCGGATTGATAGTAGTGATAGTATCATAAGTTTCCTTGGTTTTCGTGATATCCAATAACTGATACTTGATATCCGCTATCTGGTTGTCAGGCTTTCTGATATCCAGTCCAAATAGTTCATGTTCTCCGGCCAAAGCTTGCAACAGATCAGTTCCCAACATACCACTGGCTCCAGTAATAACGATCCGCATAAAAATCTCCCTCGAATTACTCTAATTACAGCTAATTACTCGAATAAAACTCGCTTCGTTTTAAATTCGTGATATTAGCTATCATTCGCGTGATTAGCTATTTTTTTAACTTCTTCCACCACTGTTGATTTGCTTTATACCAGGTAATGGTGTCTTGCAGGGCCTGATTGAAATCATGTTGCGGTTTCCAGCCCATTTCACTCCTCAGCTTGAAACAATCCAAGGCATACCGGCGATCATGACCGAGACGGTCATTGACCGGCTTAATAAAATCGTCGCCCTTGCCCAGTAATTCCAAGATCTTCTTAGTTAGCTCAATATTAGCCAGTTCATTGCCGCCGCCGATATTATAGATCTCGCCGGTTTTTCCCTTGTGCATCACCTGGTCTATAGCCTCGCAATTATCCAGCACATATACCCAATCCCGCACATTTTTTCCATCGCCATAAAGAGGCACAGGCTTTTCTTCCAAAACATTGGTAATAAAAAGAGGCATCACTTTTTCCGGAAATTGGTACGGTCCGAAATTATTACTGGAACGGGTGATGATCACTGGTAATTGATAAGTGATATAATAAGACATAGACAGCAGGTCAGCGCTAGCTTTGGTCGCTGAATAAGGGCTGGATGGTTTCAGTTCATCTGCTTCCTTAAACGCCCCTTTTTCGATAGATCCGTATACTTCATCCGTCGATATCTGGATATATTTACTGATATTGCTTTTCTTGGCCGCTTCCAGTAAGGTATAGGTCCCGAAAACATTGGTTTTGACAAAATCTCCCGCATTAGCGATAGAACGATCGACATGGGTTTCCGCTGCAAAGTTAACAACGATCTGGGCTTCTTTGACACATTTGGCAACTATTTTCGGATCAGCGATATCTCCTTTGACAAATTCATACCGTTTGTTTTTTTCCAGATCCGCCAGATTTTCCAGATTTCCCGCGTAAGTTAATTTGTCCAAATTAATAATTTCATAATCAGGATATT
The DNA here is from genome assembly GCA_028712365.1 of bacterium. Taxonomy (GTDB): domain Bacteria; phylum CAYTYR01; class UBA6262; order UBA6262; family UBA6262; genus UBA6262. The sequence goes on from JAQTQE010000006.1 coordinate 62,787, forward strand.
TTTTCAGTATCTGCCTGATAAAATTTGATCCTATAAATCCCGCTCCACCCGTTACTAAAATCTTCACAACTAATCCTCCTAATTTTTTACTGCCGTCCGCCATCTGCTATCCGCCAACTGTATCTACCAGCCTTTTTTAACCTGCCATGGTTTGTATGGCACTTCTTTAGAATCCAGAGTTATGCGAAATTCATCAGGCTGTTTATAATTATACAATTGGTTGGGCACATTCATGATCCAGGCTTCATGCTCTGAGAGACACTCAAAACCATGTACGATCCCCACCGGGATGACTAAAGCCTGGGGTTTTTCCGCGCTCAATTCAAATTCATTAATCTCGCTTTTGGTCGCCGATCCTTCTCGCCTGTCAAACAGGACAATTTTAGCCTTACCACGCAAGACACAAAAATAATCCTATTGTTTCAAGTGGTAATGCCACCCTTTTACCCATCCTGGCTTGCAAACTGTGATATATGTTTGGCCAAAAGCCTTGAATTCGGGATAATCGCTGCGCAGTATTTCAAATAAAGCGCCCCGCTCATCTTTATGTACGGTTAAATCCTTGAGCACCACACCTGCTATCATACTATCCTTCCTTCCATTAAAGTACTTCGATCCTCGAACTATCTCCTACCATGATGCGATACGCTTGCGGCCGGGAGTGGGACTTCTTTACTTCCACGTTTTGGCCGATCAAACTGTCTTCAATCCTTCTAATGTCGATGATATGGCTGTTTTCCAGGACTATACTATGCTCTATCTCGCTGGATTCAATGCACGTACCAAAATAAATAGCTGAATATGGGCCGACATAAGAATTAATTATCTTGGCATTTTCACCGATTATGGCCGGACCCCGGACAACGCTGTTTTCAACGATCGCTCCTTTTTCAATAACCACTTTCCCTTCGATCTTTGATTTAGCGTCGATCCGTCCTTCATTGGTAAAGGTAAAGGTATCCAGGATGATGCTGTTGGCTTCCAGCATATCTTCCAGTTTGCCAGTGTCTTTCCACCAGCCGGTGATAATATGCGGGTGTACTTTCTTCTTCTTATCAATGAGATTTTGAATAGCATCGGTGATTTCCAATTCGTTCCTGGCGCTGGGCTGGATGCTGTTAACCGCTTCGAAAATCGACTGGTCGAACATATATACGCCGCACAAAGCTAAGTCACTACGGGGATGTTTTGGCTTTTCTTCCAACCTGATCACCCGGCCTTCCAGTAATTCCGCCACTCCGAACTGCTCCGGATGCGGCACATGGGCCAGCAAGATCTGGGCGTTTGGCTTTTTGGCTTCAAATTCTTCAACCAGGGATTTAATGCCGTCTTTGATCAGGTTATCACCTAAGTACATAACAAAACTGTCACTACCGATAAATTCTTTGGAAATCTTGACCGCGTGGGCCAATCCTAACGGTTCATCTTGCTCTATATACGTGACCTTTACGCCCCATTTACTGCCATCGCCAACTGCCTGTTTGATCTCATCTTTAGTATCGCCGACCACGATACCTACGTCAATAATGCCTGCTTCTTTGATCGCTTCAATACCATAAAAGAGGATTGGCTTGTTGGCGATCGGGATCAACTGTTTAGCATTGGTATGGGTAATGGGCCGGAGCCTGGTGCCTTTTCCACCGCTGAGTATTAGTGCTTTCATATTCACCTCAAAATACAGTTGATAAGATGTTAAGTTTATAAGTTGATTGGATCTGGAAGTTTTTCTTATCAACGTATCAACTTATCAACCGCTTTTTATTTAACTAATTTTTTCCCGCCAATAGTTCAAAAGGTCTTCCATGGTCTGCTTAAATGGGATCTCCGGTTTCCAGCCGGTTTGTTTCGTGAATTTAGTGTTATCACCATACAGTATCATTACATCGCTTGGCCTTAACCTGGCAGGGTCTTCTTTCACTTTGATCCGGTCTTTCATCTTAGAAAAACCGATCAAGGTATTGAGCATTTCTTTAATACTGATAGTAGTGTTGGAGCAGATATTATAGACCTCACCGGGTTCACACTTTTCCGTGGCCAACCAGTAACCGCGAACTATATCACGTACATCCGTGAAATCTCTCTTGGCATCCAGATTGCCAACATGGATAACCGGTTCCCTCTTGCCTTTCTCGATCTCCACGATCTGCTTGGCAAAATTACTGGTCACAAAATTATCACCGCGCCGCGGGCCGGTGTGGTTAAAAGCCCTGGTCCGTATAGTTTTCAATTTATAGCTTTGGCAATATTGGTATCCCAATAAGTCCTGGGCAACTTTACTTACGGCATAAGGTGACAACGGCCGTAATTGATTGGTTTCTTTGATCGGGACTTCATCCGGATAAACCATACCATATTCCTCACTGGAACAGGCCAGCTGTATCCAGGGATCGATATTCAATTGCCTGATTGCTTCAAAAATATTCAATTGCCCGATAATATTAGTATTAAGCGTCTCCGCCGGCGCGTTCCAACTGGTCGGAACGAAACTCTGAGCCGCCAGGTGAAAGATCTTATCCGGCCTGGTCTTTTCCAGCACTTTCAACACGGAACTGAAATCAGTCATATCAAACTCTAAATATTCAAATTCTCCCAATAAATGATTAATATTATCCTTCTTAGTATACCACCGGTCAACGCCAAAGATCTCCGCTCCCTTTTGTTTTATTAAAAATTCAACCATATGACTGCCGACAAAGCCTGCAACTCCTGTAATTAAACACTTCATACTTATTCTTTCCTCCTCTTTTACTGTCTCTTAATATTCCATTCTTCTTCCATCACATCTCCATTGACGCGTTGGGAATGATAGAATCCCAGTTTTCTTTCCGGGAAAGCCTTAATATTGACTTTTAACCATAATTCTTCTTCCAGTTGGTACTTGGTCCAGGACAACAACATCTCCCAGCAATGCAGGTCACGGAATAGCTGCACGCTGCGTTCAGTGAGCTTGCTCCCGGTTATTTTTATCCGGTCATTATTTACCCTGTACTTTGTATGAAAATTCAACTGCCAATTATCAGTTAGCCAGAAGCCAACGTTATTTTGTACATCCAGGCTGCCTGGATCGCTCTTTAAATAACTGGTCACTAACGCAACACTCCACCGGTTCCTGCCCAGGTTTAGATCCGTCGTCACCCGCTGGGTGTTTTTATTTATAATACTATATTCTTCGGTGGCAGACATGGTCAGCCAGTCGCTCGGGGTAATGGTCAAAGTATTGACCAGGTTTGTAAACCGCTTCTTTTGATTAACTGGATTATCCGGATCATCCGGATTTTCCGCTGAGAAGTAACCGTTATGGATCAGATTATAGCCGATACTGGACCTTAGCCTGACCAATTGTTTCCGCGAATAAACTACCACCGGATCAGCAGTAGAATACTTCTGCAAAATCGTGTCCGCGTCAAATGCCGGCGCGTATTGGCTCATTTCCTGGCTTAAAAGATCGATCCTTAGGCCGGCCATTTTAACCGGTGTTTTACCAAAGTCAAAAGTTGAAAACTTGCTCTGCCAGGGATATTTTCCTGTTTTTTCAGGTAAAGCTTTAGCTGTCTTTATCTTCCGGGCAAACCTGAATTCAAGAGACGTGGAAGCGCTGTTGGTGATCACACCGCGCGCTTCATACGGCCGGGACTTTAATTCTTCGGTATAACTATGCCCCAGGTCCCAATCCAGGTTATCAGTCACCCGGGTACGCAGGTTCAAACCGGTAAAATACTGGGTACGTAGTACATTCCTGGTATCCAGTAAGTCCACCCTGTCTTGCCATCCCTCTATCAAGCCAACCTGCGGGGTTAGAGACATATTACGGGTAAGACCCAGCCTGTTAGTCAAAGTCACATTAGTGTTGCCATCCCAGAGATAATATCCCTGGCTTTGGGCGTATCCTCTTTTGGTCTCCAGGTTATACGTGAAATACAAGGGCGCTTTGCGCGAATAGCTCCAGGGTAAGCGTATCTGGTTGGTGCTGAAACTTACCCGCGGGGCATAGACGTAGTCTGGCTTATAATCCTGCGCTGTTTCATCCCAGAGATCACGTCTTTCTCCCAATATCCTGAAAGTATAGGCTTTCTCCAGTTTGCTCAAGGCTAAATACGATGTAATGTCGTTATTTACCTGGCGCCAGGCTTCTTCTTCATAACGCTTTTGGAAGGTCTGGTCGCTTTGCACTTTTATATTCGCCTGGGCGATCCAGGTCGGATCCAGCCGCTGCCAGTGGGATATGACCGCGTTCCAGCGGGTGACATCCGGCAGGATAGGCGGCTCCAGCCGCTCTTTCTGGTGAATATGATAATAGTACCAGGAACCAGTCATCCGGTCAGGATAATTATATTCATACTGCACGCCTTTACCCCAACCCAGGTACTCCATATAATCAAGATATAGTTTCCCGTAGGTATTATCGCTCAAGGGATAACCATACATAACTTTAACAAAATCACCTTCCGTGCTGTTATGGCCGGCATAGACATTCAGGGTGTATTTCTTCTTTTTCAGTGACTGGTAATAGGCCGGGAAATACAGTATCGGGAGATCTCCTATATAGAACCTGGCATGATAACAAACCAGGTATTTTTGCGGGTATACCGCGATCCGGCTGGCCCTGATCCGGTAATGCGGCTGTTCCAGGTCGCAGGTAGTCATATAGCCGGTAGGCAGGTACATTTTCTCCGGGCCCTGGCGCTCCATTGTCGGCCCGGTGATGTACCATTTATAAGAATATATTTTACCGTAAGAAAGTACCCCCTGCTTGGTTTTCAGGTTATAGGTCACTTTCTGGCCGCTCAGGTCCTGGGTCTTGTCTTTGCCGACAACATGCCCAACCGCGGTCACGGTTTCTTCTTTTAAATTGTAAAAGATCTCGTCAGCCTCCAGATACATGTCCTCAGAAGTCACCTGGACATGGCCAGTACCGTAGACCAGGTCTTTTTGTTTTTGGTATTCCAGGTAATCAGCCTTGATATCAACAGGGCGATCTGCTTCTTCAGCCCCTGCTGCTAATAAAAAAAAAGAATTGAGGATTATAAAAAAGGCAACTATGCCGCTTAGTTTTTTGGCCATTTTTATTCGCTTAACACCAACATTGCCGCCCCGATCACCCCGGCTTCTTCACCCAATTTCGCCCGCACGATCTTAACGTCATGCAGTGATACTGCCAGGGCCCGTTCCTTAATGGTTTTCATCATGGGATCTGAGATCAACTTGCCGGCGTTGGCGACTCCTCCTCCGATAATAATCTTTTCCGGATTAAAAATATTGACCAAGCTGGCCAAACCTATCCCCAGGTACATACCTGTTTCCTGCCATAGCTCCAGAGCCAGCGCATCTTTATAGAATGCCGCTTCTTCTAAAACCTTGGGAGTGATCTTGGAAAGGCTTCCTTCTACTAACCTGGTAATGATGCTTTTTTCACCGGTCTTTAACCTTTCAATACAGCGTTCCCGGATATGCGGAGCACCGACATAGGCTTCCATGCAGCCATGATTACCGCAGTTGCATTTACGGCCTTTGGATTCAACCGTAATATGCCCGATCTCTCCGGCTCCTCCGCCGGCACCGCGGTAGATCTTCCCGTCAATGATTATACCCCCGCCCACACCTGTCCCCAAGGTCACGCAAATAACGCTCTGCGCTCCCTTGCCGGCGCCAAATAGATATTCACCGTAACAGGCGACATTAGCGTCATTATCGATAAAAACCGGCAGCTTGCATTCTTTTTTGATCTCTTTGACAATAGGTATATTGCGCCAGTGCAGGTTAGGAGAAAACTGGATCATTCCCTTAGCGTGATCGATCTGCCCGGCAGCGCCGATACCAATGCCAATGATCTGGTTGCAGTTTATATCCCTGATCAATAGTTTAATATTTTCAATGATGGTCTGTATAATATAGCGGGCATCCTTATCTGCTTGCGTGGAGATCTTAACTTTATTCTTGATCTTGCCTTTAAGGTCAACGAGAGCGATAGTGATATTCGTCCCGCCCAAATCAACGCCAACACTGTATTTAGACATCAGCCACCCCATAGATAATACAAATTCTAATTTAAATAATGGTTTTTTCTGTTTCCGCGTCAAATATATGTATCTTATTCATGTTAAAAACAACTTCCAGGTCTTTTTCCACTTCCGCTTTCACGTGCGAATCAAGTTTGGCTAGGAAGAGATTATTCCCGGAAGATAAATGGACGTATATCTCACTACCCATGGGTTCGATCACGTCGACTTTCATTTTAACCGGACAACAACCCGGTATACTGCGGGCAAAAAATTTATCGTAAATATCTTCCGGCCGTATCCCAAACACTACCTTTTTGTCCACGCAATTCGCCAACAGGTCAGAGATCGGGCTATTGATCTTCAAACTGAGCTTCCCTTCTTCCAGGTACAGCTCGTCACCCTTTTTCACTACCGTGCATTCAATAAAGTTCATCGGAGGACTGCCGATAAAGCCAGCCACGAATTTATTTACCGGTTTATCATAAAGTGTCAAAGGATCGGCTATTTGCTGGATCAAGCCGTCTTTCATGACTACGATCCTGTCGCCCATGGTCATAGCTTCGATCTGGTCATGGGTCACGTAAATGATGGTAGCATCCAGTTTACGGTGTATCTTCTTTATCTCTGTCCGCATCTGGACCCGTAGTTTAGCATCCAGGTTACTGAGGGGTTCATCAAACAAAAACACTTTTGGTCTTCTGACAATTGCCCTGCCTACGGCTACTCTCTGCCTTTGACCGCCGGATAGCGCTTTTGGCTTCCGGTTCAGGAGATGGGTAATGCTCAATATTTCAGCCGCTTCTTCCACTCTTGTTTTGATCTCATTTTTTGGCAATTTACGCAGTTTCAGGCCAAAAGCCATATTATTAAAAACAGTCATATGCGGATATAAGGCATAATTCTGGAATACCATGGCGATATTCCGGTCCTTTGGCTGTACATTATTGACCACAGTATCACCGATCCAAATCTCTCCTTCTGAAGCCTCTTCCAGCCCCGCCACCATACGCAGGGTAGTGGTTTTGCCGCATCCTGAAGGACCGACGAAGATACAAAATTCCTTGTCTTTTATCTCCAGGTTAAAATCTTTTACCGCCCAGACATCCTCACCGCTCTTTTTACTCTTGAACAGCTTGCCTACGTGTTTTAACACCACATCAGCCATGTTTCTCTCCTCCATTTTTCAACGTAATTAAATATTTCCTTGCTTCGCCAACCGTATATAGTGAACCGGTGATAGTCACCAGATCTTTTGCCTTGGATAATTTCAAGGCCTGCTTTATTGCCAGCGGGATACTTCCGGTTATCAATACCGGAGTTTCTGCCTTCCAAGATTTTTTGATCTTATGCGGAGATAAAGCTCTTTCCGAAACAGGCCGTACCAAGATGACCTGATCCGCCAAAGGAGCTATACTCCCGATCATCTGGTAATAATCCTTATCCTTCAAAACGCCAAAAACCAAAATAAGCTTACTAGAGCCGTTTTTCCTGGTTTTTATATACTCAGCCAGGGAGCGCATACCAGCTGGGTTATGAGCGCCGTCTAAAAGAATGGTTCGCGGACGGCAGACGGCAGACGGCAGTTTAAAGATTTCTAATCTTCCGGGCCAGAAGGCTTTTGCCAATCCCTGCTTAACTGCCTTTTCCGATATTTTAAAGCCTTGCCGCTGCAATTCCTTGATCGCGCCCACAGCGCAAGCAGCATTTACTTTTTGATGTGTTCCTTTAAGCCTGATCTGCCAGCCAGCCGGGATACTGATACTTTTGTCCGCCCTGACCAGCCTGGCTTTTTTCTTCCGGCATTGTTCCTTAAGCACTGCCAATACTTCAGGTTGCGTGGCCGCTGTCACAATGACGCCGTTATTCTTAATGATCGCTGCTTTTTCCCTGGCGATCTTTTTTAAAGTATTACCCAGGTACTCGGTATGGTCATAATCCACATTGGTGATCACTGAGACCAGCGGTTTCTTAACCACATTGGTGGCGTCAAGCCTGCCACCCATCCCTGTTTCAATAATAGCTACGTCAACTTTTTCCCGGTTAAAATAAATATATGCCACCGCGGTCAGTATTTCGAAATAAGTCAACTTTATCCGCAAGGAATCACAAACTTCCCGTACTGCACTGATCAAACCGGCAAACGCGGCCCGGTCAATATCCTTCCGTTCGATCTGTATCCGCTCGGTCACTTCTACCAAATGCGGAGAAGTATATAACCCTGTTCTCTTTCCTGCTGCTTGCAGGATACTGGCCAGGAAAGCGCAAACCGAACCTTTGCCGTTAGTTCCGGCGATGTGGATCACCGGCACCCGGTCTTGGGGATCATTGAAATTTACTAAGACCTTGGCGATCCTTTTCAGGTCAAATTGCACCCCGAGCAAAGCTAAGCTTTCCAAATAGCGAATAGCGTTATTAAAAGAACTTATTTTTTTATTATAACACATCGAATCACTCAACTACAAACCCTTTTATACAACAGTTGCCAGTCAAAACTAAGAACAGTGAGCCAGTCAATACGAGAAACAGTTATTAGGTGTAAGTTTTGGAAGTAAGTTTGGTCTGAAGTCTATGGGAGTTAGGCTCTAAACCATAAACTTTAGACCTACTTCCATACCTACTTCTACAACCTTCACCTATTACCCTTTGTACAGGTAATCCAGGAGTTTTTCGATAGTATCCTTCAAGTTTTTCCGTTCTACGACCATATCCACCAT
>JAQTQE010000038.1 GCA_028712365.1 bacterium
TTTCTTCGATCTGCTTGCGGATCTGGGAAATTCTCTTTTCAATGGCTTTCTTATCGCCTTCGCCGCCGACAATAGTGGTATTTTCCTTGTCTACGGTCACTCTCTTGGCTTTACCGCACATGGTCAGATCAGCCTTATCCATTTTGATACCAATATCTTCGCTGATCACCTGTCCACCAGTGAGAATAGCGATATCTTCGAGCATCTCTTTGCGCCTGTCGCCAAAACCTGGGGCTTTGACCGCGGTGCACTTCAAGGTGCCTCTCAACCGGTTCACTACCAGGGTAGCTAAGGCTTCGCCTTCCACGTCATCAGCGATGATCATGAATGGCCGGCCGGTTTGGGCGATCTTTTCCAATACCGGTAACAGATCCTGCATTGAAGATAGTTTTTTATCAGTGATCAAGAGGTACGCTTCTTCCAGCACTGCTTCCATTCTTTCCGGGTCAGTCACGAAATACGGTGACACATAACCGCGGTCAAACTGCATGCCTTCCACTACTTCCAAAGTGGTTTCCATGGACTTGGCTTCTTCCACGGTGATGACACCGTCTTTGCCGACTTTTTCCATGGCTTCAGCGATCAATTTACCTACTTCTTTGTCATTGGCGCTGATGGAAGCGATCTGCTCGATCTCTTCCTTAGTATTTACTTTATGCGCATCTCCTACCTTTTTGATCTCCTTGACGACCGCGTCAACGGCTTTCTCAATACCCTTCTTTATATGTAAGGGATTGGCGCCGGCGGTAATGTTCTTCAAGCCTTCTTTCATAATTGACTGGGCCAATACAGTAGCGGTGGTGGTGCCGTCACCAGCCACGTCATTGGTCTTGGAAGCTACTTCCTTGACCAGTTCCGCGCCCATATTCTCGAACGGGTCTTCCAACTCTATCTCCTTGGCAATGGTTACGCCGTCATTGGTAATAGTTGGTGAACCGAACTTTTTGTCCAATACCACATTTCTGCCCTTGGGTCCGAGGGTTACTTTCACCGCGTCGGCCAGGATATTAATACCTTTTAATAATGATTGTCTCGCTTCTTCACCGAACTTTAAGATCTTTGCCATTTCCCTCAACCCCCTTTTACTCTGCTATGCCCATGATATCGTCTTGGTGCATAATGAGATATTCGACGTCATTGATTTTTACTTCTGTACCGGAATACTTGCCGAACAAGATCTTATCGCCTACTTTAACATCCATGGCGATCTTTTTGCCATTATCATCGGTCTTGCCTGGGCCAACCGCGATCACTTCCCCTTCCTGCGGTTTTTCTTTAGCTGTATCAGGGATGATAATGCCTCCCTTTTTCACTTCTTTAGCCTCGAGGGCTTTCACCAACACTCTGTCTCCAAGCGGTTTCAACTTCATACTGTCTCCTCCTTTCCTTTTTTTATTATCTATAACCCTTATAAAAGCAGAAACTTACAATTATATAAGTGCAATTGTAAGTTAGCACTCTTAAGTTGTGACTGCTAATATATACCAAATACCGCTTTTTTTGTCAAGAACTTTTTTTACTCTACGACCTCGGCCGCGGTTTTCAGGACATTAGCCGGTATTTCCAGCCCGATGACCCGGGCGGTATTCAAGTTAATGACCAGGCGATATTCAGAATGCGTGATCACTGGTATGATCGCCGGATTCCCGCCTTTCAGGATGTCTATGGCTTGCGGAACCGTGATCGCGGCGCCCATCTTAAAATCAAATCCCAAGGAACATAACGCTCCCTTTTTTATCAGGCTGTTCAGGGAAGCGAAGGTCGGTATTTTATTGATATTAGCCACCGCGATGATCCCTTCTCCGAAAGCTGACACTTTAGCGTCAGCCACGGTGACCAGGACATCAACCTTGCGTACCGCTGGCTTGGCCGCGGCCGCCAGGGAATCTACGGAATTAGCGTCTGGAGGAATAAAAAACTCAATTGGTTTCATTTTGATCCTGGCCATAGCTTCTTTCCAGGTTTTAACCTGGCTCAGCGGTGAAGGATCCTTGGCATTATACAGGATCCCGATCCTTTTTGTCCGGGGCAATACATAAAGAAGGGCGCTCAATTGCCGGTCAGCGGATACCGCGCAATGGCTGCCAGTAAAATTGCTGTTCGGCTGGGCCAGACTCTCAACCAGTTTAGCTCCTACGGGATCAGCTACCGCCGTAAAGATCACTGGCTTAGCAAAACCAGCTTCTTTGATCGCCAGGCAATTAGGCGTTCCCGCGGTAAAGGCCAGGTCGACCTGCGGCTCCATTTTTTTAAGCTGTTCGATAAATAATTCCTTTGAGCCTTGGGTATCCAGAATCATGAACTCCACGGCCAAGCCGGCTTTCTGGGCTTCTTTGGTCAATTCTTCACGGAAAGTATTCCGGCAGATGACGTAATCTGGATTATCATAATAAACCGCTAACAATACTTTTTTGGCAGTATCTGCGCGCAGTGTCCAAGGGGAAAACAAAACTATGACCGCGAATAAGACCAACACCATCGCTTTGCTTGTCTTCATAATCCACTCCTTTACGCTGTATTAGATAAAAAGCTCGATTACGAACCAGCTTACCAACAGGACTAATCCATAAAAACTCAGTTTGAAAAGAACGCAGGACACAGGATTTCCTTTTTTCAGGATCTCAATATCCTCCACATATATTATCTCGCAGGCGCCAGCGCCCGTATCGTTCCGGACGGTGCTGGTTTGCCATTTATACAAACGTGGCTTATCAATACTCACTGGCCCGGTATTAATAGCTGTTACATTGACTAGTTGACCTTTGATCTTGACCTGGTCCCCCACATTAAGGGAATTCATTTTTTGTTCTATGGCCTGGTTATTAACAATAAGATGCTCATTGGCGATCTCGGTAGAATTAACCTCTATGCCGGCTTCATATTGCCAATAGGTGAATCGGCCGTCCTGCCAAAACCGCAGTTTCTTGCTCTGGTAAACTTTCGTTGCCAGGTTACTGCCCCAGACCAGGCTTACATCCATGGGAAAAGCCGAAGCGTATTTATAAATACTAAAGCTCTTGTAATTTAGTTTATGTACAAGCAGCGCGTTGACCGTATAATTAAAAAGCGGCGTTAATTCGTAGGCATAGCCATCTTTGGTAAAAACAATAGGTTTTTGGCTGGCCGTTGGCTTCTGCAGAGGAGCTTGCGTGGCTGCCGGGACAATATCAGTAACGCCACGATAATCATTACGGGTGAAAAAAGTGATCCCGTAGATCAACAGCAAGATAACGAACAAATAAGACCTGCATTTATTCATACGCGTCCTGATTAGCCTGGAACTGCAGATAGAGCATATATCCGCCCCAGGCCAGAGCTGCCAGCATAAGTATGATACCCGCCGCGAAACTGGCCGTCGCTAGGAGATGGTCATACTGCAGCCAGCCCAAACGTCCCAGGATATTTTCCCAGTCATGGTATCCTGGCGCTTCTTTCCCGGTCACGCCGCCCAGTAGCATCAATTCACCGGCCCGGGCATCATTAATATAAGGAGCACTGTCCATGAAACTCTGTCCCAGCCACCAAAGACCGATCGAGGCCCCAAAGGCATCCCGGTTCTTCAGCAGGAACGCCCCGGTCACGATAGCCGGCATGATCAATTGCATCAATGTCCCGCCCAGCACTCCCATAAAATCTCCTAAAAAAGAAAAGATGATATGGCCGGCTTCGTGCATCGGCAGGTTTATATTGTGCATGAAAGACATCATCTGGTCATTCATGGGGGTTTTCATTAACCTGAAACCCCAGATCAAAAAGAACACATATACCAGCACCCGTCCATAGAAATATACCGGCTCGGTTTTATGCTGCTCCGGGATGAAAAATTCTTTAAGAATCTGTTTTATATTCATTCTACGCTGTCCTGCCTACCGGCAGGCAGGCATTAGGGTAATTAGTGTTTTACATTGAAAGATGTAGCCAGGACCATCGCTACCAATTCGCTTTTTCTTTTTATCTCGATCAGGCAAACCGTGGTTCTTTTCCCCTCTTTAATCACCTTAGCGCGCGCCACCAGTACATCCCCGATCGCTACCGGGGAAAGATAATTTATCTTCATCTCCATCGCGACCGATATCTTACCCGGCGTATTTACCGCGCAAGCAAAAGCGCGGTCAGCCAGGCTGAAGATCGCCCCGCCGTGGGCATAACCGTGTGAATTTGTATGCTTTTTCTGTACTTTCAATTGGAACTGTTTTCCCTGGCCCACAGTTTTTATGCCGACCAGTTCAGTGAACGGGCTTTTCCTGCGCGTAAATTCATTTTTTGTCATAGATCATCCGTAATCCGATCAAGGTCAGGTCCTGGTTGACCTTATCAAATATTTTTTCCGCGTTCTGGATCAAATTCACCAACCCGCCGGTACCTACGATAACAGGCTTGCCCCTGGTTTCTTTTTTTAGTTGTTTCAGTATCTCTTTTACCTGGCCCAGGAAACCAAATACCAACCCTGCCTGCATGCTATGCACGGTATTTTTACCCAGGCACTTATCCGGCTTGACCAACTCTACCTTGGGCAATTTGGCTGTTCTCCGGAATAAAGCCTCACAAGAGATCCCGATACCCGGAGCAATAGCTCCACCCAGGTATTCCCCGTTCCGCGAAACCACATCAAAGGTAGTCGCCGTGCCAAAATCAACTACGATCATGGGTTCCCCTTTTTCACGGTAGAGCTCCCAGGAAGCCAGGGCATTGACGATCCGGTCTGTGCCTACTTCTCCCGGGACATCGTATAAGATCGGCATAGGTACTTTCCTGGGGTCAACTACCAGCGCCTTATTCTTCACATATTTCCGGCATACTTGTACCCAGACATCAGTCAAGCTGGGCACAACACTGGCTATTATCGCGCCGGTTATTTCCCTGTTCCCGGCAGGTAACGTGGCATTGATCAATCCAGTCAGCTCCAAACCATATTCATCATCGGTCCGCCGGTTATCAGTGGTAAATCTCCAGTTGGCTACCAGAGCTTTCGCCCGGAAGATCCCCGCTACCACATTAGTATTGCCGATATCTATTGCTAATAACATATGAGCTCCCTAAATTATTGGGTGCTGGGTGTTAGGTTAGGAAGTAAGTTTAGGCTAAGGTTTATGGTGGTTAGGCTCTAAACCACAAACTTCATCCATACTTCCATACTTACCTCCACAACCAACAACTTATTTTTGCAAGGTTACTTCTCCGGCTATGACCCTGAGGACCTGGTTCTTTGACCTTAGCGCCAGCCTGCCTTCAGAGTCTATCTCCATAACTTTCCCGTTGATAATATCTTCTCCCTGCTTGATCCTTACTGTTTTACCTACCAGGATGTCAAAATCCCTATATTCACTGATAATATTTTCCCAGTCACCTTTCAGGAAGCGTTTGTAGTAATGTTCCATCTCTGTTATTATCTGCTGCAGCAGCTTTACCCTTGCCACTGGCAGGTTATGGGTATCCTGGGCTTTTAAGCTGGTTCCGCGGGAGCGCAGGTCTGCCGGAAATTCGTTCTTATCAATATTAACGTTAATGCCGATTCCTGTCACCAGGTAATTCACCCGATCGCTTTCCGCCGCCATCTCAGTCAATATACCGCCGAGCTTGAGGTAGCTACCTTTATTGACAACTACCAGGTCATTCGGCCATTTCAAACGCACGGTCAGACCGCATGTTTTCTTGATCGCCGCAGCCACAGCTACCCCAGCCAGCAAGGTAAACCGCTGGGCATATGCCGGTAATACGTCCGGGCGCAAGATCAGGGAGAAATAAATACTGCGGCCAACCGGGGAAAACCAGGAACGGCCCAGCCGCCCCTTGCCCTGTGTCTGCGTTTCAGCCAGCACCAATGTTCCTTCTGGTGCGCCGGACTGAGCTAGCTTCTTGGCATAATTATTGGTGGAATCAATGCTGGTAAAATAATGGATCTTGGCACAGAACATCTTTGCTTTCAAACCAGTTTTTATTTCTGCCGGCAGCATCAGGTCAGGGCTGGAGCGCAGGATATAACCATTTTTTTTCAGGGCGCTGATATCATATCCGTGCCTTTTCAGGGATTGGATCTGCTTCCAGATAGCGATCCGGGAAACACCCAGTTTCCGGGCCATCTCTTCACCACTCATATAACTGCCAGTCTGTTTTCTCAGCAATCCTAATACGTCATCCTGCATGGCTACTCCCACGAGACTATTATTGTATGATTTCCAGACTGATATCCAACGCCTTTGCGGAATGGGTAAGCGCGCCTATAGAGATGCGGTCCACCCCCAGCTTGGCATATTGTTTGACATTTCTAAGGTTAACCCGGCCGGAGATCTCGATCAAAGTACGCGGGCTGGCCTGACGGATATATTTGATCGCCTTCTTCAGGGTAGGGATGCTCATATTATCCAACAGGATAATATCCGCGACCCGCGCGTTCACTATTTCTTTCACCTGCATCAAATTCTCAGCCTCTATTTCTACCTTCATGTTTTTTGGTTTTTGTTTTAAACTACGAACCATCAACGACCAACCACCAACGAGTTTCAAATGATTATCCTTCACCAATATCATATCATAGAGCCCGATCCGGTGGTTAAATCCACCGCCGCAGGCCACGGCATATTTCTCTAGTAAACGTAAACCAGGAATGGTCTTGCGAGTGTCAAGTACCTTGGCTTTATATGGTTTCACGGCTTGGGCAAAATCGCTGGTTAAGGTAGCTATGCCTGATAACCGCTGCAGGAAATTCAATACTGTCCTTTCAATTGTTAAAATATTCCGGGCATCGCCGCTTACTTCCGCTATGACCTGGCCCTTTTTAATAGCCCGGCCGTCCCGCGCCAGGAAACGGGAATTGATCTTATAGGCGCCAAATATCTGCCTGGCAACCCTCTCTCCGCAAAAGATCCCGTTTTCTTTTGCCAGGATCACTGCCTTGACTCTCCCTGGCGGAACCAGTAATTTAGTAGTTATGTCACCCGTGCCAATATCTTCGGCTAATGCCTCTTTAATTATTTTATCCATTTAAATCCCTTTAAGCTTTTTCGATCAACTACGAGCTCCGATCACAGATCGGAGCGGACGATCAACCATCAACCGGTTATCTGTACCCAAACTTCTCTTGCCCGCGGACCGTCAAATTCACAGAAATAGATCCCCTGCCAGGTCCCCAGTGCCAGTTTCCCGGCCTCTACAGGGACAGTTACTGAAGAACCGATCAGGCTGGCCTTAATATGCGCGGCTGAATTCCCTTCGATGTGGGTAAAATAATCACGCTGGGGAACGATCTTATTCAGTTCTACCAGCATATCCCGGCGCACCGCGGGATCCGCATTTTCATTAATAGTAATGCCGGCGGTAGTATGGGGAATAAAAACACAGCACAGGCCGGTGTCTATTTTTATCCCGGCAACGATCTCCTGGACCCGGGAGGTTATATCGATCATTTCAGTATTCAGGCTGGTAGCCACGACAAATTTTTTAAACATCGGCGATCCTTTAAAGATCCACTATTTTTTCTTTTTCATAGGCATTGATAAAAGCCTGTACTATCGTGGGATCAAATTGGGTATTAGATCCTCGTTTGATCTCGGATATCGCTTCAATATTCTCTTTGCGCGGACGGAATGGCCGGTCATGGATCATGGCATCAAAAGCGTCAACCACGGCAATAATGCGGGCCACCAGGGGAATTTGTTCTCCCCGCAAAGCCTGGGGATACCCTGTACCGTCAAATTGTTCCCGATGATGCAGTACGGCTTCAGCTACTTCCTTCAGCTCATCTATCTGCTTAATAATATGAGCGCCGATCACGGGATGTTTTTTTACTTCAGCCCATTCTGCAGGCGTCAGCGGCCCGTTCTTTTTCAAAATAGTATCAGGCACGGCGATCCGGCCGATATTCTGCATCATGCAAGCCATGAATAAAACCCTTTGTGTTTCCGGTGAGTCTTTGAGCCCGAAATTGATCACCATTTCTTCCCAGACAGCCTGGGCGTATTTGGTCATCCGCTCGGCATGACCCCGGATAAAGGGATCCCTGGCTTCCACCGCCAGTGACAGGAGCTTGGTTACATCAATAAATAAACGGCTGTGCTGTATGTATAACTGCTCATTTTCCTTACTGCGTTCAGCGATCTCTTTGGTCGCCAAAGCGATCCTTTGTTCCAGGTTACGGTTCAGGTCCAGGACATTCTGGTATAACTTCACATTTTCATTATTGCTATGGGCTAACTCTTCCTCCCTTTTCTTCACTATCCCGGCATAAGTATGGGTCATCCAGGCGGTTAAGGCCATAAAACTTACCCGGACAAAAAGTATCGAAGCCATTTCTTCATAGGTGACTTTGTGGATAGCTACCAGGTAACTGCTGAAATTAAAAGCTATCATTACTATTATATAGAAGACCGCGGAAATAGCGAAATCATAAATAACACGTTTCTGGTTCAGAGAGAATCCGCCCATGGTGATCAACAGGATATACATAATGTAAAAAGGGCTGGCTACATTACCCGTGGCTACGACCAGGAAAGTAATTAAGGCAATATCCAGCATCCGTATTAGGTATTCGGTCAAGAGAGGGATGTGTTTGCCTTTTCTCAAGGCTAATTGCAAACTTAGGTTCATAGGGACAACAACGGCTACAGCCCAGATCAGGATCATCTGCATATTTTTTAGCTGGCCAAGTTGTGAAAGAAAAACAATTAGTATAATAGCCATGATCAAAAAGCCCAGCGAGTGGAAATATCGCTCAGCAGGCGGCCTTTTACATGAGGAGACCCAGTTACTTCCATAATTTATTTCTCCTGATTTCCAATATTTAATAATTCTTTGACTTTGTTCACCAATTCATTGCCATCAAATGGTTTGGTCAAATAGAGATTGGCTCCGGTGGAATAGCCGATCTCTTCCTCTACCGGCTGGCTGCGGGCGGTCAGGATAACGATCGGTATATGGCTGTATTCTTGATCAAATTTCAGCATCCGGCAGACTTTATATCCTTCGATCTTGGGCAGCATCAAGTCTAAAATGATCAGGTCTGGTCTTTCCCGGCGAGCTGTTTCCAGTCCCATATAGCCGTCCTCAGCGATCATCACTTCAAAACCAGCGCCAGTCAATCTTTGTTTGACCACTTCGGCAATATCTGGTTCATCTTCAACGACTAAAATCCTTTTAGCCATTGTACTCCTCCTTTTTTAGCCGTGATAATATGCTATTATACTCTTTTTCAGGGGAAAATTACCAGTATTTTCTTACCAGAGGAACCTGGCGCCTATCCCGGCGCTGAAATCCAGGTCAGTGGCCGGCGTGATATTCATGATCGGGGAAAGTTCGATGAATATCTCAAAAGGCTGATTTGGTATCAAATAGCTCCCGCCGATAGTGCCGCGCAGCCCGAATATAGAGTCATACGTATCGTCTTCATAATGCTTGCGGTAATGATGCTCACTGTCAGCGATCAAACGAAAACCTCCGCCATAATACAATGATGCTGAGCCAGGATCTTTCTGGTTCTTAAAAATATCGTAGTTATGATATAAATAAGCCCCAGACAGGTAAAGATAACTGCTAAACCGGGAACTGACCGAAAGATCATAAGCTTCCTTGTTATTGAGCCAGTATTTGCCGGTGAAACCGACGGGCTCTCCCAGTATTACTCCGACTCCGAAACGATATTTTGGGTCCTCAACCCTGGCCGCTGCTCCTGTCGCATAAAATATTAATAGTAATAAAACTATGTACATTGTTTTTTTCATCTTTTCCTCCTCTTAATGAAAACGGTCATTTGGTATAGGTTTTGGAAGTAAGCCCTACTTCCATACCTACTTCTACACCTTTCAACCTCTTACTACTGTTTCTCGTTCTTACTGTTTTTCACTTTTACTGGCAACTGCTCCTCGCTTAGACTGTTTTTCGCCTTTACTGCTTTCGACAGCTCCAATAACCTATTACGTAGCATAATTGCCAGTTCAAAATCAAGATTATCCGCTGCTTCCCGCATTTGCCGCTCCAGGTCCTTGAGCAAAGCCGGGGTAGCTTTTTCCGGTGTATACTTATATCCTTCGTCCTTGATAAAACTATAAACCTTTTGTTTAGACAGAGAGGTGAACTCAGCCAAGTCCTGGATAGCCTTTTGGATGGTCCGCGGCGTGATCTTGTGTATCTTATTATATTCCAGCTGTTTAATCCGGCGGCGCTTGATCTCGCTGATCGCCCGTTGCATCGAGCCGGTCATATTGTCCGCGTACATTAATACTTTCCCGTCAACATTTCTCGCCGCTCTCCCGCACACCTGGACCAGCGAGGTTTCTGACCGCAAGAATCCTTCTTTATCCGCGTCCATGATCGCTACCAGGGAAACTTCCGGCAGGTCCAATCCTTCCCGCAACAGGTTAACCCCGACCAGGCAGTCAAACTCGCCCTTGCGCAGGTCCCGCAGGATCTCCACCCGCTCCAGGGTATCAATTTCCGAATGCAGGTATTTTACCCGTAGTCCTTTATCCGACAGGAAATCAGTCAAGTCTTCGGCCATCCTTTTGGTCAGGGTGGTCACCAGGGTACGCTGGTGTTTGGCTACCCGTTCCATGACTTCCTTGATCAGGTCATCGATCTGTCCTTTGCTCGGCCGGATCACTATCTCCGGATCCACCAACCCGGTCGGCCGGATGACCTGCTCCACAATTACTCCTTTTGTTTTTTCCAGCTCAAACTTGGCTGGCGTAGCTGAAACATAGATCACTTGTTTGACCAATGATTCAATTTCCGCGAATTTCAAGGGCCGGTTGTCAATAGCGCTGGGTAACCGGAATCCGTAATCGATCAGGGTTTGTTTGCGGGACCTGTCCCCGTGGTACATCCCGTTCAACTGGGGAATGGTCACGTGTGATTCATCAATGAACATCAGGTAATCTTCCGGGAAATAATCGATCAGGCACTTAGGACGTTCCCCTGGCTGGCGATTGTCAAAATGGCGGGAGTAGTTCTCTATCCCGCTGCAATAGCCGATCTCCCGGATCATTTCCAGGTCAAAATTAGTGCGCTGTTCCAGGCGCTGGGCTTCCAATAGCTTACCCTGGCTCCTCATCTCAGCCAGGGTCTGCTCCAGCTCTATCTTGATATTAGCCATGGCCTTTTCAAACTGGGGAGTACTGGTCACATAGTGTTTGGCCGGGTAAATATATACTTTATCCTTTTCCGCGATCGTTTCCAGGCTCACCGGGTTCACTTCCCTGATCCGGCTGATCATATTCCCATCCAGTTCCAGCCGGATGGCAGTTTCCATATTAGCCGGGAAGATATCCACTGTTTCCCCTTTGACTCGGACCGTGCCGCGGTGGAAATCTATATCATTCCGTTCATAATAGATGCCGATAAGCTGCCTGACTATCTCATCCCGGTTGATCTCCGTGCCTTTGGCCAGCACGACCTGCGCCTGCCGGAATTCCTCTGGTGAACCTATATTATAGATACAGGAAACCGAGGCTACGATAATGACATCCCGCCGCTCCAAAAGAGAACTGGTGGCTTTGAGCCGCAGCCGGTCGATCTGGTCATTAATGGCCAGGTCTTTTTCGATATAGGTATCAGTTTGGGGAATATAGGCTTCTGGCTGGTAGTAGTCATAATAGGAAACAAAGTACTCTACCGCGTTTTCCGGGAAAAATTGCTTGAATTCACCGTAAAGCTGGGCTGCCAGGGTCTTATTATGGGAGATGATCAGGGTGGGCCGGTTCACCTTTTCAATGACATTGGCCATGGTAAAAGTTTTACCGCTGCCAGTTACACCTAGTAGTACCTGGTATACCTCGCCTGCCCCTAATCCGGCAGTCAACTGGCGGATCGCTTCGGGCTGGTCTCCCTGCGGTTTATAGTCAGAAAAAAGCTTAAATTTCATATGTTTTTTATACCATACTTGGGCTACCAGCGCAACACTAAATTGCGATTTATAAACAAAATTGTTGACAAATAAATTTTGATGAGATAGAATTGCTTTATTCAAACGTATTATATTATTACGGATGGTATTAGCTCATGACAACTTCAGGAAGCAGCAGCCCTAAAGGCGGGCCTTCAAACGAACAAGGATACATTGACCGCGGCGGACCATTACCCGATGGTTATGGTGACACTCTGATCGTTTTACTGCCCCGCGATCCGCAGTGGATCTTTGCCTACTGGGAAATAAGCGAAAAAACCAGGAACGAAATTACCCAAAAATACGGCGCCAACATTTTCCAGAAAGCCAAACCGGCTATCCGGGTTTATGATGTTACCAATGTCAACTTTAACGGCCAAAATGCCAACCGCAGCTTTGATATCTTCATCACCCCTGAATCCAAGAACTGGTATATCTATGTAGGCATGCCCAAACGCAGCTACTGCGCTGATCTTGGGCTCCTGGTAGATGACGGAGTGTTCATTACCTTGGCCCGGTCCAATGTAGTGGCGACACCAGCCGGCAGTGTTTCTGATATCTATGATGAGCAATGGATGCTGGTTAAGGAAGATTTTGAAAAATTAATGAAATTGTCGGGTATCGATAAAATTGGCGCTTCCAGCGCTGAAGCCCTCAAGATCCTGACCCAAAGATTGGAATCTGTGCTGGCAGTTTCTTCCAAAAGTGGCAGCGGGGTCGGACCGGTCAGGCCGGAAAAACGCGGCTTTTGGCTGATCGCTGACGCTGAATTGATAGTCTACGGGGCGACAGAGCCTGATGCCTTGCTTACGGTTCAGGGCAAACCGGTAAAATTAAGGCCGGATGGGACTTTCAGTTTGCGGTTTGCTTTCCCGGACGGCGAACTCAATATCCCAATTAAAGCTATTTCAGCTGATACTATAGATTCACGGCAGATCACCATTAACGCTAAAAGAAAAACGAAATAGTGGATACTGATTATTGTTACTTTCAAATATAGTTATAATTCTCGCCCTTAAATCGCTTGGGCGGGTTTTTTTTAAGTGGTTACAATTAAAAGGAGTGTCATGCAAAAAGGTTATCTTTGCTTAGTATTACACGCGCATCTTCCCTTTGTCCGTCACCCGGAACATGAGGATTTCCTGGAAGAAGATTGGCTTTACGAGGCCATCAGCGAAACCTATATACCTCTCATCAACATGATGGATAACCTGATCCAGGATGGGATTGATTTCCGCATTACGATGAGCCTGACCCCGCCTTTGTGCGCCATGCTCAGCGATCCCCTGCTGCAAGACCGGTACCTGCGGCACATCTGGAAACTGATCGACCTGGCTGAAAAAGAAAACACCAGGCTGCAGTTCCAGCCGGCTTTTGCCCCTACTGCCCAAATGTATGAAAATCATTTCAAGATGGCCAGGTATATCTTCGAAGAAAAATATGACCGCAACCTCTTGAACGCTTTTAAAAAATTCCAGGATTTGGGTAAATTAGAGATCATCACTTGTGGCGCTACCCATGGCTATCTGCCTTTAATGTTGAGCCAGCAAGCTAAGCGGGCCCAGATAAGAACCGCGGTACAGGATTACACCGCCAGGTTTGGCCAAGCGCCGAGAGGCATCTGGCTGCCGGAATGCGCCTATGAGATCGGTGATGACCAGTTATTGCGTGATGAGAAGATCAGGTATTTCTTCATGGAGACCCATGGCTTGCTCTTTGCCGAACCCCGGCCCAAGTATGGCGTCTATGCTCCGGTCTTCTGCCCCAGCGGCGTAGCTGCTTTTAGCCGGGATATTGAATCTTCCAGGCAGGTCTGGAGCGCCACCGATGGCTATCCAGGTGATTTCCGCTACCGCGAATTCTACCGTGACATCGGCTATGACCTTGATTATGATTATATCCGCCCCTATCTCCATAATGACGGGGTGAGGCGCAATATAGGAGTTAAGTATTACAAGATCACCGGCAAAACGACTTTAGGCGGCAAACAGCCTTACAACCCAGCCGATGCCAAGGAAGCAGCCGCTTCGCATGCCGGTAATTTTATGTTTAACCGGCAAAAACAAATGGAACATCTACATGGTTTTTTAGGCAAGGATCCGATCATTGTCGCGCAATATGACGCTGAACTGTTCGGACATTGGTGGTTTGAAGGTCCTGACTTCCTGAATTTCCTGATCCGCAAGATCGCCTGTGACCAGGATGAGATCAAAATGATCACGGCCAGCGAATACCTGAAAGAAAATCCCAAGAACCAGGTTTCCGTACCGGCCGCCTCCAGTTGGGGAGACAAAGGTTATCATGAATGCTGGCTCCAGGGGACCAATGACTGGATCTACCGGCACTTACATAAAGCGCAGAGCCGGATGATCGAATTGGCGCAGGATAACAGGAATGAAAGCAATGGATTGCGGATCAGGGCATTGAACCAGGCGGCGCGGGAATTGCTGCTAGCCCAATCGAGTGACTGGGCCTTTATCATGGCTATGGGCACCATGGTAGCATACGCGGAGAAGAGAACGAAAGATCACATTAACCGCTTCTTAAAACTCTATGATGACTTGAAAAATAATACTATCGACGAAAGTTGGCTGCGTGAGATCGAATATCGCGACAATATCTTCCCGTATATAGATTATAAAGTTTATCTGTAAAAAGTGCAAGGGTGATAGGCACAAACCCACTCACCAACCTCTGAGCCCATACCAACTTCCACAACTAGCACCTTCAGACCAGTATTTTTTGTATTTCTTCCTTCACTGTTCCCGCGTTATTAATATCCGCACTGGCGACACTGAGCAGTTTTACTTCCCTGGCTTCTTTCTTTTTTAGCATCTTAGCCATATTCCCCAGGCACCGGTCTTTCCCCATACCACTGCCATAGGTCACAAAAGCTAACGTTCTCTTTCCCAACAATCCGACACAATCCTGCATATAGGTGCGCATTGCCGGCACTGGCTCAAATGCCCAAACCGGACTGCCAAAACACACCAGGTCATACGGTGATACTACCACGAACGTGCTTTCTACCTTGGTCCTGACGCGGAAAAATGCTTTCAGGCATTTGCCGAAAAATGATTTCGGCTCATGAGGCGCGTGCAGCCAGCGTTCATCCACTGCCCAGCCCTGGTTATGCAAATATTCTCCGATCAAATGCGCCAGCTTCTTGGTATTCCCTGTTTCTGTATAATAAACGATCAAAGCTTTCAATTTTGCCTCCTCACTTCAATCTTCCTATATACACATTTACAGACATCCCATAAAAAGGCATCACCGGATTCCAATTATAAAATAGTTTTATACCAGAGCCAAGATTTTTCATAACTTGAGCATTCAGAAGTTGGAACTCCCCGGTAAATCCTGTAGTATGGAAATCCATGGCACTGTGTTCATCGACATAATAAAATGGCACAACACCCATCCATTCGACGATTGTTTGAGTTTTATTATATTTATAAAACCCTTTCAAATCATTTACTCCAGCGCTAAAGCCAACACCGAAATTACGTTTTTGCAACATTAATCCGTAAAGTATTCCGACTTCTTTAATCCTATTTGTGCCGTTCAATCCCTCGCGCGAATATAAATACCGGCCTGAAAACAAGCCGTAAGAAGTATTATAGGACGACTCCGCCATATGGCTAAATCCCTCGGTGTGATACCCTCCCTTCTTGTTAAAAAATCCATCAACTCCTATCCCGGCGGTAATCCACCACAATCCCGCCGGCGCCAGCCTAAATTTATTTTCTTTATTATTATCATTATCATTCGCATAAAGAGAAACGCTTAAGAACATAAATACCGTTGCCAACATTATTGCTTTTGATCCTGTTTTTCTTAAACTCATATACTCACCTTTAATTGAAAAGTTTACAGTACCTGCATAATCGCGCACTTCAAGTACGCTGTTTCCGGCATGGACAGCAATACAGGATGATCCTTAGCCTGGCCGCGGAACTCCAGCAGGCGCAATGTCCGCTTGGCGCGCAGCGCGCTGTCTTTGAGCATATTAATAAAAGTGTATTCATCCATGTAATGCGAGCAGGATGAAGATATCAGTATCCCGCCCTTTTTCACCGTCTGCATAGCCAAACCATTCAATTTACGGTATCCCTTGATCGCCTGCGGCAGGTTCTTTTTTGATTTGGTAAATGAAGGCGGGTCAACATTAACCACGTCAAATAATGTATTCTTCAACACTGCCGCGGTTAAATACTCAAACACATCAGCAGCGATAAACTCACAATTTTTAAATTCATTCAAATCGGCATTTTCCCGGGCTTCTTGGACTGCGTCTTTTGACGCATCCACCCCGGTCACTTTTACGCTCTCATATTTCGCGGCAGACAGTGAAAATCCACCGCTATAGCAGAAACAATCTAAAACAGTTTTTTGCGCGACATAGCTCTTGAGCGCTTCCCGGTTATCCCGCTGGTCAAAAAAGAACCCGGTTTTCTGGCCATGCACTATATCCACCTTGAAATCCAGTCCATTCTGCTCGATCACCAGGTGATTTGAAGGTTCCTGTCCAAATAATGGCTTTTTATATAACTCCATCCCCTCCAACGTCCTGACTTCAGCATCATTACGGAGATAGATCCCGACTGGCTTAAAGATCTCAGTCAAAGCCTGCCCGATCATTTCCAGTCTCTGCTCCATACCCAGGCTCAATACCTGTACTACCAAATAATTTTCATATTTATCAATGACCAGCCCTGGCAGGAAATCACTCTCCCCATATACTATGCGGTATGATCTTTCAGCAGGATACAGTTCCTGCCGCAAATGATAAGCCTGGCTGATGCGCCTCTTAAAAAACTCCGCATCTATACTTTCCCGCTCTTTAGTCAATATCCTGGCCGCGATCAGGGAATTCTTATTCACCAGTCCCAATCCCAGAAACGCATTCTGGCTGGATACGACCTCGGCGATATCACCATTATTGATATCCGCGGGATAATGGTCGATCTCATTGGAAAACACCCAGAGATGACCGGCTAATATTCGATTTTCTTCTTTCTTTCTGAGAATTATTTTAAAAGTCATAAATATCC
>JAQTQE010000039.1 GCA_028712365.1 bacterium
GCTCCCTTGGAAATAAGCAATCCCACTATCTCTTTTAGCCCGGCAGCCGCGGCTGACATCAGGGCAGTGCCGCCTTTGTTAGTCTTAGCATTTACCGCCGCGCCTTTAGTGATCAGCAGCTCTGCTATGTCCTTGTGGCCTTTACCCGCGGCCCACATCAGCGCGGTAATTCCATCACCAGACTTGGCTTTTACGCTGGCTCCCTTGTCCAGCAGGGCTTTTACCTGGACACTATCCCCATCCCCGGCGGCCTTTATCAACGCCAGGTCTTCCTGCTCGCCGGCAAATACTGCTCCACTGAACACGAACATGGCCATCAAAATAATAATTCCCAATGATCTTTTCATTTTTCTCACCTTACCTCCATTTTGTTTTAGTTTAATAGACAGTATAGCCAGCACTCTATTTAATTATTCGCGGGAAAGACATTTTCGTAGAATTCCCGGGCTTTAGCTTGCTGCTGTTTTGTTTCAGAAGCAATATCCGCCAGATTATGTTCCAGTACTTTTACCACATTTTGGTCCAGCATTCCTTTAATATCCATATCCTTGATAATGGTCATTGCTTCAGTCAGGCTCATACCTGCGCGGTACGGACGATCCTCGGTCAACGCGGTAAAAATGTCTGCTACGGCCAGGATCCGCGAGATCATGCTTAGTTTGTTGGCGCGGAGATGGAACGGGTAGCCAGAGCCATCAAGCTTCTCATGATGAAAAGCAGCCCACTCCGCGATCTCTTCCAGGCCATTCACCGTGCACAAGGTCATATAAGTAAAATAAGTATGCTGTTTCATAATAGCGAATTCTTCGCTAGTAAGTTTATCCTGTTTTTCCAGGATGCTATTGGGGACCATCAGTTTTCCCAGGTCATGCAGGTTGCCGGTTATTTCCATGAGCTCTATTTCCCACTCGGTTAAGCCGAAATACCTGGCAAGGAGCGCGGCAGAGGTGGAAACTCCGGCGGAATGCGTGGCTGTGAACCTGGACCGGAAATCGATCAAATTACGGAATATTTCAGATACGCTCTTCAAGTCTGACAAGTCCAGTACGATACTCCTGTACGTGGCTTCATGATAAAGCAGGGAATATATCCGGGGAGAAGTAATGGTCAGCCAGAAGTCTTCTCTTTTGGCTACATCTTTAAAAATATCGATTATTCCCGACTGGATATCAGTCTCTGCCAATTGTGAAACCCGTTCGATAATACCCCGGTCTTGATGCAGGATATACCTGGAGCGGTTGATGCTTCTTTCCACATAATCTGACAGGTTCAGTATTTGCGCCTGGGCGGTTAAAGGATTTTCCACTACCGGCATCCAATCTTGCCATTTTTGATGGTGCAATCTGATGATCCTGGCGGCGGCCGCGAATACCGGCACGTTCTTGAGCAAAGATTCTCCCAGGATACAATGCGGCTCTGTCATGATCGTATCAGCCTCGTGCAGGTTGATCTTCTCCTCGGCGGTCAGGGCGCCTACATCATGGATCAGAGCGGCGATCACCAGGTTTTCTATATCCCCCCGGTCCATACCGGTTTTCTTGGCCAGCTCCCAGGCGATATAGGCGGTCCTGATCTGGTGCTGGACAAGCTCCGGGCTGGCCAGGTCCAAGGCATCGGAAAACGACAGGACCAGATTGAATAAATTGATGGATATGCCTCTATACATGAGTAGTCTCCTTGAATTTATTTTCTTTAATCTTGTCGCTGGATCAGGGCTTGATAGCGATCTTCTGCCAGTAGATATTGTCCCCGGCTGTTACTTTTGCGAGATAGATCCCATAGGCTACTTTGTTATTATAATAATTACGCAGGTTCCAGATCAAGTGATCAGTGGTTATGTCCATGGAATAGACCAATTCTCCGTTTAAGGTATAGATCTGCAGTTTTGATTTTCCTGACATATTGGCAAAGGTCATGGCCTCATCTTTGCTTTTTGAACAGGGATTGGGGTAAGCCCAAAAAGACGCGCCTGCTGACACAGCAGCCGTTGGCCCGGTGCTCACCGCGGGCGTATACATGTCTTCGACAGCGTAATAGGCTGGTTTTTTCGTGACCGTATAATTAGAACTGCTGGTGCCGTCTATTTTAACGATGCCGAACCATTCTTCCCGGTCATCCTGCGCGTGCTCATCCTCGTCTGCCACAGACGGCCAGGCAGCGGTATTAGCCTGGGTCCACCACTCATCCTGGTAGTTGAAAACAGTGCCCCCTGCCAGCGGGACCTTGGCAGTGGAAATATCCAGCCATCGGGCTTTAATGCCGTCTGCCTGCTCTTGTTCGGAAACGCAAGCTGTATCAGGCTTCAGGGGAGCGGTGGAATAACCAAACTCACTGATGTAAAACGGTTTAGCGGCATAATAAGTTTTCATATCTTCAATATATCCCTGGTACGGGGTGCCGGTGACAGATCCGCCTTGATACGTGAGCATCCAATCCGGCCAGTAAGAATACACGTTATAGCTAACCATGTCGAGAAAGCCGGTATCCAGCAGGGCCGGGCTTACCTGGGACCAGGTACTATGCGACACATAATGCCGGACTCCATAGGTATTGATCTCATACGTGACCGCATAGTCGCAGATCTCTGCCAAAAAACATTCAGTAGCGTTGCTCCCGGCCGGCGCGCTAATATAGTTCCCGGTGTACGAGGTGGTGCCGGGATGGGCATTATTTGTAGTGTTAATGCCGTATTCCCCTAATTCATTGCCGATGTTCAGGAAAATAATATCTTCACTGTAATCCACTCCGCCGGCATTATGGAAATTGTCGATCATGGCTTTGATATCAGCTTTTATTTGGCTCTTCAACGTCTCATTCTGGAAATCAACCAGGTCCTGGGTAAACCAGATACCCTGGATGATCTTGAGGCCATGGGCGCGCGCTTGCTGGTAGAATGCCGCCGGCATAAGCGCGTGCAAAACAGTAACCGTGTTGGCTCCGGTAGCCTTGATATTAGACATGATCTCGTTATAATCTGCCTGGAGCGGTTGTTCCCCAATACCGGGATTTTCTCCCGGCAGCCAGGCCAGCAGGTAAATGCTCTTGACCTGGAAATCTTCCCCGTTCATAGTCAGCATATTATCTGTCTTGCCGATGCCGGTAGGAAGCAAAGTAGCTGCCCATAGAGTTGAACTTAAACAGCCACATAAAAGAGTAATTATGACTAATTTCATTTTGTTCTTATTCCTTTTTCGCGATCCACAAAGGTTCAACTTTCCCTGCCAGGTAGCCTTTCTCTTGTATCCTTTCAGTGATAGCTTGTATCCTGCTGGCCGGGTAAGGATGCGTACTGAAAAAATACATAAATTTCGGCCAGTCATCCTTTTTAGACATCTTTACAAAGAAATCAGTTGCTCCCGCAGCGTGTCCATAAGTCTTGTTTAACAGGTCTACCCCATACTGATCAGCGGCCTGTTCCTGTTTCTGTGAAAATCTCATCTGCATGGTAGTGATCGAAGGAAGCACTATACTTTGGGAGGACGAGTCACCTCCGGAAAAAAATGAAACCAACAGTAATAGAAGCAACTGCCGTCCCATCCCGCGCAAATGGTCGTGATGGCGGAAATGGCCTAATTCATGGGCCAATACCATGGCCATCTCATTCTCTGATTTCACTTCCTTGATCAGGCCGGAAAAGACGACGATATTGCCTGCCGGCAAAGCCACAGCATTGACTTGCTGGTTTTCCTGCACATAGACCTTATAGTCAAAGCCAGGCAGCGCTGGATCCCCTTTGGCCAAAGGATCTAATATCGACTGCAGCCGCAGTTCCTGTTCTGTTTGTTTCCTATCCTTAAATGCCGCGTCGATCAACGCGCCGATCTTTTTTTCCGTGCCTACGGAGACGCGCGGCGCGATAAGATCCACTAAAGCCCCGATTATGAAATATATTATTACCAATACAGCCAGTGTTTTGGCAAAGGCAATAGAAAATGTCCGCAACGGGGATTGCGGGGAAACATTCACGTTTTCTTCCAGGTCCTTAGGAGTGTATTTCATTTTTCGTAATAGACAGCTGTCCCGTAAGCCAGCGCTTCACATGAATTTTTACCGGCAATAGTGCTGGTTTCGATCCGCAGGTTCAGGATGATATCCGCGGCAGGCGCTTCTTCTTTCATTCTCAGGATAGCTTCCCTCCTGGCCCGATCCAGCAGGCTCTCAAACACAGACACTTCCCCGCCGAAGAAATTCAGAAGATTGCCTACGATCATCTTGAAGTAATCGCTGGAGATCACCGCGCTGCCGGAGACCAACCGGCTAGTCCTTACCGGCCTGTCCTCCAGGAAATCATCCCCAGTCACCACCGCGCAGCCGAGCAATTTCTTTTCCCGCTCCTTAATGGACCGGTAATGCTTTTTTTCGATCCGGCTGCCGACGAAATATCCGACTGCCAAAAGTACTGCTAATTGTATCAGATCAGCCATGGGTCATCTCCTCATTCTACCCTGACGGCAGTCCCGTAGACATAAAGCTCCGCGGCGCCGTTAGCGATATTGGAGGTAGAAAAACGCACATTAATGATGGCATTGGCTCCTAAATTCTCTGCCTGGCACTTCAACCGGTCGATCGCCTGTTTGCGGGATTCATTCATTAATTCCGTGTAGGCTTTTAACTCCCCGCCCACCAGGTTCTTCAACCCCGCGCCGAAATCCTTGAACGCGTTTTTAGCGCGCACCGTACTGCCGCAAACCAAACCAAAATGCTCTACGATCTTCTTGCCGGGAACTGACTCTATGTTGGTCATGACTAGAATCACTTCTGCCTCCTTTTTTTATTTACTAATTGCTAATTCTGCTTTAGCCGGACTATCCCGCTCACCATAATCGCCCCTCGCCGCAATATTTTTTATATTTTTAATTTAATTGATTATCACTATTACTGAATGTTCCACCCGGTCGTCGATCAGCGGTATGGACTTGTCTGGCTGTTCTGTCCGGTCAACAGCGACCGATGCCACTTTATCCTCTATCCCTGATTTCTGGAATGTTATGTGATAAAACGTTTCCCGGTAACGGTAGTGCAGCTTGAATGACGACCAGTCTTCCGGCAGGCATGGTTCGAAATAAAGCCGGTCAACATCCAGGCGAATACCCAGCAAGTACTTGACTATGAGTTGATACATCCAGGATGCAGACCCAGTATACCATGTCCAACCGCCGCGGCCGGCATTATCTTTGCCGGCATACACGTCTGCGGCCATCACGAACGGCTCTACTTTATAAATATCGCAGGTCTCTGCCGTGGCGCTGTGCAGTATCGGATTAATAATAGCCAGCAATTCCCAGGCCCGCTTCCGGTCTTTAAGGATCGCAAACGCCATCACTGTCCAAACAGCGGCATGCGTATACTGTCCGCCGTTTTCTCTTACGCCGGGAACATATCCTTTGATGTATCCCGGATTGTTCGCGCTGGTATCGAAAGGCGGGTCAAAAAGTTTGATCAGGGAATCTTTCCTGTTAACCAGCAATTGGTCTACCTGGTCCATAGCCATTTTGGCTCTTTCTTTGCCGGTTGCTTCGGAAATTACTGCCCAGGACTGCGGTATTGAATCGATCCTGCATTCCCTGTTTAAAGAAGAACCCAGGACTTCCCCGTTGTCATAATATGCCCGCCGGTACCATCGTCCATCCCAGGCATTATCTTCGATGTTTCGTGATAATAGGCCGGCTTCTTTAAGGCATGCTTCCGCAAAGCCTTTGTCTCCATGGTGCGCGGCTACTCCCGCCATCGTTGTAAGCACATGGCACAGGAAGAATGCCAGCCAGACGCTTTCCCCTTTTCCTTCATTTCCTACCAGGTTCATCCCGTCGTTCCAATCACCGCTTCCCATCAGTGGCAGTCCGTGAACACCGAATCTTAATCCCCGTTCGATAGCCGCGACACAATGCTCATATAATGTTCCTGATTTACGTGATTTTCTAGGCATATCATAATTTGAATCTTCACCAGGTTTTACCGGAGAGCCTTCGAGAAAGAGTATCTGTTCATCCAAAATCCCGGTGTCACCTATTTCCTCGACATAAAGGCATGTGACCAGGGGCAGCCATAAATAGTCATCCGAACAATTACTCCGGACCCCCCGGCCTGAGGGAGGATGCCACCAGTGCTGGACATCTCCTTCGACAAACTGGTGACCCGCGAACTCCAGCAGGTATTCACGTACCATTTGGGGATTGGAATGCATCAGGGACATGGTATCCTGCAACTGGTCGCGGAAACCAAAGGCTCCGCCGGACTGGTAAAATCCGCTCCGCCCATAAAGGCGGCAGCTGATCGTCTGGTATTGCAGCCAGCCATTGACGAGATAATTTATCGAGTTGTCGGGTGTTTCGACATATATTACGCCGAGCGTGCGTTTCCAGTAATCCCAAACCTTTTCCAGCTCCTGGCGTATCAATACGAAACTGTTGAAACTCTGGAGAATACTGCGAGCCTCTTCCAGGCTTTGTCCGGCGCCAAAAGTAAAAGCTATCTCTCTTTCATCGCCGTCAGTCAGCTCAAAGGGCACCTGCAGTGACGCGCAGGGATCAAATCCCGCACCGGTTTTCCCTGAGAGCCTGTCCCGTTGCATCGCCGCCGGTGACGCCAGGGTGCCGTTCCTGCCCAGGAACTCGTTCCGGTCACCGCTGACAAAACGTTTACCTTCATTGGAATCCAGGAAAACCACCCTGTTCGGGAATTCCTTATTATAATGATTATGGGCCAGCAAGGCGCCGCTTTTGGGATCTATTTCAGTAACGATGTGCATCAGGTATTTATCCCTGAATGTTCCCATGACCAGTTCGTTATATGAGGTTGCGGAAAGACGCCGCGCCCGTCCGGAAATATTCTTAATTTTTAGGACAGAAAATTTTACCGGGTGTTCCAGGGAAACAAAGACTGTAAGTTCCGATATAATGCCATTCTCCGTATGTTCGAAAACACTATAGCCAAAACCATGGCGGGATAAATAACCGGTTTTACCGGTGGCCGGCAGCGGAGTCGGTGACCAGAACTGTCCCGTCTCTTCATCGCGGATATACAATGCTTCGCCGCTGGCGTCCGTGACTGTATCGTTCTTCCAGGTCGTCAAGCGGAACTCATGCGCATTTTCACTCCAGGTATAGGCACTGCCGCTTTCGGAGATCACGGTGCCGAAATTGCGGTTGGCCAGGACATTGGCCCAGGGAGCAGGCGTCCTTCTCAAATGCCCGGTCGCGATCACATATTCCCGGCCATCATGAGTAAAGCCTCCCAGTCCGTTGAAATAGGCCAGGTCAGAACGTTCCGGCAGGTTTTCATCTGTCTCTTCATAACCGGCTTTCTTCACCGTAACTAACAGCGGACGTTGTATCTTAGGTTTCGCTATGCCTTCAAGCTGTTCAGCCAGCGTTCCGCCCCTATCAGAGATTATTATTCGCGCGACGGTTTGGACCAATATTTTGTCTTCTTCAGACATTTGGTCGGCGCGCCTTAAAAATATCCCGGCGGACTGGTTTGACGGGCCCCCGGAGTTGGCGGAGATCAAACCATTTATCCTTTCGCTCATCATATCCCGGTATACTGAACGGTCCTCGTTCCATATTACCAGGTCTACAGCCAGGCCCTTCATGCGCCAATAGGAATGTGCTTGTACCATGCGTTCTATTAATTCGATATTTTCCTGGTTCTCGATGCGTACCAGAACGATCGGCAAATCTCCTGAAATATCGTAACCCCACAGGTCAGACTGTCCCCGGTGATTTTGCTTTAAGATACTGGCGTTAGCTCTCCAGGCCGGATTGGCGTATATAATTGCCGTAGCCAGGCGGCCATACATCTGGGCGTCAGCCTCTGTCGCATTGATCTGCTGCAACGCTACTTGACCATGCGTCCAGGCCAGGTCGAATACCCGGTCCGAAAGATTTCGGTCCCTGTACTTCTCCATTAATTTTTGCGCCGCTTCCCGGCTGTCGCATATACCGGTCACATAATCGATCGTCGCTGATTCTTCCGGTTCTAGTTCTACACGGCAGCGGATAGAAACAACCGGATCAAGCACCGGGCCTTCGCTGCCTGAAAGATTGCCCTTACTGGTCATGGCCGCGGGGTTGGCCAGCGTATTGCATCGGCCGATAAATTTACTGCGATCTGTTTCATAGGAAGCGCCGACGATCGATTTGCCGTGCACAGCCATCAGATGCAGCATAAACGGGAAAGTATCTTTCTCTGACCGCGGCCGGCGTTTGCAGATGATCGCCTGGTGCGACTTGATTATTTCCGTTTGGACGAACAGGTTGCTGAAAGTTTTGTGCGCCAGGTCTTCCGCGGGATAATTTAGTACCACGTCAGCGTAACTGGTCAGCTCAATAATGCGGTTATGGCGGGACTGGTTGGTGATCTTTACCCGGCGCAGTTCAATATCGTCTTCCGGTGAAACTGCTATCTCCAGATGCGTTTCAATAGCGTGATCACGGCGCTTGAACTCGGCCCGCGACTGGGAAAATACAGCTTCATAATTTTTTGATCTTTGCAATGTCGGCTGGTAAGCCGTGGACCAGAATTCGCCGGTTATCGTATCCCGCAGGTAGATGAAATTCCCTTCATTATCCAGGGCCGCGTCTTCATGCCATCTCGTTACCGCTATGTTTTTCCAGCGGCTGTACCCGCCGCCGGAATTGGTGACCATCACGCTGTATTTACCGTTGGATAATAAGTGGGTCTCAGGCATCGGGGTATCCGGGTTGGTAAAGATGCGCAACAACGCTTCCCGTTCCTCAACTTTTCTGAGCAGTCCGGTCACTTCCACATCATATAAGTAGGGCACTTCTTTAGGTACCCGTTCCTGCAGGAGCAGTTCAGTAGCCTTGAACATGGGATCTGACAGGAAGCGTCTTTGCATGGGACGGTCCAGCAAGAGATAAGCCATAGACAGGAAGCTCATCCCCTGGTGATGAGCCATGAATGATTTAATAACCGCGTGAGTTTCCCCGGAAGCCAGCCGGGAAGGAGTAAAATCTATGGCCTCATAAAAACCATACTCTCCCGCAAAACCCTGGATTTTCATATACTCCAGGTTCTCGTACGCTTTTTCCGGCTCCACCATTAAAGCCATCACGGAAGCATACGGGGCCACTACCAGGTCTTCGGATAACCCCCGTTTAAAACCAGTATCCGGCACACCGAAAGAATGGTACTGGTACATCATGGTCGCGTCTATCTTGTTATAACCGGATTCAGAGATACCCCAAGGTATGTTATTATGGAAAGCATAATCAATCTGCCTTTTGATCATTGACTTGTACGTGCGATCAAGGAGTGTGCTTTCATAGGTAGGCATTACCAGCAAGGGCATCAAGTATTCAAACATCGACCCGCCCCACGATATCAGGACTGGATCGCCACCGCTCTTGGAAAGCAGCCGGCCGAGCATGAACCAGTGTTCCTGAGGCATCCGCCCCTGGGCAATGGCGACAAAACTGCACAGGCGGGCCTCAGACGCCAGCAGGTCATAACAGGACGGATCTGGTTTATGTTCCTTGACATTGTAGCCGATGGAAAGCAGATGCGAGGTCTTGTTATACAGAAATTCATATTCAATGGCAGATATTTCACTGCAGCGTAGCACTATATAATCGATCGCGCTGAGCCTTTCGCTGGATCTTGTTCCCGCGTCCTTGATGACGTTTTTAAGCTGGATGAACCATTCTTTTATCCTGGGTGTTTCATTATTGGATGAACCCATATTTCCTAATATTTCATCGATTAGCGGCAGGAGTTTCCGCTCCAGCCTGGCCACTTCGCCCAGAGCGGGAATTTCGTCAAGAAGCCGCAATTCCTCGCGCAACAGGGCCAGCCGTCCATGCTGTTTCTCGTCAGCCGGGTCCCACATCCCGGGTATTTCAGGGGTAAGCGAGATCCAAGGAGCGATATAAGCCATATCCTCCAGGTAATCATAACACTGTTTTTCCAGGGCGCGGGCCCACTTTTTAGCGTTTTCCAGTTCCTTCCGGTCCAAGTCAGACGACATCTTGGAGATATCCATTGAGAACTGGCGTAAAAGCGTATGTATTTCCGAAAGGAATAGCGGCGGGGATTTGATCTTTGCTTTTATAGTTTCTATCCGTTCCCCTACTTTTTGCATCGTGCCGGCAATATTGCCTGTTACCTTCCTATTCAATTCCCCGACGGTTTCCTGTAAAACATTCAAGGTGTCGCCCAGTCCGTCAAAAATCTTCAGCGATACTATCTTCTCATCGCGCATTTCTATTAATCCCGAACGCAGCACCAGTAAATGGCCAACCAGGTTCCCGCTGTCAACAGAAGAAACATACAAAGGGTCCAAAGGCTTTAACGTGCCGGTATCATACCAGTTGTAAAAATGCCCCCTGAATTTATCCATGCCGTCCATTGTTTTGAGGGTTTTTTCCGTCCGGTTAAACATCGTACCCATGGACACGTAGCCGAAATCATACGCCGCCAAGTTCGACAAAAGCGACAATCCAATATTCGTAGGCGAGGTCCTGCGCGCAATGGCGCAGACCGGCTCTTCCTGGTAATTATCCGGCGGCAGCCAGTTATCTTTTTCCGTCACAAAGGTTTCGAAGAAATTCCACATGCGGCGGGACTGTCTCCTGAGAAAACGTATCTTTGACCCGGACAGGACAACCTTGCGGGAGAGAGACGGCTGGCTGATGATATAAGCAATAGCCGGGGAAAACAGCCAGGAGCCCAGCAGCAGCCAGGCAAAAGGGTAAATAGGCATGCGGATCGCTGTTATACAGATAAAGAAAGAGAAGGCGGCGACAGGAGCGATAAACATCTTTTTATAACAGGCTATAATGCTTTTTGGCGTATACGCGCCGGCTTCAACAGATGTTTTCCATTCCAGCAGGCGCCGGCGGGAAATAAGCATGCGCCAGAAAGTTGTCAGTATCGCGTCCAAACTGACCTGCGCTTCATAGACAATAAAAGCCAGTGAAAAACAAAACTGGATAGCATGGGTGCTTAGTGAAGAAAACGCCGCGATTAAATGAGCCGGCAGGGAGATCCCTTCCGGTTTCCTGATGATCTCAACCAGGGACATGAACAGCAAAGGCAACCCGGTGAAAATTATGACCATGAGCGTCCAATGCCAGGAAGGATGAAAAAAAAGCCAGCCAAACAAAAAGAGCGCCGCGCTCGCTATCGGCACGAGGCTGCGCCTCAGGTTATCAAGAATTTTCCATTTGGATAGGAAAGACAGCGGATTCTTTTCTTTTTTATGCCCGAACCCAGGCACTGAAGAGAATAGCCAGTGGATGATCTGCCAGTCACCACGGGTCCAGCGGTGCCGGCGGCTCATATCCTTCAGGTAGCTTGCCGGATATTCTTCATACAATTGTACATCGGTAACCAGGGCAGCGCGGGCATAGCACCCTTCCAACAGGTCGTGGCTCAATATGACATTTTCCGGAAAACGTCCATCCAGTGTTTTTTCAAACGCGTCTACGTCATAAAGGCCTTTGCCGATAAATGAACCTTCATTAAACAGGTCCTGGTATACATCTGATACTGCTTTGGTATATGGGTCAATACCGGATTCACCGCCATATACTTTCACGAATAATGACGGATTTTCCCCGGGATAACTGGCTTCTATCCGGGGTTGTAAAATGCCGTATCCGGCGGTGACGCGCTTTTTATTTTCATCGTAGAGCGGCCGGTTTAAAGGATGGGCCATGATCCCCGTCAGATCCCGGGCGACATCCCGCGACATCCGGGTGTCCGCATCCAGGGTAATCACGTATTTGACGTCCTGGAGCTTTACCGGGTCGCCGATGATCAGGCTGAATCTATCTTTCCCTCCGCCGCGCAGCAAGGCATTCAGGTCTGAAAGCTTGCCCCTTTTACGTTCATACCCCAGCCACGCTCTTTCTTGTTTATTCCATTTGCGCGGCCGGTGTAAAAGATAAAATATGTTCTCTTTATGCCGCCTGTATTTATGATTGAGGTTTTCGATGCCTTCCCTGGCCAGCGTTAGTAAAGCTTCATCTTCCGGCAATGTCTCCTGCGCCGCATCCCGGAAATCAGTTAACAAGGCGAAATCAACATGGGCGTCGGTATTGGCAAGATAGCTGACCTCAATGTTCTCGATCAAAGATTCAATAGCTTGTTCATCGGTGATCATGGAAGGAATAACCACTAATGTATGCGCGCTCGCAGGTATCCCTTCAGAGAAATCCATTTTGGGCAGGTTTTTCGGTTTGATAAGTAGGGTTACCGCCCAGTTTACCAGGGAAATCGCGGTCTGGCTGGTCACCAGCAGAAGCGGTAATCCTAACAAGGCCAGCCAAGGCCAGTCCTTCAATCCCCTTTTCCAGGCCATCAGCAAAGCCGGGGTGGTCGAAGACAGGGATATCAATATGATCGATCCTATATATATGGTTAACGGCAGCCAGGTCTTTTTCGCCTGTAAGTACGCGCCTAAAGGCAAATGCAATTTCAGGGAACGGTAAAGCTGCACCAAACCTTTATCAATAAGATAATACCCTATATGCGCGGTTACATCTCGTTGGCTGGTCAAGGCTTGCGCCGCTGACGCGTTTCGCACAACCTGCATAGCAATTAACTCTTCCGAATGCTTACTCTGTACAGATAGTTTTTCAATTACATGGCGGTAACGGTCACGGGTGGCAAAAGACATCGTTGCGTAATCACCTGACGGATCCTGCTTTAATATTTTTTCGACAATACTCAGATCTTCGACAAAATCATGCCAATCCATGCTTTCCAGAATGCGCAGGCTCTCAACTGTGTTGGCGATCGAAACCTGGTCAGCGGCTTGTTTCTGGCTGGTAGATTGGATCATCCGGTCAATAGTTTCTCCCTGTTCGGCCAGCTTCTTTTCCAGCCAGATCAAGGAAAGGTTAAGAGACGAACTTTGGCCATGGAGCCGCCGGACAAACTCCGCTACGAAGGAATCAGACAGCGCCAGGTCGTCCTTAGCCATTGAGGCGATCTCCAGTACTACATCATTGGCGTCCTTGGCCGATACTTCTAGGACACGACTGGCCCAATGATCAGCCCTGTCCCGGTCGATCTGTGACAAGAGCATACGCGAGGAAACACGCCGTAAGTTCTCTATTAAAGCCAGGCGGATCATAATGGGGATAGCCCACAGTTCGCCTAGTTTTAGATGTTGTTTGGTTTGATAAGCAGAGATAAAACTGGTCAGCCCTTTTATACCCAGCCGTCCGTCACCGTGAGACACTATTTCCATGGCCAGGTCATAAACCCTGGGATATCCGGTTAGCGGGCCCTTGATTAAATTGGGTAATTCGCGACTGTACCCTTTCGGCAGGTATTTCTGCGCCAGGCGGATCTGTTCCTCGATCAGGTAATAATTATCCAGCAGCCATTCCCCGGCGGGAGAGATCCTTCTTTTTGCTTTTCCGGCTTCATTAAGCAGTTCATATGCTTGTAACAGTATAGCTTCATTTTTCTTCAGGCGGGACAGGAGCTTTTCCTGGCTTTTTTTGAAACTGACGACATGTTTCTCAGCCAGAAAAATAGCATGCAGTTCAAACTGTTCTATGCTGAAAAGCTCCGCTCTCAGGGGCTGTTCATCAATTAATTTCTTCTTAGGTAGTACTTTATCAAAGCTTTTTAACACTACCTTCTCCTTAACTAAACGATGCCTTTGTTGCTAATCATTAATTATTTCAGGCCCTATCCCGTTAGTACCTTTGTTGGGTGACAATAACTTATCTTCAGTGACTATGATAACCAGGTGGGAAGAGACAAAAGCCTCCTGGTCTGGGGGTAAATATATCCTGATCCAGTTGTTGGTTCGGGCAAGTATTTTAAAAACATCCCCTCTTTTAGCGGTCCTTATTATTTTGCTTGCTATGCCGGGAGAAGACCTCAGGTTAGCTTTGCTTTCAGCGATCTGGACATATTTATCTTTCAGCCACTCGGTTTCCTGCTGTACCTTATCCTTGATCTTTGGGTTAGTCCTGGGGGCAGGGTCTTCAGCCAGGGCCAGTTTTTTTTCTGCCCTTAGTTTTTCCAGGTCATTTCTCGTAATAATGGTCGCGATATCAATCAGTACATAAGCGTTCTTGCCGGAAGGCAGGAGGATCTCAAAAAACTGTCCTTTCAGGGTAACTACTTTAAAAGCATCGCCTACTTTGGCGTGGGCTATCGGCTTAGCTGAAATATCGGCGCTTTGCCTGATGTACTGTCCGGGTTTTTTGATCAGGATGTATTGCGGCTCAGCAGAATAAAGTGCCGCTGGCGTAAGGGTAATAAAGATTAATAAAAAAAACAAAATCATATTTATTCTCATTATTTTCTCTTTGCAATATTCCCAATTCTAAGGCTAATCCCTGCGACTTTCAAGTTTTAAGGGCTGACCACTTTTCTTGTTCAGGACTTCATATCTACCTTCTCCTTAACTAAAGTTACTCAGAACCCTTCATTACACTTTATCATAAAAAAAAGGCTTTAACAATAAAAACCACCAGGAATGTCCGGTGGTTTTTTAAGATCATCCGTTCTGACTTGTTCCCCGTCACGAAGAAGTTTGCGAATAATATATGGTCTGCGTCGGATAAGCGAATTCTATGCGGTGTTTCGCAAATTCCGCCATGATCGCGAAATTGATTTTTTTGCTGGATATCCATGTATTTATTGTAATCACCCGCTGATCACATAGACTATCTGGATGATCCTAGGTGACGGTCCGACCATCATATTTTTCGCAATTCTTTCTTTGCCTCTATGATCATGTAAACTGATATTAGCGACTCCTGCTTTCAGGATCGTTC
Source organism: bacterium (assembly GCA_028712365.1). Lineage (GTDB taxonomy): Bacteria > CAYTYR01 > UBA6262 > UBA6262 > UBA6262 > UBA6262. The sequence continues at coordinate 14,769 of JAQTQE010000039.1, forward strand.
CGCTCTCTCTGCTCAGATGACTTCAACAGAGGCATTACGATCAAACGGATTGGTTCTTACGGCCAAAGAAAACAGGTAAGGATAATTCTGTTGTAAATGCTGCATATAATCCAGCCATTGCAGGATCAAATGCTGGTAAGCTCTCTTGATATCCCCTGATAAATGTTGGTAATCAGTGTCCGGCAGCCCTTTCAGGCTTTTCCTGTGTACAAGCTCTTCGGTGAGATGGAAAATCGCCCACAACAGGTCAGTGAATGCCTCATGCTCCAAAAGATTGGGGTTCTCCAGCAGTACCAGCAGGAATTGTCTCTTGTCGTACAGGAAATCCTTCACCTCTGCCAGGTTGCCTTGTACACTATTGATGTTACCGGAATAGTTCTTGATGATCCTGCGCGCTTCCGCGAATGACCGGTCATTCCAATCCTTATTGATCAAGAGCTTCTGGCTGATCGCTTTCAGGTCAGTATCGAACTGCTCAAAATGCTTGATCAGGTCTATCCCCACTTCGCTGAAGAAAGTCCCGATCACCATATTGAGCTTCTTTAAGATCGATTGCTTTTCCCTGTATTCCAGCAGGCGGTGCAGGACCAGCATTACGATCAGGACATCCAGGAACAGGAAGGCTATATCCCCTATCAGGTAGAGAAAAATGTGGTGCAGGTCCCGGAAAACTAAATAGTGGATGGAGTAAAAAACCAGCGAACACGTTACCAGTATTATCGCCAAAGTGATCTGCCAGCTAAAAAATCGTTTCATTGCCAATACTCCTTGCTGATCTATTTTGCTTCTTGGTGATAGAGTTTATGCGAGTCTTTCATGAGTAAGGCCATTTCCGGGCTTTCCCCTTTGCCCACTTTTATCAGGAATGAAGCAATGCTCAGGTTAGCACGGAGCCTGAATAGGTTAATAAGCTGTTCTTGGACTTTGATCTTCCCTTTGGCGAACTTCAGGTAGGCTGTGAGAAAATCCTCATAGCGGTATTTAGAGAATACCTGCCCTACGCCGTGGAACTGGTGCAGGAATTGGGAAATAAAATAGCCAAGGTCAAATTCCGGCGGCATAAAAATAGCATTGTCAAAATCAATTACCGATACATAAAGGGTCCCGATATCGCGGGCCCGGTCCTGTCCGATGATTATATTCCGCGGATGATAGTCGCCGTGGCAGAGCACCAGCCGGGACAGGTCCCCTGGAAATAACCCGCGCTCTTTGTCCAGTACGAAATCAATATATTTCTCTGCTTCAGAGCGATAGGGATTGCCCGTGGACTGGAATGACTTCAAGTAATTTTTGGCTCTATGTTCTTCCCGTTCAAGGGTATTTTCGTATCCCTCGGTGACAAGCTTAAGGCTATGCAGTTTCGCCAGCCATTCGGCAGACAGCTTAAAATATACCGAACCGATCGCCGGATCTACATAAGCCAAAGTATCAAAGAATATTTCTCCTCTTTGTCCTTCCTCAATGATCAACCGGTCTGGCTCGTTAATATCCAAGGTCCTGGGGACGCGGTATTTCCCCGAGTCAAAACCCTGGGCCAAGATGGCTTCTCGCAAAGCCTGGGATCTCTTGGCTGCCTGCCACTTCTTATCATCGGTAAATTGTTTCGTGATGAGCCTGTTCCGTTTCTCGTCTCCGCCTTTTGTCCCCATGGTGATCTCGGTCACGACCAGATTACTGCCAGCGCGGGGTATTTCCTTGACAAAAGGAATGGTCCGTCCTTTTTTCACTTCTGCGCTGAACTCAGCAATGCTGGTTATAGGATGCAGCACCTGGGTGGAAAACAGTCCCACATCCTGCTCATCGTGGGCATCAGTGCCAGCCACCGCATTAAATTTATACTTATGCCAGAGCACCAATGCCTGATAATTCTCTTTTGGCGTATGGTTGATATTAAATATCTCGATAGCGTCCAGCAGCGGGTTCATTAATTCATCTTGGGCCGGGCATTTCCCGTTCCTGAATGGATGAGCCCAGACCAGGGCTGCCGCGGGGAAATCCGCTCTCAGCTTTTCCAGGGTGATCTCTTCGGG
>JAQTQE010000062.1 GCA_028712365.1 bacterium
TTTTAGAAAAATATGCCGGAAATAAAACCGTAGAGGCTTTTATTGCAAATATGAAGTATGAGGCGGAATTGTATTCAAAATACAAACAGTATTACGGATATGTTTTCTATATCGGCAAGAAGATATAGGTCTCCTTTTCATTCATAACCACAAGACGTCTATGAAAAAGATTAAAGAAATCTTAGGCCGATAGTTTTTCATCGCAAGGAGATCCGACAAAGAGGCGCCGGGGGAGATATCGCTAAAAGCGCCAATTTTTCACTTTAGAGCTAGAATTCTAGGCCGAGGGCCACAGTCAATTATAGAAATCGCCAAAAGGGCGGTTTTTTGATATAATGAGAATATGAAACGCAAAGTTTTATTTATATTAGGTATTTTATTAGCATTAACGGGGGCCACTCTAATGTTTTTTGGAGTTTGGCCTTTACCCCTAAGGATTACCATAGGTATTATTGGATTAGCTTTAATAGCTACAGGTAGAAAATCATAAATCAATAGATCATCAGCAGGCAGCCGCTACTAAACAGGTTCTAATGTCGTTCATGACCCGCAGCTATTTAAGGAAAATTTATGGATAAAGAATTAAAGAGGAAAATACTGTCTTTTTTTATTGGGTCTATCTGTGGCGGCGGGGGAATATTATTGTGGGGAAAATACGATCTTTCTATATGGGAACCTTTAATAGGTAAACATATATCTTACAATTATATTTCTGATTATTTAAGTTTTATTATTCTGTTATTTCTTTTCGGTTATTATATTAGTTATAAATTTATAAGTAAAAAATTATTTAAATAAATTATTAAACCGTCACTCCTTTTAATACGCTACGAAATATCTCGACCGAGATGGGTCAGTGTGAAAGTTCAAAAAAGATTCCAACATCGTCCCATAGCCTCAGCCATCACGTACTAAGTCAGGTGACTGAGGTGCATCAAAAATTTATGGAAGAAAAAAATAAAAAATGGGAATTATTACCTTTAATAGGGACCTTTAGTCTTTATTATTTTCAACCCTTATTTTTAAGTGATGAGTTAGATGAATTCTATGAAGAACCGCACATTCCCGAAATTCCACTTCCGGCCACATTAAGATTTCCGGACGGAATGGGTTTGTTAACTGGAATCACTGACACATTTGTTATAAAAAATATAGAAGTTCCGAGTATTGATTCTTGCCGAAATGGTTATTTCAAATTTTCTATTCTAGCTGCCCGAGACGGGTCGCTGGGGGAGCCGAAAATAGACTAAAATTCCCTCTAATAGTTTGGTTCCAGACCGGGGCACACAGCGCTGTAGTATTACTGAGGGAGGACTATTATCCTTTGTTTTTTGTTGTGGTATAATATATAAATATGAACACAAAACTCATTCTCGTTATCGCCCTTGCCGTTATTTTGGTCGGCGGAGGGGTTTTTTTCCTTGTGGGTAATCCTCAAAAATCTCCTGATGCCGAGCACCCTTGGGGTGGCAGGCCGGGAGGCGCAGAAGAAGTGGGGGGAAGCCCGGAAGGCGGAACGCCACAAGAAGAGCAGGTTACGATTCCCGGAGGAGAAACGCCTGGGGAGCAAGGATCTCCTTCCGGAGTAGCCGGATTTAACTTTCCTAAAACAGACGAGAACGCGCTCTTGCCTTCCTTGCCTAGCGGAACGCCGCAAGGAGCGTGGGTGACTCAAAATCTCGGGAATGTGGAAATAAAGTATTTTTCAACGGCCATTGCCTGGGATATGTCGGAAAGCGGAGTGGATTCTTTTATTACTTTAAAAAATAAGGGGACTGGTTTAGCAGTCGTTAATTTCACCCCCGTAGAAAATTTATTGAGCCAGGTGCCCAGTTGGAACCTTCATTTCTTTGACTTCCAAGGTTCTTCCGTGACCCTGTCTCCAGGAGAAGAAGAAAAGCTTTGGTATTTTGCTTCCGTGGACCAGGCGGGAACTTTTACCGTTAAATTTAAGATGTGGCTGGGTTCTGATTCGGGCAGCTATGTTGAAGCGCCTATTGTTTTTGGCGCGGTCCAAAACAGCCAAAGCAGTCTTTATGGCAAAGAGACCAGTTTTATTTACGGATACGTCAAGGATGAAAACGGCCAGCCTTTGAGCGGCGTCAAAGTCAGCGCTCAGATGAATTGCGGCCGGCTGGGAAACCAAGAAACCAGCGACAGCCAGGGAAGATACATGATTAACGTTTGGGCTCAAGAAGACGTCAACGCTATTTATCAGGGCAAAGAATTGGCGTGCAGCGCTACGGATTATTTTCTGTCAGCCGAGAAAAGCGGCTACGAATATTATTTCAAGGAGCACGTCAACCCGACCCGCAAGGTTTTCGCCAAAGCGGACATTGTTTTAGAAAAGAAAATAGAAAGCGCTTCTTATTCTCAAAAGTGGGCCAAGCAGGTTTCAGAGCCCTACGGCTTTTTTTGGGTCAAACCCTCGGCTGATTGGAGCGTCTTTGCCGCCTCTCAGGCAAAACACGAACCTCAGTTAAATAAAGCCACCAATTTCTATTTATTTGACTCTTCCGGGAATATCGTTTGGCAACAACCGACGGGCAATGAGTGTTGGGGCATCGATATCGCTTCGGACGGGAGCTACGTGGTGGCCGCCTGCCACGATCAAAAAGTTTATGCCGTCAGCCGGGCCGGCAGCCTGCTTTGGACGGCTGATTTGGAAAGTATGGTCAGGAGCGCCTGTATTTCCAATGACGGCAATACTGTTTTATCCGGCACGTTAGATGCCGTCTCTTTATTTAATTCCGCCACCGGCGCTAAAACCGATTATCCTTGGGGCGGTGGTTGGTTCCGAAACTGCGCTTTTTATCTGGACGATTCTGGTTTCATCGCCGGTGGGCCCGGGGTGAGCGGTTTTACATCTTCTGGTGTTGAAAAATGGCAGCAGGAAATCGGCGAGTTCCCCATGTTTTTGGGAGTGGACCAGAGCAAGAATGTTTTTGCCGCGGGCAAGAGCCGCACTTTATTCTCTTTTGATTCCTCGGGGAATTTGAGGTGGAAGGAAAGGATACCCGACCACGTGGCCGGGGCCGGAGCGGTCACCCCCGATGGTAAAAAGATCGCTTTGGGTACGGTCGGCGGCATGGTTTATCTGTTTGACGGTTCAGGGAGCCTGTTATGGAAGAGGCATCTGTCTGGCAGCGGCGAACCAGCTGATTTTATCGGCCATAATGCCGTGGCTATTTCCGATGACGGCCAAAGAATTGTCGTTGGCACCGCTCCCGGCAATTGCGTCATTGTTTTTAACGGATCGGGGACAGTGCTTTGGAAAAAATGCATAGATTATGGAACTATCGAGAGCGATTTGATCCCTGGAGTGACCAATGTCCAGATTTCTCCGGATAAGACAAAAATAATCGCTTCTTACGGCGACAACTATATTAGAGAATTTATTATCCAATAGTAATACGTTAAGTTAGGTGACTGAGCCGCCTCGTCGGAACGGTCTCAAAATCGCTAAAACGCCCTCTGCGGGCGGGATCCGCAACCGGGGCACACAGCCAACTTATTACATGCCGAGTTATCGAATCACCTCCGTATTTTTTAAAAAGAGTTCGCAAATCATAATATGAGAAACTTGCCACCGAAAGCCATTATTGGCATGATTCACACATTAGCCCTGCCTGGGTCACCTTATTATGGTGGCGATATCAAAAGCGTCATTAACCGGGCGATTGAGGATTTAAAGATTTACGAGGAAGCTGGAATTGGCGCGGTGATGCTCGAAAATATGTACGACCTTCCTTATGTAAAACCTCCTTTATCTAGAAGTACGGTTGGGGGGATGCTGAGGGTAGCTCAGGAACTCCGTTCGCGCACCAAATTGCCCATCGGCATCCAAATGCTTGAGGTTGCCAATCTTGAAGCGTTAGAGATTGCAGCTAGAGCCGACCTCGATTTCATCCGGGTGGAAAACTTTGTTTTTGTCCACGTCGGCCCGGTTGGCTTAGTTGAAGGTTCGGCAGGCGCTTTATTCC
>JAQTQE010000063.1 GCA_028712365.1 bacterium
GCAAAATAACTAAAACGACTCCAGACGCTAGATACCAGACTCCAGTTAAAGCAGATGCTTTTCTGGTGTCTGGAGACTAGAGTCGCAGAAAGGCTTGCATGAAGGTTTTGTTCATTGCTGATATAATAGGCCAATCCGGCCGTGAGGCTGTGGCCAGGATATTACCTGAACTTAAACTCAAGGAGCAGGTGGACTTGGTCATTGCCAATGGGGAAAATGCCGCTCATGGCATGGGACTGACTCCGAGTATAGCCCGGGATCTTTTTCATCTGGGAGTAGATGTCCTCACTATGGGGAACCACACCTGGGATAAAAAAGAGATACTGGATATAATCGATGATGAGCCTATTGTCCGCCCGGCCAATTATGCTCCCGGAGTGCCTGGCCGGGGGGCTATACTGGCCAGCACCGCGACCGGCGTTAAAGTGGGGATCCTTAATTTGATTGGTCGGGTTTTTATGCCGCCTAATGATTGCCCATTCCGTGCGGCTGATAAAGTGATCGCAGAGTTGAAAAAAGAAACGCCGGTGATCATTGTGGATATTCATGCTGAAGCAACTAGTGAAAAAGTAGCCATGGGTTGGTACCTGGACGGTAAAGTGAGCGCGGTCATCGGCACTCATACCCATGTCCAGACTGCTGATGATAAGATCCTGCCTGGAGGGACCGCTTATCTTACTGATGTGGGGATGACCGGGCCATTTGATTCAGTGATCGGGATCAAGAAAGAGATCATTCTCCAGCGGTTCTTGATGCAGATGCCGATCCGTTTTGAAGTCAGCGACAAGGATATCTGGTTCAACGGGGCGCTGATCGAGATTGACGAGAAATCAGGTAAAGCTATACAAATACAGAGACTACAGATTAAGGTATAAAAATTCGTTGATCAGTGTATAAGAGTTATAAGTTGGTAAGTAAAAGCGGATTATTTTTTACTTAGCAATACAGTGAGGTGTACTATGACGGCTAATATCATTGACGGTAAGGCCATAGCTGGCGCTATTCGCGCGGACATCGCCCAAAAGGTTAAGAACATGGTAGAAAAAGGTCTCCATCCGCCAGGTTTGGCAGTTATCCTGGTGGGTGATGATCCAGCCAGCCAGATCTATGTCCGCAATAAAAAGAATGATTGTATTAAAGTAGGTTTTTATACGGAAGAGCATTTGCTGCCGGCAATGACCCCGGAGGATGAGCTGAGAAAGCTTATCCTGCGTTTGAACCAGGACCCAAAGATTCATGGTATCCTGCTGCAACTACCATTACCAAAAGATTTAAACGAAAAAGCTATGTTGGAGTTGATCTCACCGGAAAAAGATGTGGATTGTTTCCATCCTGTAAATGTCGGTAACCTTTTTCTTGGGATACCGCGTTTCCTGCCTTGTACTCCGGCGGGTGTAATGGAAATGCTGAAATATGAGAAAGTTGACCTGAAAGGGAAAAAGGCAGTAGTGGTCGGTCGTTCCAATATAGTCGGTAAGCCCATGGCCATGATGCTATTGAGCGAACATGCTACCGTGACTATCTGCCATTCGCGGACTGTGAACCTGCCGAAGATCACCCGTGAAGCGGATATTGTGGTGGTAGCTATCGGCAAGGCTAAATTTTTAACCGCGGAGATGGTTTCTAAAGGGCAGATCATCATAGATGTCGGACAGAACAGGTTAGATGAAAAACTAGTTGGGGATGTTGATTTTGATGCAGTGGCGCAAATAGTGGCGGCGATAACGCCGGTGCCAGGCGGAGTAGGGCCGATGACCAGGGCGATGCTGCTGAAGAATACAATGCAGGCGGAAAGATTAGTGAGGAAAGGGTAAAGTATATTGGCTCGCTGTCTCGCTGAGTCGTTCTCCACCACTAAAGCGTTGGCGGACGCGGCGAAAAACGAGTCGATTTCCCCGGCGCGGAAATCGCTCTCTATCTCGCTTGAGTTCTCCCGCAAGGCGGGAGGAAAAGAGTCCATGCCAACTCAAGCTTCCGAAGGTTTTCTCCACGACATTCAGCGGCCGCGCTCGCCTTGAATAATATAATAGCTTTAAAATAGGATTGTTATGCAGCAGGAAAGATATGTTTTTAAAGTAAGTGAGTTGAATACTCTGTTGAAAGAGCGTCTGGAGGCAGAGTTTCCTGATATTTGGCTGGAGGGGGAGATCTCCAATTACCGGCCGAATGCGAGCGGGCATCTTTACTTCACTTTAAAAGACGAAAGCGGGCAGATAGGAGCAGTGATGTTCCGTTTTGCCGCGGCTGACTTGAAATTCAAGGTTGAAGACGGCTTGAAAGTGATCGTCCGCGGCAAAGTCAGCATTTATGTCCAGGGTGGTAAATACCAAGTCATCATTACACAAATGGAGCCAGCTGGCTTAGGCGCACTGGCCTTGGCTTTTGAACAATTAAAAGAAAAATTAAAAAAAGAAGGGCTCTTTGATCCCGCGCATAAAAAAGCGATACCGATCCTGCCGCAGAAAATCGGGATTGTGACTTCCTTGACAGGCGCGGCTATCCGGGACATGCTGAAAATACTGACGGACCGCTATAGTAACCTGGAGATATTGATCTGTCCGGTGCAGGTCCAGGGAGACGATGCCAAGAACCAGATCGCCCAGGCGATCGATGACTTGAACCAGCAATATCCTGATCTGGATGCCATGATCGTTGGCCGGGGCGGCGGCAGTATTGAAGACCTGTGGGCTTTTAATGAAGAGATCGTGGCCCGGGCTATCTATGCTTCTCATATCCCGGTCATTAGCGCGGTAGGGCATGAATATGATGTGACAATCGCTGATTTTGTGGCTGATTTGCGGGCAGCTACACCGAGTAATGCCGCGGAACTAGTGGTGCGAGAAAAGAAAACCCTGGTAGAGCGGGTGCAAAATGCCCAAAACAGGCTGGTAACATATTTTACGCATGTCGTGGATAATTACAAACTCCGGGTAGAGCATGCTATCACTTCAACGGTATTGACCCGGCCACTGGAACGCCTGGAAGAACTGCAACAGCATGTGGATGAGCTGCTGGAGCGCATTGCCCAGAAATCAGGCCATCTTTTTGAAGTATACCGGAATAAGTTCAAAGAGATGGAAAATATGCTCCTGGTCCAGTTTGAACATTATTTTGAGGGCAAAAAAACAAAGATGTCTTACCTGGCAGGGCAGTTGAACGCGTTCAGCCCGTTGGGAGTGCTGGAGCGCGGGTATTCGATCGTGTATGCGCCGTCGGGCAAGATAATCAATGCAACTAAGGAAATTAAGGTTAAAGACGATATAAAGATAAAACTTTTCAAAGGTGAGATCACAGGGACAGTGAAGGAGATCAGGTGAAGTTTGAACGGTTTGAGGATGTACCTGTTTGGAAAGATGGAGTGAAATTAACAGTAGAAGTGTTTAAATTAACTGAAGATAAACGTTTCTGTTTCAAGGGAGATATTGCGAACCAAATTCAAAGAGCATCGTTGTCTATTTCTAATAATATTGCTGAAGGATTTGAGCGGGGAACCACACCGGAGTTGATCACTTTTCTATATTATGCCCGCGGTTCAGCTGGTGAAGTCCGGTCTATTTTAGCGGTGATAGAGCAGATGCCGGTTTTTAATGATCTGAGATCTCAAATTTCAGATTTGAAATTGCAAGTTGAATCTATTTCCCGGCAAATCAGGGGATGGACCAATATTCTGCAGAATACAAAAATCCAGGGACAACGGCATCTTAATGATAGTTCAAGAAGAGCGTATGAGCAAGAGAAGGATCGTCGTGAGTTTCAGGAAATTCTAAAAAAGCATTGGCAACCTAATAGAGATTAAGCAAGAACGAGGTAGCGACTGGTCCCATATTGACGGAGGGTTTTATGGTTAAAACTAAAGAGGAAGGCAATGAGAAGATCCGGTTTGAGGATGCGTTGGAGCGGCTGGAGAAGATCGTTTCACAGCTGGAAGAGGGAGAGCTGGCCTTAGATGAAAGCCTGAAGATATTTGA
>JAQTQE010000040.1 GCA_028712365.1 bacterium
TATGAAAAGATTTGATGTGAAGCTGAAGAATGGGACAGCAGAAGGGTATGAGATACAATTACCCAATGCCAGCCTGGTTTTTGTCCTGGCCAAGCAGGGTTATGTAATGTGCGGCTACCTGAATATGGCTACCGCGGATAAGATGGGCGACGTGGCAGCAATAGTACGCGGCGTAAACAATGTTAACGAACTTTTAAAAGCTAAGATCCAGGAAGTCTCGGTTATCGCCAAGCAACTCGGGATCGAGCCTGGTATGTCCGGCGAAACAGCGCTGGAAAAAATGCTGTAAAAGGAGTGGGTTATGAAAAAGCAAGACCTATTTAACCTTTTCAAGACCGCTATTGAGAGAGAGCAATCTGCGCAGCAGCTTTATGAGGAAATGATCGCTGGGACCGATGATACTGAAGCTAAAAAATTACTGGAAAGTTTCCTGGGACAGGAAAAATACCATGAAGAGAAGCTAAAAGAAGTATACGCGGAGCTTAAAGATAAACTAAAAGAATAGGATAATAACAATAATGCCGGCTTTAGTAAAACCCATAACTGTAAAAGAAAAAGTTAACCTGAAGATCGAAAATCTCATATTTGGTGGCGAGGCTTTGGCCCGTTACCAGGGATTTACTATTTTCCTGCCATATGGCTGCCCCGGTGATGAAGTAGAAGCTGAGGTCACGGAAGTTAAAAAAGACTATGCCCGGGCCAAGATCACTAAAATTATTACTCCTTCCCCTGACCGAATCAACCCTCCCTGTCCGTATTTTTATTGTTTGGAAGAACAGGTGGAAGATAAATTATTTTGCGGCGGCTGCGACTGGCAGCACATTAAGTATGAGACCCAACTGCAGTTGAAGACCGCTATGGTTAAAGATGCTTTAAAGTATATTGCCCGTTTTAAAGAGCCTAATGTCCTGGATATCATTCCGGCAGAGGCTTCTTTTAATTACCGTAATAAAATGCAGCTGAAAGTTGGCCTAAAGGAAAAAGAAGAAGGCAAGAAAAAGATCACCTGCGGATTTTACGCCAAGAATACCCATCACATTATTGATATAGAGAAATGCCAGATACAAACTGAAGTTGCCAATGAGATCCTGGCTTTGGCGCGGCAGCTGCTGGGTGAGTATGAACTGCCTGGTTATGATGAAGAAACCCATCGTGGCCTGGTGCGCCATATTATCGTACGGGCCGGGGTGAACACCGACCAATACATGTTGATCTTTGTTACCAAAGAAAAAGATTTTCCCAATAAAGCGGAGATTGCCGCTAAAATAATGGAACGTTTCCCGCAAGTGCTTAGCGTCATCCAGAATATCAATAAAGCCAAAACCAATGTGATACTCGGAGAAGATACCCTGATCATTGCCGGCAAGCTAAAGATCCAGGAGAAGGTCAAGAATTTATTTTTTGATATTTCCCCGGTTTCTTTTTTCCAGACGAATACCAGGCAGGCAGAAAGGTTGTATGATACTGTATTGACTTTTGCCGGGCTTTCAGGACAAGAGCTGGTCCTGGATGTATACTGTGGCGCCGGCGCTATTGCTTTGTACCTGGCTCCCCAGGCGCAGAAGGTCATTGGTATTGAATCCGGGCAAAGCGCCGTGAAAGACGCCATGTTTAATGCTGATTGGAATAAGATCGAGAATGTGGAGTTCCGTCTCGGTGAGGCTGACCTGGTTTTATCCAGGTTATATAAACAACAAGTAAAGCCAGACGTCATAGTCGTTGATCCGCCGCGCAAAGGCCTCACCCAAAAAGTAATAGACGCGATCATTAATCTGGCGCCCAAGAGAATAATATATGTTTCCTGTGAACCATCTACCATGGCGCGTGATTTGCAGATATTGCATAAGAAACATTATAAATTGGAAGTAGTGCAGCCGGTGGATATGTTCCCGCAAACCGCGCATATTGAATGCGTCGCTAAAATTGTTAAAGTAAACAAGGCCGAGATAACTAAATCAACAGAGCAGATACCTAAGGAGGTAGAGATAGCATGAGTCAGCGTATTACTATTGATTACACTAATTGTATGGATACAGCTCTTAAGCTTAACGGGATCAGTAAAAATATGCTCAAAGGCCTGCAACCAGCTTTGCGGCAGGCCCAAAATGAAGTTAATCGCAAAAAACAGGCAGGACAGCTTGGCTTTATGGAGCTGCCCTACAAAGCCAGCGAGGCCAGGGAAATGAAAAAACTGGCCGCTAAACTAAAAGGCAAATTCGATAATTTTGTTGTTTTAGGTATAGGAGGGTCAGCGCTTGGCAATATCTGCCTGCAAAACTCCATTAACCATCTATATTATAATTTACTGCCTAAGGATAAACGCCGGGGCTATCCGCGGATATTCGTACTGGATAATGTAGACGCGGATATGGTCAAAGGATTAATGGATGTCATTGACGTGAAAAAAACGCTTTTTAACGTGATCACTAAAAGCGGTACAACCAGTGAAACAATGGCCCAGTATTTTATTTTTCGCAAAGAACTGGAAAAACGGCTGGGTAAAAAATACAGCCGGAATATTATTGCGACTACTGATATCGATAAAGGGTATTTGCGGGAATTAGCGGATAAAGAAAGATATACTACTCTGGTAGTACCAAAAAATGTCGGTGGCCGGTTCTCGGTTTTGTCCCCAGTGGGATTGTTAAGCGCGGCTTTTGGCGGGATTGATATTGAGCAGTTGTTAGCTGGCGCGAAATATATGGATGAGCTGTGCACCGCTTCCGCAATGAATAAAAACCCGGCTATGATCTACGCAGCGATCCAGTACCTGATGTATAAAAAGGGAAAAACCATTTCCGTCATGATGCCGTATGCCCAGCATTTGAAGGAATTCGCTGATTGGTACGCGCAATTATGGGCTGAATCATTAGGCAAAGCAGTTAATAATAAAGGAAAGAGAGTAAATGTCGGGCCAACCCCGGTTAAAACACTGGGTGCTACTGACCAGCACTCACAAGTACAGTTATATGTAGAAGGACCATTTGATAAAGTGGTCACCATCCTGTCTGTTGAAAAGCTGGCAGCAACTTTGACCATTCCTTCTTATAATGATCACTTTCTCGGCGGCCAGACTATGAACAAATTACTGCTCACCGAAGAAAAAGCCACTGCTATAGCCCTGGCGCAGAATAACCGGCCCAATTTGACCATTACTATGCCGGAGATCAATGAGTTTACCATGGGCCAGATGATCTACCTGTTTGAATTAGCTACCGCTTATATGGGCGAGTTACTGGAGATCAATACCTTTGACCAGCCAGGCGTGGAATTAGGCAAGATTTTAACCTACGCGCTCATGGGGCGCAAAGGATATGAAGATAAAAAGAAAGAAATAGAGAAACAACTGCAAAAGAAAGGTAACTACATAGTTTAATGAAGATTGGATTAGACATAGCCGGGGTGCTGGCTGATTCAGACCCGGCTTTCAGGACTCATATGCAAAAGCTTTTTCAACGTCCTTTTCCCAAAAAGGACGTTGTTTGTTTTGATTACCAGCAATGTTTTAATTTCTCCGAGGTTCAATTTAAATTATTCTGGGAAACATTTACCCGGCAGGGGAAATGGGAAAAGATCAAGCTAATGCCGGGAGTGAAACAGTTTTTAAAGCAGGTAAAGGCTGAAGATGTTACAGTTATTACTGCTCGTCCTAAAGAATTACAGCGGCAAACTGCCAACTGGTTGAAAATCAATAATATTCCCCATAATAAACTTATTTTTATGTCCAGGGAATCAAAGCACCACGATGTACTATTGCATAACCTGAAATTTGATTATTTTGTCGAGGACAGGTTTGAATTCAGTAAAGACCTGGCTGATCTGGGAATCAAGGTATTATTGCTGAATTACCCCTGGAACCTGGGATTTGGCGAGTATCCTGGAATTACGCGAGTGCAGAACTGGGCTAAGATCAGTAAGATTATCCTGAAATAATATATTATCCAATATAATTCAATAAGACTGGGTGATTATGCCCGGCCTTATTTTTTTAACAAAGGAGAGGTATGCGAAAATTTATTTTAGTTTTAGCCTTGAGTCTGTTGGGTGTGGATTTGCCGGCGGCACAGCCGGGGGACGTGGTTGTTAATGAAATAATGTGGATGGGCACGGCAACTTCAAGCAGTGACGAATGGATCGAACTCTATAATACTACGGAACAGGATATAGACCTGACTAACTGGACCCTGAAAAGCGCTGATGGTACGCCACAAATTGTTTTGATCAGTACCATTACAGCCCACGGATACTATTTATTGGAACGTACTGATGATACAACAGTCAATGATATTACAGCAGATAAAATATACAGCGGCGCACTGAGCGATACCGGTGAAAGTTTGATTTTATCTGACAATTATTGTATCGAAATTGATTCTGTCCCCTGCAGTAGCGGGTGGTTTGCCGGCGCTAAAGCTCCCAATTTTTCAATGGAACGGATAAATCCTGTCGAGGGCGGATGGTTTAAAGCGAACTGGGGTACCGCTCTTCTTGTTTCTCCTAAAGCGCAGAATAGCCTTTATTATGATGGCACAGCAGGAGATGATAGTGATCCTGTCACCCCGACAGCGGATTACCAGGTCAGGATTACGGAAGTAGCTTTCTCTGCTGCTACTGACTGGGTAGAGCTATATAATTATGGTGATATGGCAATAGATATATCCGCGTTTATGCTGACTGACCTGGATGGTACAGATTCCCGGTTAGCGGATGTAAAAACTACCCTGACGCCTGGTAAATACGCGGTAGTCTACTGGGATGAGGCTGGGATTGATGAAACAGATGGAACAGGAGACTTAAATGGTAATGGAGTCATAGATCTGTATATAGCCGATACTGGGTTATCTTCAACTGATGATGAGATAGCCTTAATGAGCGCGGTCAGCGGTGGGCAATATATCGATGCGGTTTGCTGGAGCACAGGCAGTGGCGAGTTCGCCAGTAGCGAAGATAAAGATGTGAAATTGCTGGTAGATAATGATCAATGGATTATCAGCGGGGATACAGTCACTAAAAGTGATTGTTGGGTTGATTCCGGTACAATCAAAAGCGACCAGTCTATAGGGCGAAGAACGGCAATGGGCACTGACAATAATACTAAAAATGACTGGTTCTTATTTAAATTATCCACCCCTGGTGAAGATAATCCCAATCTGATATCGCCTCTGGTGATCTTATCTTTTGATCCGGAACCACCTTTTAAGGAAGGGCAGGTGAAGATCAGCCTCCAGATCGAAACCTTAAATTCCATTACCGAAGCGCCACAAGTATCGTTTAGTGAAGGGGATAATGGTTTTACAGGCATTATCATGACCGGAAGCGATAAAGGCTGGGAGGGGCTTTTTAATATTTCTGCCGAAGAAACCGCAAGAAATGTGACTATAAAATATAAAGTCACTGATAGCGCCAAGAATATTTGCGAACAGGAAGTAACCTATTTGGGTCTGGCGTATATACCGCCTGAATACGGGGAAAATATGTACTGTTATCCTAATCCTTGGATCATGAATTCAGGGCAGAACCTGAAATTTTCCAATTTAGGAGAAGCAGAAAGCACGATTATAATTTATACTTTGCATGGCGAACAGGTTAAAACCTTAACAGGACTAGGGGAGATTTATTGGGATGGGACCAATGAAAACGGGGAAAAAGTCGCGGCTGGCATATATGCTTACTATATGGAAAATGTCCAAAATATGAAAAAAGGCAAATTTGCCATACTAAAATAGAAATAGCTTGATTGGGGGAGCTGTTTTTGCTATAATAAATTCGTATAAATTATCAGCTAAAGGATAAGTTATGAAAAATGACTTGAGGGCCTACGGTCGAATACCATCCTTAAAACATATGACGGGGATTATGCATCTGGATAATAATCCTGAAGAGCCCATTACTATACAGATTAAGGATTTGAGCCCTGGCGGTGTCCTTTGTGAGAGTAAAACCGAGATTCAACCCGGTACTATCGTCAATATGGAGATACAATTCCCGTCAATGACCAGTGATGAGCCTGGGAAAGTGATGGGGAAAATAGTGCGCTGCAACAGAAATGACCGCAGCAAAAGATTTGAAATAGCCATAGCTTATATAAGAAAGAAATAGTATTTCAAGTAAACCATTGATTGCGGAGACTAATAAATACGATTACAGTGATTCATTAGCAACCATTAATCATTGTAATCTTTTTTAATCACTATGATTGATGGCGATGAACCCGGTTAGCCCTTTGGAATGTGCAAACTGCCAGATAAGATAAAAAGATATTAAACGATAAGATTAAGCTAATTGCTTTAACTTCTCTCGAGGAGGTCTAACAGGGTGAAAGCATTGATAATGGCAGGTGGATTAGGGACACGGCTAAGGCCTTTGACCATTAATTTGCCCAAACCAATGGTACCTGTTGTCAACAAACCCATGATCGGGCATATCGTTGACCTGCTGAAAAAACACGGCATTACGGAAATGACCTCGATCCTGTACTTCCAGCCCGAGATAATCAAAAACTATTTTGGCGATGGCAGCGCGTTTGGCATCCAAATGGACTATGTGGATGCGGTAGAGGACTTTGGCACTGCCGGCAGTATTAAGAACGCTGAAAAGAATGTGGCTGAGACTTTTATTGTTATCAGCGGCGATGTATTGACTGATTTTGACCTGAGCAGTGCCTTACAATTCCACCGTGAAAAAAAGGCCCTGGCTACCATGGTACTGACTCGGGTTGCCAATCCGCTGGCTTATGGAGTGGTGATCACGGATAAGGATGGCCGGATCGAGCGATTCCTGGAAAAACCGGTCTGGGGCGAAGTATTCAGCGATACGGTTAATACGGGTATCTATATACTGGAGCCGAAAATATTCGAATTTATCCCGGCTAAAAAAGAATTTGATTTCAGTCGTAACCTGTTTCCGCAATTGCTGGAAAGTAAACAGCCGCTCTACGGTTATATTGCCGATGGCTATTGGAAGGATATCGGAGATCTGGCGGAATACAGGTTTGCTCATTATGATATCTTGACCGGTAAAGTGAAAGTAGGGATTCCTGGTAATAAGCTGAATACTATTGGCCGCGATATCTGGATCGGGGAAGATAGTGAAATAGATAAGCAGGCTGAATTGAATGGTGGCGTAGTGATCGGTAAAAACTGCGTCATTAGAGCGAATACCAAGATCTCAAACTCAGTTATCGGTGATAATACCCAGGTAGAAGAGGGAGCTAAGATCCATAATTCTATCATTTGGGAAAACACCCGTATCGGCCGGCAGGCAGAGCTGAAGGATAATATAATTTGCCAGGGTGTGGATATCCGGGCTAAGGCTTTTATCCAGGATGGGGCAGTGATCGCCGATGAATGCGTGATCGGGGAAGACGCGCGCATCAAAGACAATGTTAAATTGTGGCCCCATAAGATAGTAGAGGACGGGGCAACGCTTTCTACCAGCCTGGTCTGGGGTGAGAAATGGTCTAAAACCCTGTTCGGAGCATACGGGATCTCTGGCTTGGCAAATATTGAAATGACTCCTGAATTTGTCGCCAAGGTCGGGGCTGCCTACGGCGCCTTCCTGGGTAAAGGCTCTACGGTTATGACCAGCCGGGATTCCCATAAATCCAGCCGCATGATCAACCGGGCTTTTATTTGCGGCCTGCTTTCCAGCGGTGTGAATGTAAAAGACCTGAGAAACATACCTACCCCGTTATTACGGTATAACCTGGGAAAAGAAGGAGAAAAAGGCGCCATTCATGTTCGTAAATCTCCTTATGACCCGCAAGTCATTGATATTAAGTTCTTTGATGTCGGTGGAGTGGACCTGTCGTTTACTAAAGAAAAATCAATTGAACAGTTATTTTTCCGGGAAGATTTTCGTCGCGCGAAAGTAGAAGATACCGGCGAGTTAACTTTCCCTGGCCGTATTATCGAAGATTATAAAGAAGGTTTTTTAAATGCCATTGACCATAAAGCCATCAGCCAGTCCCGTTTACGGGTGGTGATAGATTATGCTTTTGGCGATGGGGCTACCCTCTTTCCATCGATCCTGGGAGAACTTGGCTGTGAAGTTATTTCCTTGAATGCCAATATTAATCCGGCTAAGTTTACTAAGACTGAAAGTGAATTTCACCAAGCTTGGAAAAAATTGGCTGACATCACCGTAGCCTTAAAAGCAGATATAGGTTTTATGCTGGACACCGGCGGCGAAAAACTTTTCCTGGTAGATGAAAAAGGACAAGTGCTGACAGATGATAAAGCCTTGGCCTTAGTAGCTACTCTGATCATGCGGGAGAAGAAAGGGACTAGCATCGGCATCCCCGTCACTGCCAGCAGGGTTCTTGAAGAAATGGCTAAAAAATACCAGGCTACGATCGTACGGACTAAAACCACACCACGTTCTATTATGGAACAGGCCCTTAAAAAAGAACAAGATTTGTTGGGCGATAACCTGGGTGGTTTTATTTTCCCGAATTTCATGGGAGCTTTTGACGCTATGTTTTCCATGGCCAAAATACTGGAATTGATCGCTAAGCAGAATGTTCGCCTGAACCAGTTAAATGAAGAATTACCCAGAGTTCATCTCCGTAAAGAACGTGTTCCTTGTACTTGGGCAGCCAAAGGGACGGTCATGCGTAATTTAGTGCAGCGCGCTAAAGACGATGGGGAAGTTTTTGAGTTGATCGATGGGATCAAGATATATAATCAAGATTACTGGGTATTGCTTATTCCTGATCCGGATAAACCGTTTTTCAATATTCATGTCGAATCTGAATCCAGCAATAAATTACTGGAAATCATTAATAAGTATAAAAAAAGAGTACAGGAAAGCCAAGGATAAAGACAGCTGGATGCTAGATGCTGGAAGCTAAATGTTAAGGGTAAAGATATAGAGGTGTAAAGAATGGAAATAAAATTTGGGACAAGCGGTTGGCGTGGCATTATCAGTGATGAGTTCACCTTTGAAAATGTAGAGATCGTCACCCAGGCCATTTGCGATTATATAAAACAGACTCCAGACACAAGCCACCGGAGACAAGTGGTTGTGGGTTATGATACGAGGTTTTTTAGTGAAAAGTTCGCGGAAGTGACTGCCGCGGTTATAGCGGGGAATGGATTGCAGGCTTTATTGTCCAAACGCGATGTGCCGACCCCGACCATAGCTTTTGAGATCCTGCGCCGCCAAGCCGCAGGAGGCATAAATTTTACCGCCAGCCATAATCCGGCCCAGTACAATGGCATCAAATTCTCCCCTGCCTGGGGCGGGCCGGCTTTACCTGAAACTACCAGTATTATTGAAAAAAGCTGTCAGAAGTACCTGCAGCAGCCGCACCTGGTTAAAAAAATGAAGTTTACCGCGGCGCTTAAAGAACGCCTTATACTTATGATCGATCCGCGGCCGCAGTATTTAAAAAGATTAAGAAGTATTGTTGATCTGCCAGCAATCAGGAAAGCCCGCTTGAAAATAGCGGTTGATGTCCTCTATGGGACAGGCCGGGAATACCTGGATGAGCTGTTAAAAGAAGCTGGAGTCAAAATACATCTTCTGCACAATTGGCGCGATGTTCTTTTCGGCGGGAGGCCGCCGGAACCTTCGTATGAGAATATACCGGAACTGGTAAGTATAGTTAAAAAAGAAAAGTGTCACCTGGGATTAGGAACTGACGGGGACGCTGACCGTTTTGGCATTATAGATGAAAAAGGCAATTATATTCAACCAGGCCATGTGATCGCTTTACTGCTGGATCATTTACAGAAAACCAGGAAATGGCAGGGGGTCGTGGCGCGCTCGGTAATGACCACTAATTTTATTGATGCAGTAGCGCGGAAACATGGGGTGACAGTGCGCGAAACCCCGGTGGGCTTTAAATATATTGGCGATATCCTGGTCAAAGAAGGATTGATCATCGGCGGGGAAGAAAGCGGCGGCCTGACTATCCATGGGCACGTACCGGAAAAGGACGGGGTCCTGGCCTGCTTACTTGTGGCGGAAATGATCGCCTGCCGTAAAAAACCTTTGAGCCGGATATTGGCTGATCTATATAAAGAAGTAGGTATGTTCCTTTTTGAAAGAGTTAATTTCCATGTGACCACAGACCGTATGGCGGAATTGAAACAAACCCTGAAAAACGATCCTCCGGGACATATAGCCGGGATCAAAGTACAAAAAATCGTCACTTTAGACGGATTTAAATTTATACTGGAAGACGGTAGCTGGGTCGGCCTGCGCTTGTCCGGGACCGAACCGGTAGTACGGTATTACGCGGAAGCAAATAGCCAGGCCAAACTACAAAAATTAATAAACGCTGGCAAAAAGCTAGTTAGCTAATAAAAGCCGAATGAGAAGATGCGAACACCGCGAATGTTATATTCGAGTAATTCGCTGCCATTCGAGTAATTCGATATTAAAACTGAAAGGAGTCAGTCATGAGCAAGATCAATGAAGTAAAAGCACGCGAGATACTGGATTCACGCGGTAATCCTACCGTAGAGGTAGATGTGATCCTGGAAAACGGGATACTGGGAAGAGCGGCAGTACCCAGCGGCGCCTCCACTGGTGAAAATGAAGCAGTAGAGTTGCGCGATGGTGATAAAGCGAGATATTTAGGCAAAGGGGTCTTGAAAGCGGTTGGCAATGTTAATAGTATTATTACCCCTAAGATCAAAGGGATGGATCCAGCCCAACAGGAAAAGATCGATACCTTGATGATCAACCTGGACGGTACTCCCAACAAAGCTAAATTAGGCGCTAATGCTATCCTCGGTGTTTCCATGGCTATAGCCAAAGCGGCAGCTATTGATAAAGGAGTCCCCTTATACAAATATTTTGGCGGGGATCAGGCGACTTTATTGCCCTGCCCCATGTTAAATATACTGAATGGCGGCAAGCATGCTGATAATAACGTGGACTTGCAAGAATTCATGATCATGCCTCTTGGCGCAAAGTCTTTTAAAGAAGCCCTGCGCATGAGCGCCGAGGTATTTCATAATCTCAAAGCAGTATTACATAGCAAAGGCTTAAGCACTGCGGTTGGTGACGAAGGCGGGTTTGCTCCTAATCTCTCTTCTAATGAAGAAGCTTTACAAGTAATTATGGAGGCTACTGCCAAGGCTGGCTATAAAGCGGGTCAGGATATTTTTATTGCGCTGGATCCGGCAGCTAGTTCTTTCTTTAAGGATGGCAAATACGTACTGGAAGGTGAAAAATCCGATAAGATCAAAGATTCCAAACAAATGGTTGATTTCTACGAGAACCTGGTAAATAAATACCCGATCATCTCCATTGAAGACGGTTTGGATGAGAATGACTGGGCTGGTTTCAAGATGCTCACTGAGCGTATCGGGAAAAGAGTACAAATAGTTGGTGATGACCTTTTTGTGACTAACACCAAATTCCTGACCCGCGGTATACAGGAGAAATCAGCTAATTCGGTTTTGATCAAGGTAAACCAGATAGGCACCTTGACTGAAACGATCGCAACTATTAATATGGCCAAAAAAGCTAATTTTACTGCGGTTGTTTCTCATCGCAGCGGTGAGACAGAAGATTCCACCATTGCCGACCTGGTCGTAGGCATGAACACCGGCCAGATCAAAACCGGGTCAACCTCCCGCAGTGAACGTATAGCTAAGTATAACCAGTTGCTGCGGATAGAAGAAGAATTAGGTAGCCGCGCCCAATACAAAGGCAAGGAAGTATTTACTAACTTGAAATAAACCCCGTCCCTCGTACAAGAAACGAGGTTTTGGGGAACAGTGTTACCCAGCTACCCGGATATATAACGGGGAACGGAGTAAAGGGCAGTGTTTTACGAGGAGCGGGGTAAATGACAAAAATACAAAAACAAAAGCTATTTTTCTGGCTGGTCATAAGCTTGGCCATACTTATTCTGTTTGGCAATAAGAATTTCTGGCGGCTGGTAAAGGCTTACCGGGAACGGGCTTCTTTGCGGCAGCAGTTGCAAAAACTGGAAGCCGAGAATAAGGAATTACAAAAAGATATTTATCTATTGGAACATAATGACCAGGCAATCGAAAAAATAGCCAGGGAAGAATTAGGGATGACCAAGCCCGGGGAGATCGAGTACCGGGTCAAAAAGACCAAGAAATAACCCGGAAGTAAAAAGTAGATTACAAAATATAGATTGACATAAACGGCTTTTTGGGGTAATATTATGACTCCCAGCCGTAAAATGATTAATGGACTGGGGCGAGTGGCGGAATGGCATACGCGGCAGACTTAAAATCTGCTGGCCTTATGGTCTTGAGGGTTCAACTCCCTCCTCGCCCAAGATTAGTTGATAGTTGACAGTTGATTGTTGATAGAAAAAGCATTAGTACTTTCTATGAACTATCAACTATGAACAATATACAGCGGAACGAAGTGTAGCAATTATCGCGGGGTGGAGCAGCCTGGTAGCTCGTCGGGCTCATAACCCGGAGGTCGGAGGTTCAAATCCTCCCCCCGCAACCATTTTAAAACGGTTACTTTAATCAGTAACCGTTTTTTCTTTTACTATTGACACTATCCGGTACATTTGATAGAAGAACATAGGTCTATCTGCGCTGCGCAGGCGAAGCTTAGGGGTAAAGATGAATACCGCGCGTTTAAAACAAATTATTTTTTCTGTTTTTATTGTAGCTTGGGGTGCATTCATTTTGAATAAAGTATATGACCTGGGTGATATTGATTACTTTTTTCTGACGATGAAAAATCTTGCCCTGGCACTAAGCGCGCTTACTCAATTAAAGATTATTGCCGGTTATCTTGGGGATTTCATTAATCTTTTTTGCCTGGTGAGCAGTAGTTTTGTTATTGGCACTATCATCCTGTCTTCCTGGCGCGTGAGAAGCGCTTCTTTCCTGGAAGAGTTTATATTGGGCGTGGGATTAGGATTAAGTGTTTGGAGTTATTTTACT
Organism: bacterium; assembly: GCA_028712365.1. Taxonomy (GTDB): domain Bacteria; phylum CAYTYR01; class UBA6262; order UBA6262; family UBA6262; genus UBA6262. Next base: position 12,900 of record JAQTQE010000040.1, read on the forward strand.
TTTTCCCTGGGCATGCTTGGCGCGTTAAATGTGGTGCTATTCAAGTCCCTTTTTTGGGCTGTATTTGCGTTTAGCCTGTGGTATTAGTGAAAAACAGAAAAAACTATTCCCTGCGCGCCAATACCGCGGCCTGGCCGCGCTCTTTCCTGACCCTGGGTTGCTTAATGTTAATGGTAATAGTATTATTGATTAACGTTGTTTGCGCTTTAGCCCCGGAAATTCATTATGACGCCTTGGTTTACCAAATAGCGCTTCCCGGTTTTTATAAGATGCATGGCCGCATAATAGATGTGCCGTTTAATTTCAACTCATACTTCCCCCAAAATATGAATATGCTCTACTTATTAACTCTCCTGGTGAGCAATGGCAATGTGGCGAAACTGCTGCATTTATTCTTAGGTTTAGGGTCTCTGCTGGCTATCTATGTTTTTTCCAGGAAACACTTCTCTCGAAACGCTTCTATCACGGCTACGGCTGGTTTTTATCTTGTACCGCAAGTGGCTATACAGAGCTGGTCAGCGCTCAATGAATTAGGAATAACGTTTTACGCGCTATTAAACATAGTATGTCTGGATAACTGGCTGGGAGACAAGGATCATTCGGGCCAATATCTATACCTGGCTGCCATCTTTTCCGGTTTTGCCCTGGGTATGAAATATATGAGCGTGATCATAACGGTTATTTCTTTATGTTTGATCTTTTATCATTATGGTTATCTTGAACGGCGCTGGAAAAAGGCATTTTATGAAATAGGCAAGTTTACGGTTATTGTCCTGGTCATGATCTCCCCCTGGTTGGTGAGGAATTTCAATTTAACCGGGTCCCCCGCTGCTCCTTTTGCCGCTCCTGCGGGAAAAAACGCTCCCGGGTATGATTTTAGGAAGGATGTATTTTTAAAGGACTGTGCCCATCCCCAATCATTCAGCGTGCAAGAACTATTGATCACTCCCTGGTTAAATACTTTAGGTAAGAGCACTCTTGATAATTTAGCCGGTCCGCTGTTCACTTTTTTCGTGCCTTTGTTCATTATGTTATTGATCAGGGCCAAAATGGACCGCAAATTGAAATTGCTATTCTTTTATTTTTTAGTGTACTATATTATGTGGCGGAGCCAAACCAGCGTGTGGAGATATTTTTTACCGGCCATGGCCGTGTTTTGCGTGATCGCCGGTTATCTGCTATATGACGAAAAGATCAGTTCTTTTAACCGGGGTTTATTGAAAATAATGTTCGGGATGATCCTGGTAGGCAATCTGGCTGTGATCTGTATGGCCTTTGAAGGAATAGACCCGGCTCCGGTTGTCGCCGGGATCGAAACAAAGGGATCATACCTGGGGCGCAGTCATCTTTTTTATCAGGCTCCGTTATATCCGGCCATAGAGTATATCAATAAAAACATTCCTCTCGATAGCAGGATACTATTTGTGGGTGATAGCCGGGGCTATTATTGTGAGCGTGACTATATTGCCAATACCGCGTTTGATGTACCCACTTTCCAGAAATACTTCCAAGCGGCAAAAAACGCCGCGGAGTTGGCGCAATATTTACGGCGGGATAAATTGACCCATCTTTTGGTTAATGAAACAGAACTTACGCGGCTGCAGAAACAGTATGAGATTTTTGATTCCCAGCCAAGAGATATGAAACTACTCCGGGACTTTTGGTTGCGCTATGTCCGGGTATTATTCAATGATCAGGGTGTCGTATTGTATGAAATCCTTTGAGGTGTTTAATGATGGAAAGTAACGAAATAGAGATTTCGATAGTCATCCCTTGTCTCAACGAAGCAAGAACACTGGCTGGCTGCGTGACCAAAGCCAGGCAGGCTCTGGGCGATAACGCTCTCCAGGGCGAAATCATTGTGGCGGATAACGGTAGTACCGATGGTTCAAGAGAGATTGCCTTAAAACTGGGCGTAGTATTAGTGGGAGTAGCCTCCCGGGGTTATGGCTCAGCTTTAATGGGAGGGATCACTGCTGCCCGGGGAAAATATGTGCTCATGGGTGACGCTGACGGCAGCTATGATTTCTCGCAGTTGATGCCTTTTGTGCGGGAATTACGTGCCGGCCGTGACTTGGTAATGGGTTGCCGTCTGCCCAGAGGCGGAGGGAGAATTATGCCGGGAGCTATGCCCTGGAAGCATCGTTGGATCGGCAATCCGGTCTTGACCTTTATCGGCCGGTTATTTTTTAAATCGCCGGTTTCTGATTTTCATTGCGGCTTGCGCGCTTTTACTAAACAAGCATACCAGAATATGGATCTCCAAACGACAGGAATGGAGTTTGCCTCTGAAATGGTCGTTAAAGCGTCGTTAAAAAGAATGAAGATCGCTGAGGTGCCCATTGTTCTGTATAAAGACGGACGCCTGGGAAAGTCACATTTAAGAAGCTGGAGTGATGGGTGGCGGCACTTTCGTTTTATGTTGCTTTATAGCCCGCGCTGGCTGTTTTTCATTCCCGGACTGGCGCTCATGTTAGCGGGTGGAATTACCGGTACGGTCTTGATTATTTCTCCGGTCAAGATAGGGCCCGTTACCTTTGACACTAATACCTTACTGGCTAGCGCGCTAAGCATGATCATTGGTTTCCAATTACTTTCGTTCGCTCTGTTCACGAAAATGTTTGCCATAGCTGAAGGCCTGATGCCTGGGGATCATAAAACAAAACAAAGTCTGGGCAGCCTGAGTTTAGAAACAGGATTGGCAATTGGCATAGTATGTAGTATTATAGGATTTAGCGTCCTGTTATACGCTTTATGGTACTGGCGGATACACCATTTTGGGAACCTGTCTGCATCTGCCAGCCTGCGCATAATGATCCCGGGTATTACCATATTGACTTTGGGTGTGGAAATAACGTTTGCCAGTTTTTTCCTGAGCATTCTACGCCTGAAGCGCAGATGAATGCAGCCGATTGATAAATTGTTTCCGGGTTGTTTAGATTTAATTTAAATAGGCAAGGGGTTAGAGTTTTTTTTGATATTTTTTTCTTGACATATTTTTAAAGAAAGAGTATTAATACAATAGTTTGTACAAGAAATATAAAACAGCAGATGATTGTTTGGTATTTTCTGCTTCTTTTTCCTGAGGGAAAATGAAACAAAAAGTAAAAAACATATAGATCTAGATTTATTTAATTAATTACAGGCTAATTAGTCCTGTAATTTTTTTGTCTGTAAAAGAGGATCGACAGATTGCAATTAAAACTAAAAGAAAGGGGAACAAGATGGCAATAAAGCGCACCTGGAAGATTCTTAGTATCGTAGTATGCTGTATGGTCTTTTTAGGCTTGATGGTTTCTGAACTGCTGGCGGCCGTGCCGGCTAATCCGAGCGTTGTAAGTATCAACGGTAGGCAGATGAGGGTTCAGCACCGCCGGGAAGACAATACGCTAAAAACAGAGACTAATTATGTGATCAAAGGTGTATGTTGGAGCA
>JAQTQE010000064.1 GCA_028712365.1 bacterium
AGTTGCGAGTAAGAACAAATATACAGGGAGGCGAATGGCAAGGCCATTCGGGAGGCTAAAGTATGAAACTGATAATTGCGATAATACAGCCGCACAAGCTGGATGAGGTGATGGATGAGCTGGAAAAAGCAGAGATCCATTTGAAAACCGTCTCCAATGTGCTGGGCTGCGGCAGGCAGAAAGGCGTGACTGAGGTTTACCGCGGGGTAAAAGAAGCGGGAAATCTCATTAAGAAAGTAAAGCTGGAGATAGCGGTCAATGACAAGTTCGTGGAGTCAACTATCAAGGCTATTTCCAAGGCAGCCAAGACCGGCCAGACCGGTGACGGCAAGATCTTTGTCCTGGACCTGGAGGAATGCTATCGGATCCGGACCGGGGAAAAAGGATCTGAAGCCATAGGTTAAGAAAGCGCGTAAAATAAAGGGAAATAAACATCAGGGCGTTCTCTCTTCCAAAGGGAGAACGCCCGCACCCCTAAAAGGGGGTTATAAGATTTTTTCGGTATTATCTTGCATTTATAACTGGTTTTTGCTACAAAATATGATTATATTAGTGATCAGTGGTGTCCAGAGTAACTAACGGGATATATAAGTTCAAACTTATCCGTGTTAATGTCGCCGTCTAGCGGGATAACGCGGATTAAATGATAGATTTCCCGCCAAAGAGCGCTGGCGGGCGCGGTGCGGATTATTTTAGGAACGATGTATAAGCATATTTGAGGGAGCACTTAGTGAAGGAAATTATTGACCGGATAGTGGACGAAGAGAATAAAGCCCGTCAGGCAGTACAGGATGCCCAGGCAGAGGCAGACCGCCTGATAGCTGAGGCCAAAGCCGAAGCCGGAGCCAAGGCTGCCGGAGCGCTGAAAGATATGAAAGAGGAATACAGCCGTAAGCTCGCAGAAACCCAGGACACCCTGCTGAAGCAGAAGGACCAACTACTCCAACAGGAGCGCGCGGCCAGCGCTGAATGGCTGAAAAATAAACAAAAGAATATTTCCCGCCAGGCAGAAACTGTTTTCGCGGAGATAATAAAGGTAGAAGAATAGCGATTAACGATGGGACAATTAGGTAAGTATTCGTTCATTAATGCCAAAGTGAGAGCTATGCTCTCTAACTTGCTGACGCCGGAGCAGTTCGATCACCTGCGGGAAGCAGAAGACGTATCAGCGCTCCTGGCTGACTTGGCCCAGACCCCATACCGGCAGCTGACCGAAAAATTCGCAGCCGGGGACCTGGAGCTGGAAGCCCTCGAACAGGAATTCATACGGCATGATATAGCCATCCACCGCAAACTTTTCAGCACCATGACCTCTACGGATGAAAAAAACCTGCTCTTCCTGCTGATGCAGAGATATGAAATAGAGCAGTTAAAAGTGGTCTTGCGCCTCTGGCACAAGAATGCGCCGGTACCAGCCGAGGATTACCTGCTGGGAGAGAATATTTGCTTTCCGCTGGACTGGCGGCAGGTCTTGATCGCTAAGAATATCGAAGAGATAATCCTGCTGTTGGACCAGACCCCATACCGGACGCCGTTGTTGAAGGCACGGGAGAAGTTCAAAGAAAGCCATTCCTTGTTCTATCTGGAAGTGGCCTTGGACCTTGATTATTATGAAAGAATAAGCGCGGCCATGGAAAAATTGTCAACCGTTGACAAGACCGTGGCCAAGGCGATCCTGGGCGTGGAAGTGGATATCGAAAATATCAACTGGCTGGTGCGTTCCAAAAAATATTATGCCCTGGGCATGGGTGAAATGCTGCCCTGGCTGCTGCCGGGCGGAGCCAGGATACAAAAAGAGAATATCCGCAATATCTACCTGAGCGAGGACCTGGACCAGATATTTGAAACCCTGGCAGTGGGGCCTTATGCCAGGCTGAAAGACCTGGTCATGGGCAATATGGCTTTGCTGGAAAATATATTATATGAAGTACTTTCCCGGGAAGTGCGCCGGGCTCTCGGCGGCTTTCCTTTCACCATCGGAATTATTTTGGGGTACCTGGTGCTCAAGCGCAAAGAGACCGGTAACCTGGTTTCTCTCATCTATGCCAAGAAATATGGCTGGAAAAAAGAAGAATTGGCTCAAGTTGTTAATTAAGTATAAGTTGTAGGTTGTAAAGACAGGTGGAAGTAGGTGGGTATGCTAAGTACCGAAGCAATGGAGCTGGTCAACATCCTGGTACTGAAGGAAAAAGCGGAAGAGGTTGTTTCTAAACTCCTGAAAAAGGGGATCTTCCATCCGGTGGATCTGCGCCAGATCGAAACCAATATCGAGACCCTGACCCCGTACCAGGTGGAGAAAGAATTCGCGGAATGGGAAGCTCTCGACCTGTCCCTGCGGGACCTGTGCCGGCGGCTGGAATTATCTTATAATTATAATCCGGGAGTGAACCTGGAGGAATTCAACCAGGCCAAGGTCCAGCAGATCGTGGGGACGATCGAAACTGAGGTTTCGCCGCTGGCGGAAAAACGCGATGTACTGGCTTCGGAGCTCAAGACCAAGGAAACGATGTTGTCCCAGGTCAAGGATTTCATGCCATTCCCGGTAAAACGGAGCGCCGGGTATTCTTTCCTGGAAGTGGCGACCGGCAAGATCGAGGAAAAGAATATTTCCCTGCTGGCGCAAAACCTGGAAAATATCCCGCATGTGATCTATCCGTTCCGCAAGGACCCGGACGGACGCCTGCTAACCGTGATCATCGGCTTGCGCCGGGACCGGGCAGCGCTGGAAAAAGTTTTGAAAGAATTTTACTGGCAAAAAGTGGAATATACGGAAGAAGAACCGCAGATACCGAAGGAAGTAGAAAAAAAGATCAGGGAAGAGATCGTCGACTACAAAACTAAATTAACCGCAGCCAAGGCCCAGATCAAATCCCTGGGTGAACGCTTTCGCGGCGACCTGGAAAAGATCAAATATTTTATCGCTTTGAAAAAATCCCTGTTAAAGGCCAAACGTTTTTCCTATACCACGGAAAAAACCGCGGTCCTGTCCGGCTGGGTGCCGGCAGAGATGAAAGATGAGACTATCAGGGAGATAAGAAAATTGGCCGGGCAAGCCTACGTGGAAGAAAAAAGAGCCGAAGATACCGGGATGGCCATGGAAGACATACCGGTGAAATTGAAACATACAGCCATGGTCAAACCATTTGGCTTGCTGTTGGAAGCCTATGGACTGCCACGCTACGGCACGATAGACCCGACTATTTTCGTGGCCATTAGTTTTTTGCTGATGTTCGGGGCGATGTTTGGCGATATCGGGCACGGCCTGATACTGGTCCTGGCCAGCTTGTTCTTTTTTAAAAGCGCCAATGAAAAAGTGAAACAAGCCGGAGCCCTGATCCTGTACTGCGGCGCCAGCTCAACAATCTTCGGCTGGCTGTACGGCAGTGTTTTCGGCTATGAGTTCGCGTCTGTCTGGCCGCACCCGATCAATAATATCATGCAGATGTTCAAAATAAGCGTGATCTTCGGTGTGACGATCATCAGCACGGGAATACTGATCAATGTGGTCAATTCCATTCGCGACAAGAATTACCAGAAAGCTCTTTTTGACAAGACCGGGTTGATCGCCGGGGCAGTTTACTGGCTGGTGTTGGCCATAGTGACCAAGGCCTTTATCCAGAAGACCCCGATCTCGCCGGTCTATATGACCCTGATGATCATTGGCGTGGCAGCCCTGTTCCTCAAACCATTTGTGAGCTATTTCCTCAGCCGGGAAAAAGAGAATTTCTTCCTGTTCGTCGTGGAAAACCTGATCGACATGGTGGAGTTCTTTATGGGCTACCTGGCTAATACCGTGTCTTTTATCCGGGTAGCGGCTTTTGCTTTGGCGCACGCGGGATTGTTCCTGGCGATCTTCGAATTATCCAGTATTACCAGGGGGATCGGCGGCGGCACAG
>JAQTQE010000007.1 GCA_028712365.1 bacterium
GCCATCTACTCAGATCTTTTGCTTTCAGTTTGATAGCCTCAGCACCCAATGCTTTTTGAATGATTCCCGGGGTGTTTATACGCGCCTTCAATATGATTATGGCATAGTACGCGATTATGCATAATATAAGTATTACTATACCTACTGATATGATTTTAAAGACCCTGCTCATTTCCTCTCTACTCTCTCCACTTTCTGTCTAACCTTTTTTCTTCCTTCACACGAAAAGATGTTATCTTGCTAATCAGGAGCATAGTTTGATATTTGGCTTACTCTTTAATACTGCCTTCGGCCAGTCCCTGGATAATATACCTTGATAAAAATACGAAAGCTATGATAATGGGAATAACGCTGACTGCCACACCGGCATAAAGCGTCCCGAGATCCCTGTTGAATGTGGTAGTATTTAATTGCTGGATCAAGAGGGGTAAAGTATATAATTCCTGGCTATTAAGCACGGTTAAAGGCAGTAAATAGCTGTTCCAGCTGGCCAGAAAGAAAAAGATAGAAACTGTGGCTATCCCTGGGACTAAGAGCGGCAGCATTATTTGATGGAAGATCTTTAGCTCCCCTGCCCCGTCAATCCTGGCCGCTTCGATGAGCGGATACGGCATAACACTAATAATATATTGCCTCAGGAAATAAACAGAAAAAGGGCTGGCGATCGCTGGAAGGATCAAGGGCCAATAGGTATCCTGCATTCCCAGCCCAGTGATGAGTTTATAAATACCGATCAGGGAAACAGTATTGGGGATCATTATGACCGTAAGGATCACGCCAAATAGTATTTTCTTGCCGTAAAATCGGTATACGGCAAAGCCGTACGCGGTCAGGGCGGAAAAATAAGCGGATAAAATAGTGGCGCTGGCTGCCACTAGCAGGCTGTTAATAAATCCTCTGCCTATATTGAGCGCGCCCCAGCGCAGACCGGAGACATTATCTTTCCGGCCCAGGACCAGGTTTTGAAAGTTATTAATTAAAGCTGTCCCGGGGAGAAGGGAAATGCCGCGATTTATTTCGTCATTGGTCCGGGTCATATTGATCAGCATAAGATAAAATGGGATGACGCAGAAGAACAGCAAAACTATTAGAAGCAAATAAACAGCAGTTTTACGCATCTGGTGTATTCCTGTTGAATACTTTTAAGTAAATAATGGAAAATATTGCCGTAAAGAAAAACATGATAAATGACACCGCGGAGCCACTTCCCAATTGCCCCCACCTGAAAGCCCGGCTATACATATAAACCGCCATAGTCATCAAGGATTGGTCAGCTCCTCCCGTCCCTTCCGTGATCACCCAGGGCATATCGAACATATTCATGCCTCCGATCAATGAGGTAATGATCACATATGCCAGCATCGGTTTAAGCAGCGGCAGGATAATAAAACGGAATAATTTCGTCTCAGAGGCGCCATCTACGATCGCGGCTTCAATAATATGTTTGGGGATTCCCTGGATGCCGGCCATCAGCAGGATCATGGTATAACCAAACCACATCCAGGTCTGAATTACAGAAATGATCATCCGGGACCGGGAAGGATCATTCAACCACCAGATATAGCGATCACTGGCGCCGGGACCGGTGCCGAAAAGAAATTGGTTGAGCATCCCATGCTGCCAATCAAGAATGGCATAGGCCAGCACAGCGATGGAAGTCACGGTTACAAGATTGGGGAAAAAATAGACAGCCCGGAATAATCCCATACCATATATTTTCAAGCGGCGATTGGTTAAAACAAAAGCCAGAAAAAGCGCCAGGGACAACTGAGCGATGATATTGGGCAGCCAGATGATCCAGGTATTCAAAAAACTCTGCCAGAAAAGAGATCTTTTACTGGTCAATTCTTCGATATAATTCCTGATCCCTACGAAATTATATGCCTGGGAATTCAAATTTTCGTTAGTCAGGCTGGTAATAAAAGTATTGATGACCGGATAAATAGAAAAAAGAATAAACACGGCAAAAAATGGCAGGATAAACAAGTATCCATACCAGTCATACTTTATAGACTTAGTTTGCATTTTCATGATCAGTCATTCTGGTAATTATTTGATAGTTACTTGCGGATAAGCCTGTTTTACGCGTTGGCCAAGCGTGGTGATCAATCCAGCCAGATCATATTTCCCGTTCAGGTATTCATTGACCAGCTGCCCGACCATCTGATTGATCTGGTAATCATCGCCGGAAATAGCGCTGGAATCAATATACTTCACCTGGTCGGCAAAATACTGATAGTGGTTCTGGCCATTAATAACAGGAGAAGACATAGCGCTTTTTATCTTATCTACCACGGTTTTATCGGACATAAAGTCACCAGTCTTCTTGGCATAAGCTTCCATATAGGCTTTGTCCTGGGTCAGCATTTGAATGAATTTCCAGGCCAGTTCTTTCTTTTTGCTGTTTTTGTAAATACCCATCCAGGTACCACCCCAGAAGAACGGGCTCGGAGGAGCAGTTACTGCCCAGTCACCTTTGGAATCAGACTGTTCGGAAAGGACAAAGAAAAGTCCCCAGGTCGGCCAGCCATAGACAAATACGGTTGCTTCATCGGGTTTGGAATTCATAGCAGAGAAGAACGGACCGGACCAGTCGCTGATCTTGGCGTCATAGTCATTATCACGGATCGCCTTTATTATCTTGAAATACTCGATCATCTGGGGATCAATGGAAAACTCATTTTTATCATTGATCCATGGAATCTTCCTGGCAGAATAGAACGGGCGATAAATTGTTTCTCCTGTGCCAGCAAACATTTTAACCTTTCCTTTACTCTTAGCTTTCAGAGCCGCCGCGGTACGCATGACCGCGTCCCAACTGGAAAAGTATTGCCCGATCTTTGCCGGGTCATCTGTACCAAAATATTTCCTGGCCACACTCCGGCGATAGAACCAGCCTCCGGGAGTCGCTTGCCAGGAAAGAGCTCTCAAAACACCACCCTTGTCTGTGCCCATTTGAACCACATAGGGATATGAATCCTTGGTTTTGGCGTTATAGGGAGCTTTGTTCAAATCCTCCCAGTAACCGCCATCCAGGAATTGTTTTACCCAGGCTGCCTCACCGACAAAAACATCAGGAACTCCCTTGCCTGTTTTTAAAAGAGGCAGGATCTTGGCCTGGTATTGTTCAGTGGGAATGATCTGCAGGTCAACTTTTACATTGTACTTCTTCTCAAAGTCAGCCACAATACCCTGGCTTTTGAATTCAGAATTATAAGTTATAATAGAGAGATTATTTGAGTCAGCACATCCGGCCAAGAAAGCAGCCAGGAAGATAACGATCAGCAGTAAGCCATTCTTTTGTTGCCTCCTAGCCTTAGCTAATTTTCCTTTAAACCCAGTCACTATACACCCCTTCGTTTCGTAGTAGAGACATAATATTTTATTCACTAAAGTACCTGCTTTTTTCAGCGCCGATAGTTGAGTCGGTCTTATGCCCCGGAAAGATCCTGGTTGACGGCGGCAGGTTGAAGAGCAGGTATTTAATGCTGCTATCAAGAGCTTCCTTGCTACCTCCCGGAAGATCTGTTCTGCCCATACCACAGTTGAATAAAGTATCTCCGGTAAAAGCTAACCCCTCACTAACTAAGGTAATGCCTCCCGGGGTATGTCCCGGAGTACAGACAACAGTCAACGTCTGTCCTCCTACCGGGATCTTCTCCCCGTCGGTTAAAAAACGGTCGGCGGTTATCTCATACAGGATCGATGCGTCATTACTATGGATCAGGACTTCTGCCTTCGTAGCTTTTTTTACTTCAGACGCGGCCTTGGTATGATCGCCATGCCCATGAGTAAGGATGATCTTCTTCACCTTTAATTTGTTTTCCTTGGCCAGGGAAATAATCTTTTCCGCTTCACCGCCGGGATCTATCACTACAGCGTCAAGAGTTTTCGGGTCATAGGCAATGTAGCAGTTGGATTTAAAACGCGCCACCGGAATATTCAGGACAGTTAGCGGCAGCCCCTCGAACTTGTGGTATGAATTTGGATCAACTTTTTCTTGTTCAACCGAGCAACCAGTTAAAAATAACAGCCCTAAGATCATTAGAAGCCAAGACATTCTCATTGTTCTCATTTACAATCTCCCGTTAGTTCTTTCTCCTAAATAAGCCATTCTCAGGCTCAATATTAAGGATTAGTTTCGTTGTCTTCCGTATCTTTTTCCGGTTCTTCATTTTCTGATTCGTCTTTTTGTTCAGCCGTAGTTTCAGTTGATTTTGAGCTGTCTATTTTTTCCTTAATACCCTTAAAAGTCTTGTCTAAAACAATTTTTACTTCATTTTGCGGAAGATTCTGCCACTGGCCGCCTCTGATCAGCATCTCAGATGTATCCATGTCATAAAAATCTATTATGAAATATTTTAAAATACTAGAACTGCTGATCTGATAATAATCGTAACAAAAAACAGCCACCAGCTTGGGCAGATTGATCTCTTCATTTGAGACAATACCGGGCCGAACCTGGATCACCGCGTTCTTTACATCATCAAAAGACAAGATTTTATTCGCCTCTGTCACCACTACTTTATTCTTGCCGAGAAATTCTTTTATTGCGCTGCTCTTAAGAGCAAAATTCACATTTTGAGGCAGATTACCAGAGTTATATAGCACTTTAAACGGATTAATAGTACTTTGTACCAGCCCAATGACCGTACCTTGCGAATTCAACAAAGGGCTGCCGCTATTGCCTGGTTGGACTTCTACTGATATTTGCAATTGGAGCGGATCATCTTTCAATCCGACCGTTGAGCTGATCAAGCCCTTATTTAAACGCGCGTTATTCCCCAGCAAGGTGCTCAAGGGAAATCCTATCGAATATACCTCTTGTCCCATTTTACAATCATCTGTAAAATACATCGGCAAAGGTTTTACTTTTTCTTGTAATGATCCAATTATCTTTAATAAAGCTATATCCTTTTTTTCATCCTGGTCGATCAAGTCAGCTTCATACCTGATACTATTCACCCAGACACTGGCTTTCTTATCTTTCCCGATAACATGCGCGGCGGTAAGAAAATATCCCTCCTCCGTTATAATAAAGCCTGTACCTTGCGAGGCTATTTGGCCATCTTCAGCAACTTCATGTACTCTAAATTTAAGTTTCTTCAACTGGGCTTTTACTTTGGAGAATAATTTTATTGGGTCTTTTTCCTTTTTTGGCTTGATCAGGTAAACTTCGCGGTACTTTTTTAAATCAGCGTCTTTCTTTACTTGGACAATAGGCATAACACACCCGCATAATAACAATGAACAGATGAATAAAGCCAAGACCTTGTTAAAATTAGTCATCTTTCCTCCGGATAAAGTAATAACTACGCAGGTTAAGATCTAATTACTTATCTGATCACGGCTATCTTTCCTTTTTCCTGCCGGCTGTTATCATCAGGATAAGTAATGACATAAACATAAATTCCGCTGGCTACTTTCTCCCCTTCTTTATTTACCAGGTTCCAGTACACAGAAGATGAATTGTTATTTTTATCTACCTCATTGATCAGCTTACCGGAAAGGTCATAGATCTCAATGTTAGCCCTGCTCTGCAAATTGCGGAAGTAAACCCTGCTGCTGTTTTTGCAGGGATTAGGATGTGTTCGCGCTTTTGAACCAGGGCCGGGTAAGGCCGGTTCTGGTTCAGGATCATCAGGATCCGTGGGATCGGCGGCACTAGTTCCTCCATCCCAACCAGCGAGGCGTGCCCACAACCACCAGGCAGCATAGGCTTTCTGATTGGCATTCAGAGGTTGAGAATGGGCGGCAGAACAATTATACCAGTCAACTCCTTCAGTATGCGCAGCCTGCCATTCTTCAGCCCAATTATTATCACGGCTGCCATTGTTGTCACTGTCATAATTGCACCCGTCATCCGGGCTTTTATCCCCGAAATAAGCGCCGTCCGGATCATAACTTTCAATATCTTCAAAATCATAAAGGATCTTGTCATTGGCGTTACAATAATCCCTGATCTGCTGGTTGCGGATATGGAGATTACCGGTAAGACCGCCTCCATCCAGATGACCGGTCATATAGACGAATTTCACCTTTGGATAATCACTTTCCAGACCATTCATCAGGCTGAGATATGTACTGATATTAGAATACGAAGAACCACTTACCTGGCCGCACCAGGACCAGATGATAACGTTTATTTCAGGGTGAGCATCGAGGTAATCCCTGGTAGCGGTTTCCCAGGCAGTGAAATTCGGATTACCCAGGTCACTGGCTCCTGTAATGTTCTCCCTCAAGTCCAGAGCTCCGCCCGTACCACCGCTATTATAGGCATAGGATGACCCTTTAAAAATAACCAGGCCGGTCATGCCGGTAGTGAGTTGGCTGCCATGAGAAGTGTGCCCATAGGCGATATGCAGGTCCTGACGCGCCTTATCTACCCAGGCTGAGGGTATCGTGGACAAATTGACGCAATTGTGATCAATAACTTTGCTCGCGCCATAAGCCGACGCAGACAGTATGAGCACATAAATAATTAAAACCAGTATTTGTATTCTTTTTTTCATTAACGCTCCAGTTAAATATATAGTCTTTTTGACAATTCCTTTAGATCCCTCAGCGCGTAACCAAACATTATTCCAGCATTCTTTTTGAGTCCAAAGTGTATGCTATCTTCAAGGGCAGCCTGCAACGCGCCGCAGGCTTTATACAGCAGGACTCTCATATAAGCTGCTTCCTTTAGCGCCGGCATAGTTTTCCCGTACGCTTCCCAGAAAGACTGGTTTGGATCAGTCCCATAAAGGATCCACTCAAAATACGGGTCTCCCCAGAGGCTCCTGTCCCAATCCAGGATAGCAGCTATCTGATAATGACTGTGTTGTTTCCTGACCAGTATGTTCCTGAGCCAAAGATCTCCGTGAATAAGTCTTGGCGTTTTTACTTTATCCAACAGGGGCGCCATTCTTCGCGCCATAGTTGATAATGAATATTCCTGAGGAAGGCACAAATACGGATGCCCCTTCAGGTCCTCTTCCAGGGAAAGCACATACTTAGCGATAAAATCGCTCCACCTTTTATGCCGGCCAAATGGCGGCGGATAGCCGAACCATTTTCCTTTGTTCGCCAATGAATGTATCTGCCGGGCATATCCCCCAAGCTCCCGGTATATATGATCCATTTCCTTTTCAGTCAAATACTTTTGCTGATAGTGGAGTGTCTGGCCCTCACTAAACTCAGAAATGACATAATCCCGATCGATCAGTTTCCTGGTAAAGTCGGAGAACAAGAGCTGCGGGACAGGTATTCCAGTCCCTCTTAAATACCGGTTAATATATACTTCCCGTTTCAGCAGTTGTTTCTCCACTCCCAATAGCTTCTTATCATTAGGGGGAGCGACCCTTAATACCACCATCCTTTGGTCAGCTAATTCAATTTGATAGGAAGTATTGAACAGGCCGCCGCGGATAGGCTGGGAGCGAATCACCTTGATCCCGCTGCCCAATCCTCTCTTGATCAGTGATTCTATTGTTTTACTGCTGATGGGAGCTTTCAGGATCTTATGAGCCAAGATGTTCCCCTATTTAGTTGTCTTTCTCTCGTTATAGCCTTTATCGCCATATGGCTGTAGTTTATCGAGCCACATTGCTTCAAGCACTTCCAGGTCATCGGAATAATTATAAGCTGGATCTTCTTTGGGCTTGAGCTGGTCAATTATTTCAAAAACGAAATTATCCTTGCCAAATTCCCTATAATCCTTCTGCAGATCCGTATTTGGATGGCTGCCCATATCTAATTGGAATGTTTCCCTATTGATCCTGCCCGGTATATTATTACTATTAATGACCAGGATCTTGCCATTTACTTTATTCCGTATTTTAAAAACACCCATCGGTTGCAAGGTTTCTTTGTATTGCTTTCTCAGCGCTTTTTTATCCAATTGGTCTCCTCTAATTGATCTTTTTTATTTCCTGCTTTTGGGTGAAAGGCACACCCTTCTCTCCGGTGAAGAACACAATAAGCACTACCTCCTCTGTCCCATTATTCCGTCCATTGTGCGCTACATTTACTACTTCAGCGAATGCTTCTCCTGCTTTAAACTGCCGGGACACGGCTTTATCATACTCCAGCGTGATAGTCCCGGAAAGCACGTAAGCATAGCCAGGCACTGAATGAGTATGCCAGCCAGTTTCTTGTCCTATCGGTATCGTTACCTTCAGGCCAGTAACCTCTGGCTGCTCTACCTGGGGATAGACCAGATTTTGCCCGACAACATCCTGGGTTGCCTGGAGCACCATCTTTGACTGCACACCCGCGTTGTAGACTGTTTCAGCCTTAACTGGCCCAATAACTATCAAGCACAGCCCCAGGACCGCCAGCCTTACCTTTGATCGATCAAGACGCATTTACCAATCTCCTTTTGTGTCTTTATTATTGCTTTTTCATGGTGATATAAATGTTCTTTTTATACTGGTTATTATCAGCGTCTGTCCAGGCAATAGTAACCTTACCGGTTTGATCAGCGATATAGGAGCCATGATCAACCATTACTGTGACAATATCTTCTTCTCCCGTAGTATCACCGTGAACCGGCATGATGATAGTGATCCAGTCTTCATCCTCGCTCAGCGTCCAGGAGATCGTCTGGCCGCTGGCGCTTTTTATTTTAAAAGCCCCCGCCTGCACTAAAGGCCCTATGATCAGATGCTCACTGTCTGTCTCCAGCAACGCCGGAAGGCTTTTTTTGCTTTTAGGCAACTGGTTTGGAAACCTCACGGCATTCGGATCATCCAGGGTGACTGTAATGAATTTCTTCCCGGCGCTACCCGCGTCCACCACCATTACCGTATGCGTGGAAGCTGTGACCGCGCTCCAATCCACGGTCAAAGCTACGGGCTCCATCTCATTGACAGTGGTACCAGTGGCTGGAGTGATCGCTAACCAGGTAACCGGCCGTAATTGGCTGATCGACCAGTTCATAGCCGCGAATCCATTATTCTCGATATTTATCTTCCTGGCAGTTTCCGGTCTATTGATGACCACTTCGCTTGCCGCGATAAATAATTCCGGTTGTACCGGCACAGAAACAGTGATATCTTTCCGTCCGGCGCCAGTACCATTCTCGTCAACGGCCAGGAGCGTGATCGTCCCGGTATAGGTTTTCGTCGCGGTTAATTTAGTCCTGTCTAATGTCACCCGCAGGATAAAATCATCCAGGTCATCATACACATAAGCTTCTGGTGTCACTGCGGTCCAAGCTTCACTATTGGCATGATCACGGCAGTTCACGCTAAACCAATCATCGCTGATATATATTTTGTATTTTAAAATTTTCCCGCCATCATTGTCGAGATAGATATATCTTTCACTTTCATTATTCGACCAATCCAGGGTTAAGGGATAGGCCACCAGTTTGGCCGGCGGGTCAGCAGCCAAGTTCTTGGAATCGGGATTGCGCGGGTTGGTCCCGGCTGCTACTTCTGCGCTGTCACTGACAGCGTCATCATCGCTATCCTCATCAGTTATACTTGTGCCATATCTTATTTCCTGTGCGAGGGCTAGCCCGTCACCGTCGATATCCTGGTCGACGCTGTTATAAATACCATCATGATCATGATCTAAAGGCACGGCCAGGGTCACCTTGGCCATATTGCCGCTGCCCTTGGTTTCTTTCTTAGCCAGGCCAATCCCGTTTTTTACATAAACGATAAAAACCCAGGGGTCATGAGGGCTAACTGATGAGTATAGAGTCGACCCGAAAGCGCCAAGTTTCGCGCATTGGGCCAGGAAATTAACTTGTTTATGTTTAGCTAAAGCTAGAATATATTTGTCACTGGTATTGTCATATTGGTCTAGCCAGTTATGCACGGCTGTCACACTGGTTAGTTCCTTCATACTTTTACTTATCAGCCGGCCGCTGTCAGGGTCAAAAGCCGCGGCTAAAACACAAGCCGGGGAACTGGCGTCAAAATCCCAGATGAGCGAATCATTCTTAGTGATCCTGGCAGATGACGCGTTCAGGTCAGATCCTGCTTCTACTTCAAACACTGGTTTTAGATAATTCAACGCATTATATCTATTCCGGTAATCGGTAATAGCCGGGCGGGCGCGGCGATTATAACCGCTGGTGCCGCCGGTATCCCATCTTACGTGATCTATCCAGTACTGGATATTGCCGTTACCAGTCCTGATCGGCCTGCTGGAAACAGAGAAAACCATTTTCATCTTTTCCAGATTAAGCTTGGCCAAGTGCGACCCATTGGCAGGATGTTTGTAACCATACTCATCCTGCCAGGTATAGCTGTGACTGTCCCACAAAGCGCTGATCGGCACAGTGATCTCCTGCCAGGCTGTACTATTAGCGTTGAATTCACTGAAATAACTTTCATCGAACCATATAAAAACAGCGTTTTCCAAGCCGCTCTCGTCTTCGAACTTCAGGAAAATATCTTGCTTCAGCGGCTCCCCGATCGGTGTCGCCGGAGTAGTAGTTTGCTGGATCTTTATCCAAAATTTCAAATCACCATTGGCAAATCTTGATAGATCAATAAAATCCCTGGTGCGGAAGAGCCCCCAACCCCCGCCATAATCCTTGCCCCAGATCTCTGTATATGTGCAGCGGTGACCTTCGGGTATAATGTTGCCGGCCCCGCTGCCGCCAGTATAAGCATATTCTTTAAAATTACTGTAATTTAACCTGCTGCCTTCCTGAAGGCTGATATAGTCAGCCTGGGAATTGATCTTACCATAACCTGTCCCTTGCGCCGGCAAGCCCCAGGTGAAAAAGTCCCAAGCCGGACTTCCGCCTTTTTGTTCACCGATCAAGCCCATATCGCTAAAGAAGACCAATGGGTTGATAGTCTTAGGATCCTGGCTGTTGAGCCCCCAAAACTCCTCTTCCATGCATCCGTCAGGCCACAAGTAAGTATTAGCCGGTACTCCGTTGTTTACCGGATAACCAGGATCATTATCATGAGTTTCCGGATTTTTGCCTTTCAGTTTCCACCATTCATCTACCCACTCAAAAGCGCAGCCACCAAGCAGGGAATCACTATTGTCTTGAGCCGACAACCGGCTTTGTATTTCGCTCCATTGCCAACTGAGCCCTTCTTTCTGGCTCGCTACATCTTCAAATTCTTTTGCCGGGTCAGTATGGTAGCGCCACGCATCCACCCCATATTCACTGAAATAATACGGCTTATTACACGTAACAGTATCGGCATACATCTCATAGAACGGGTCAAAGCTCTTGCCTTTATACAGGTTCAACCCTATCAGGTCAATATTAGGCAACAAGCCAACACCGGCTTTATAATGTTCATATGAAGGATAATGCGGTTCACCCAAACACACGGCTACGGGATGATTGGGATCATTAGCTTTTATCCAGCCAGCCAGGTCGTTTACCGCCTGGCAGGCAGCTTCGAAACTGGCGTATCGCCACATATATGTTTGTTGATCGTTAAAATTGTAATTAAATTCGTTACCGATCGACCAGAACAGCAAGGCAGGATGATCTTTATACGTATTAATAATTTTTTGCGCCAACGCGGTATTGCAGTTTAAACCGTCTACCACCATGATGACTTTCAAGCCGTTCCGGTAGGCTTCATCCAGGACTGCCAGGCCTTGTGTCACCGCGTTTGCCCCCTGATCGCCGATCATGGCCATACCATCCTGCCAATCCATGAATCCATTACCATTTTCATCCAGGGCTACAGGATACCCGCCGATATATACTATATTGCCATTGGCATCGGTCTGCCACAGGAGGTGATCCGTATTTTCATGGAAATATAAACTGCTGTCTTTAGCCAATCCCGGATCAATATACATTCTGATGGTATTGAACCCGGCTTCCCTGATCCGCGGGAAATCATACTTCGCCATCTCCCACATTCTCTTCCGGCCATCATGCTCGAATGGCGCTCCTGCCGGGTAGGTTTCCGAAGGCCAGAGAGTGGCTACGCTCCAACAGACCCCCTTGATCACGTAGTTAGTCTCTGCTTTCATCGTCCCGTCTTCCCTGATCTGATGAACTTTTAATTGGTGGCCGTCGACTCTGACCGTAGCAGGCACAGCCGGGATCGGGGGGAGCGGAGACAAGGTCTTACATGCCGCCAGAAAAACCAGTAGAACTGCCGCGGTGATGATCATTTTAAACACGCGCATTATTACCCCCTACCTGACTCCTATAAGTTTATGTGTTTGCGGAATGACTTTCACGGTTGATAAATGTTCCAGGGCCAGGTTCTGGAACGCAAAGATATTTTTTGGCAACATAGCCCTGACCTGGCGGAGGGGTGTGACTGGCTGTAAGACCAATGGAATATGCCGGGAGATCCCGGCAATGAGCTCAATGGCTTTTTTGATCTCGGCTGCCCTGGATTTAGAGGTTAAGATGATCTTCACAAAAATTTTTCCCGGTTTTAACCGAGATTTATTCAGAACCGTCAAAAACGCCTGGTGTTCTTTCCAAAAGGCAGGATTACCACTGGAAGGCAGTTTTATGTCCATAGCCACATAATCGACTAAGTTAACGATCTTCTTCAACTCTTGCGGTAATGTGCCATTAGTCTCAAGATATATCCTTAATCCCAGTTTTTTAACCTGGGGGATCAGCTCTTTTAAAAAATCAGCATAGAGCAACGGCTCTCCGCCGGTGATAGAAACTGAATGGATTTTTGTTTTCTTTAATACCTCTATTTTACTTAAAACTTGTGAGCTGGTTAACTTGCCTGCTTGTTTGCTGCTTGTCGTATCACAATAAGCGCATTTCAGGTTACAATCCGCGAACCGGATAAAAGCCTGACGTTCTCCTACGAATAAACCTTCTCCCTGGATGCTGGCAAATATTTCAGTGATCGGCGCCTTGCTATTTGGTTGTAACTGCCATCTGCTATCTGTCATCTGCTATCCAAAATCGCTGGATCAGCGATTTTAGCCTCCCGGAAACCTTTGGCGCGCAGGATACAGCTGTCACAAATACCGCACGGCCTGGTACCGCCGCGATAGCAACTCCAGGTGAACTGGTACGGCACTTTTAATTCGCTGCCCCAGCGGATGATCTGGGCTTTGGTTTTATGCAAAAGAGGCGTTACTATTTTTATTTTCCGGCCTTCTACTCCGGCCTTGGTAGCAAGATCAGCCATTTTTTGTATGGCTTGGAAATATTTTGGCCGGCAGTCAGGATACCCGCTATAATCAAGAGCATTGGCCCCGATCACCACCGCTTTGGCGCCAATAGCTTCAGCGCATGACAAGGCGAAACTGAGAAAAATAGTGTTGCGAGCCGGGACATAAGTACTAGGAATGGCGGATAGCGGACGGCGGACGGCAGTTGAAACAGGAACAGATAAATTCTTATCTAAGAGGGAGCTGCCTTTCCAGGGGAAAGATATTTTGACTATTTGATATTGGCATTTTGCGGTTTTAGCGATCTTAGCAGCTTGCTGTATTTCCTTCTTATGTCTTTGGCCATAGTCAAATACCAGGCAATGGCACTCATAACCCTGGTCCTTTGCCCAATACAGGCAAGTGGTTGAATCCAGGCCGCCAGAAAGTAACACCACCGCAGTTTTCTTTTTATTCATGATGCTCCCTAAATGCAAACAGTGTTGATAGATGTTCGATCAACTATCAACCATGAACGATCAACAGTATTATTCTTTATACGTGGCGCAGGCAGTATCACTTTCCCAGACAGTAACTTTATTTAGACAGCAGCCAGTAGATGACAGCTGGCGGTTTAAAGACTCAAAAATATACTTGGCGAGGTTTTCACTGGTCGGGTTGATTTTATCAAAAGGCGCTATTTCATTCAAATAGCCATGATCAAGCCTGGTTAAAACATCTTCTACTTTCTTCTTCAGGTCATGAAAATCGATCAGCATACCTGATTTCCCAAGTTTTTTACCCCGCACTTCCACTTCTACTTTCCAGTTATGGCCATGCAGATTCTCGCATTTGCCTTTATAGTCGCGCAAATTATGCGCCGCACTGAATACTTTAATAACCTTCAAGATAAACATAAACACCCCTATTAAAATACTAATTTCTAATATCGAATTCCTAAACAAATCAAAAATACTAAATTCTAATTTCCTAAACGTTTAGAAATTTGACCTTGTTTAGGATTCAGATATTAGTGCTTAGAATTTGCTTTTTTAGTATTTCTCAATATCGATCTGGGTGGCTTGTTGTATCTTTTCACCCAGCAGCTGCTGTCCGACCGTAATAAATTTATCCGGTATGTCACTGACATAGAACAGGCAATTACCTATGCCTTTGGTCACTGCTTGCTCTTTGTTTTCCAGGATCTGCTGGACTTCCAGCGCTGCTTCCTGGGCAGAATCAACGAGTTTCACTTTTTTGCCCATTACCTGCCCGATTATTTTTTTCAGCAAGGGATAATGGGTACAGCCTAAGATAAGAGTGTCTATGCCTACCCTTTTTAGCCCGGAAAGATATTCCGCGGCGATCAGCGAGGTCACTTTTTTATGGACCCATCCTTCTTCCACCAGCGGCACAAATAAAGGACAGGCTTGCCCATATACTTGCACATCAGAGGCTTTACTTGTCAGTAAACGGTTGTAGGCCTGGCTGGAAATTGTAGCCATGGTGCCGGCTACGCCAACTTTTTTACTTTTTGTCGCCTTTAAAGCGGCTTTTACTCCCGGTTCGATCACGCCAATGATCGGCAGGCCAGGAAAGCTTTCCTGTAGAGTGGGCAGACTTAAAGCTGATGCCGTATTGCAGGCGACAACTAATAACTTTATGTCCTGTTGCAATAAAAACCGCACGTTTTGCAATGAGTATTTAGTCACGGTAGCTGCTGATTTATTCCCGTACGGCACCCGGGCCGTATCCCCGAAATAAATAATGGTTTCGCGGGGCAAGAGCTTCATTAATTCCTTTACTACGGTCAACCCGCCGACGCCAGAGTCAAAAACGCCAATATTCTTAGGCATATTATTCTTGTTCCTTTCGCTCGATATAATCCATGATCCCATTAAAGATCGTTTTCGCTATCTTATCATTAAAGCTGCCCTTGTTCAATAACCTTTCTTCGCGCTTATTGGACAAGAAAGCGCATTCGACCAGCACTGCCGGCATTTTGGCCCCGCGCAGGACATAAAAACCAGCTTGTTTTACTCCCCGGTTGAGCAGGTCCACGTCCATTTCATTGACCCGTCCTACGACAAAGGAACACAATTCACTGGAATCATTGACAAATTCATTCAAGGTCAGTGACCACAGGATAGCTTTTAACTTATCAGTCACGGCTGATCTATCTTCCAGATCAATGACCGAGTTTTCGATATTCGCTACTGCTTCAGCTTCCATATCCGTAGCCCGTTCACTTAAAAAATAGATCTCAAACCCGCTGGCCTTACGGTCCAAGCCAGAGTTGCAGTGAATAGAGACAAATAGATCGGCTTTTTTAAGGTTGGCGATCTGGGTGCGTTCGGCTAAGGGTATGAATTCGTCTTCTTTCCTGGTGAGAATGACCTGCAAATTAGTTTTTTCATGCAACAACTGGGCCAATTTAAAGGCCAGAGAGAGATTAACATCTTTTTCCTTGGTGCCATATTGCCCTATAGCGCCCGGGTCCTTACCGCCATGTCCGGGATCGATCACGATTGTTCTTATTTTAGCAGTATTGACTTTCTTTGGTGGTTCAGGTTTGGATCTTATCTCTGGCGTGACTACCGGTGGTGGAGACAATTCCGGGGTAACTGGCGGAGCTTTCACCACTGCTACGCTGGCTGGCTGTGTAGACGCGGATATTTCCGACTCTGGCGGACAAACCTGGGCCCCTGTCTTCTTGATATTAACCAATATACGCCAGGGATTATCAACAACTTTGACACTGTATTCGAATTCCGGGCAAACCTCTATCACCCAAGATACTTTATTGCTTTTTTGGATCAGGTTCATATTGGTGACCAAGGCATTACCCGGCACCGTGTATTTCTTATCCTGGTCCAGCACCCCTTTATAGATATCTACTGTGATCTTATTAGCCGCTTCCAGGGATGTCTCATAATACAGTTTTTCCTGGGTCTCCAATATTAGCTGGCTGAGGCCTTCTTGCTGTTGCGTTTTCACTCCGGATATATTAGGGGTTTGGAATATTTTTAAGGTTTTGGTTGATTCATCGAATTTTATTCTCAGCCCGACAGGTTTGGTAAAACCGCGGCTGATAATAAAACTAAGAGGAACGTAAAGGTCCCCTTTTTCCAAGCGGCAAACCGAGGTCATCTTGACCTTCTGTTCATTGATCGTAGCGGTTCTGCCGAAATATGTCAATTCGATCCGCACGCCTTTGAGGGACAAGATCACTTTTTTACTGACCGGCAGCCATTTTATATCGGCAGCCAGGAAATCAGCCAAGTCACTGACATCGAGGAATTTTTCCTTATTTAGTTCGTATAGTTTAGCGTTTTCAGTGCGGGTTCCGTTATCAAGAGTGACTTTGATCGATAGCGGTACAGGCTGCGCCTGTACCGGTGTAACAAACAATGAAGATAGCAATAGAAATAAAGGGATGGTAATTTTAGAATGCAAAACCCCGTTCCTTTCTAGGATAAATAGGAAATAATAATTGAGAATAGAAAATCGAAAATTGACCACAATCAAATCTCGATTTTCGATTGTTCTAAATTTTGCCAAGGGCAAAATATGGAGGTGCCGGGAATCCTCCTCACCCAGGCCGTATGCGCGGCCTTCCTTCGTCGCCGGCCAGTCTCGCTCGGACCAATGGCGCTCAACTTGGCTTCGATTCCCTTAAGCAAGGGAGAAAATATGGAGGTGCCGGGAATCGAACCCGGGTCCCAAAATACGGTGTCGAGAACTTCTACAGGTTTAGTCTAGTAATTGATTTCGCTGCTTCTGGCTCCACTAGATAGGATACAAAGGCAGCTATCCTTACTGATCTCACTTGACTCGCTAAGGAGTAACTCGTCAAGCCAGCCTACAGTTTTTGTACCTCTACCGCCCGTAGGCAGAGCAGGTAAAGATACTACGCCTTAACAGGCGTATGCGTACTGCGTGTTATAGTTAGCAGTTATAATTTGCTAGGTATTTAACGGCGACCCAACCATGCCGACCTGCCATCCAAGACCCCAAATATTCCGGTCGAAACCTTTCACCCCCATCTGAAATACAAATTCTAAATCCTAAATTCGAAATTCTAAACAAAGTTATTTATGTTTTTCGCGAAAGGCTCTTTGCATTTCTCTCTGAGCATCCTTCTTTTTCAACTCGTCTCTCTTATCCCGTGCATTCCTGCCACGCGCCAGGGCCAATTTTACTTTCACATTTCCTTTACTGAAATATAATTCCAAAGGGACCAAAGTCAGCCCCTTTTCTTTGACTTTGCCCATTAGCTTTTTTATCTCTTTTTTATGCAAAAGCAATTTGCGTACCCGTAAAGCGTCACATTCTTCCAGGCGCGAATGTTCATATGGCGAAATATGCATATTATAAAGAAAGACTTCTTCTTTATTGATACTGGCATGGGCATCGCCCATATTGATATGGCCGCCCCTGATCGACTTCACTTCATTGCCTTTTAGGACAATACCAGCCTCAAAAGAATCCAGGATCTCGTAATTATGCAGGGCTTTACGGTTCGTAGAAATGTTTTTTCGTTCCATCAAGGTAATATACCATAAAAATCTACTATTTTCAAGTCTATCTTGACAGAACTGTGGATTTAAGGTATACTTTAAATACCCGCCAAGCAAGGATATAGGCGGGCCGATATTTATATGGACGAGTGGCGGAATTGGCATACGCGTAGCGCTCAGGACGCTATGGTCGTTAGACCTTAAGGGTTCAACTCCCTTCTCGTCCACCAAATTTTCTCGAAAATTTGGTAGAGCAATCGAGAATCCCTGCCTGCCGGCAAGCAGGGAAATTAGAAAAACAAAAACCTCTGTTAGTATTCTTAACAGAGGTTTCTATTATAACCGCACTATCTTGAACTATTCTTATCTTAGAATTTCACGCCTAAACTGATCCTATGCGTATCGCTCAGTTCGCCATATGGCACCCAGGCATAGGACAGGTTGATCTTGTTGATATTAAATCCTAATCCCGCGCTTACTCCTGCTAATCCGTCCAGTTTATCATCTTTACCCGCTTTGTATCCCAGGTCCAGCACCAGGGCATTGATCACCTTGTATTCCATTCCTACGCCAATGGTCATTTTGGAATCATAGTAGTTGAGATCACTGGTCAGGTTGATCTTGGACAGGCTGTAGTTGATACCGGCCGCCAGGGTTAAAGGCAGGTCATATCCTTCGCTGATGAATTTCATCTGCGGCCCCAGGTTGCGTAAGGCTATACCGACATTTAAGTTGTCTATGCTGGTCTTGACCAATGCGCCCAGGTCCACAGCCATTCCGGTAGTGCTTTCATCATCGATCTTCTGGTTGATGACCTTGATACTGGCGCCTAAGGCAACCTTTTCATTTATTTTCTTGGCCAGGGCTAAAGTCCCACAGGTATCAGTGGCGCTAAAAGTACCTAATTTTTCCCGGGTCTCGGACCGCTTCTCCATCTCCCCGGATTGCAGCATAACGATACTGCCGCCAAGAACTAAACCACTAGAGAAAGGTTGGGCATAGCTGGCAAATTCATAGTTCATATCAGCCAGCCAACTGGCATACATCGCGGATAATTCTTTCTCTTGCAGAAAGCCTAATCCTCCTGGATTCCAGTTGACGGCGTTGACATCATCGGCCAATCCCACATAATTGCCGCCCAGGGCAGAAGGCCTGGCCCCGGCGCCGATCTTTAAAAACGCCGCGCCCGTAGAAGCTGCCCAGACCGCGCTGGTTAGAATTAAGATTAAGCTGCTGCTTATTAGCGCCACTTTCAACTTCCGTTTCATTTCTTCCTCCTGATCTTTATTATAATTATATTATTTCAGTATCGCGAATTTCTTAGTTATCTTGAGCTTATCCGAACCTCTGGTCGCCACGATCCGCGCGATGTATACTCCACTGGCCTGTCCGGATGTATCCCATTGGTATTCATATGCATACTGGCCGTTAATGATAGTCGGAGTATCGGTAATCTCAAAGCTGTCCTGCAGGTCACCGGCGACATCATAGATGTATACTTCTACCTTGTCTGCTTCTCCCACTTCCACATGGATCACCGGTTGTTGGCTTTCCTTAGCCGGATTCGGATACACATAAGTCTCTCCTTCAACAAAGTCAGTGCTGGGCGCGTAACCCAGGGCCGCTGCTGCCATCGTGGTCGGTGAGAATTTGAGCGCTACCCCGTTGCTGATGCTGGCGGTAGGATACGTTACTCCAGCGGTGCCGGTCGGATTCTCGATCCCGATCACCGTGGTCAGGTCTTTGGTCACTGACTGGTATTGGTATACGATCACGCCGGTCTTGTAGATGATCACCTGGAAAGTTTGCTTGTTGGTGTTGGCGTAGTTATAGACGCTCCAGGTTACCACAAACTTATCGCTATAGCTGCCATAAGTTATGGCACTGCCGGATTTGGCCGGATTGAGGTCCCGCCAGTAGGCGGCTAAGAGCGCGTTCGGCTGGTAACTGCTCGGTATGGTGACTGGTGAATAAGCGGTGCTATTGGAGACAAAGCTCATAAAGCCGTTGCCGCAAACATAGACTGAACTATAGCTGACGCCGTAGAAGCTGACCGTGAAAGGCAAGGTGAACAGCTTGCTCTGGTCATCCAGGGTAATGCCGGTCGTAGTGCTGGTGGTGATCCAGCTGTATGGCGTCGTGTTTACCGTATAAGTCGGCGCGTTACCTACCTGGATCAGGATCCCGTTGCTGGCCGCGGTATAGCTGCCATACAAGGTGGCTCCGTTACGGGCACGTACTCGCGCGTAGTAGGTTAACCCGTTGGTGCAGCCGCTGATGGCCTTGGTGACTACATTGCCAACATACTCATTGTAGGCAAAGGTACTGAATGATGTATTGGTGGATACTTGCAAAGTATACCCACTGATCCCGCTTTCCGCGTCGACGGCAGTGCCTGCGGTCCAGTTAAAGGTAAGGCTGGTGGAGGTGGAGGTTGTTCCGGCATCGGTCGGAACTGATGGCAAACCTGTCGGGGCAGTGGTATCGATCTTGATCCCGTTGCTGCTGCCACTGTATGTGCCGTACAAGCCGCCGCCGTTCTTGGCCCGGATCCGCGCATAATATGTCTGGCCCTGGGTGCAACCAGTGATGGTCTTGGTCAGAACATTCCCGGTATCACTGTTAAAGATGGAAGTAGCAAAAGTAGAACTGGTGGAAACTTGCAGGGCATACCCGGCTATACCGCTTTCCGCGTCTGCCGCGGTACCTATCGTCCAGTTGAATACCAAGGTCGTGCTGGTGCTATATACTCCGGCATCGGTCGGTACAGTGGGCGTACCGGTAGGAGCGGTTGTGTCCGCGGTCTGCACCAGTATACCATTACTGGCGCCTGAAAAACTGCCATATAATCCAACGCCATTCTTGGCCCGGACGCGGGCATAATAAGTCAATCCATTAGTGCAGCCAGAAATAGACTTGGTCAGCACAGTGCTTACATCTCCATTGAAGATAAAGGTGCTGAACGCGGTGCTGGTTGATACTTGCAGGTAGTAGCCATTTAAGCCTGATTCCGGATCAGCGGCGGTACCGGCAGTCCAGTTAAAAGTTAAAGTAGTACTACTTGAAGCAGTCCCCGCATCCGTTGGTACGGATGGTGTACCCGTGGGTGGAGTAGTATCCGTCGCTACCGGTACTTCATCATAAGAAACTTCGTCTACATAAAAAGTAATGGGACTGGAGATGCCGGTATTGCGTGACGCTTCGATGAAAAAGTACCATACTCCATTTATGGAGCTGAGATTTAATCCAGCCAGGTCAATGGTAATCGGCTGCCAGGCAGTAGTTAAAGTGAAGGCAGACTCTTTCTTGGCAGTATCAGTAGCTTGACCCGTACCAAAGGTGACTACTACGCCGTTAACTGAAGATTTTGCCAGGAAGGTCAGGCGTTTATTGCCGGTTAAGTTAATGCCTGCTCCATTCCAGTTCCCGGAGTACAAACTATAAATACCAGCCCAAGTCTCTGCTGAGGGATTATAAGTGAATTTTGTGCTGGTGCTGCCGCTATACTTCTCGCCGGTAAAAGCCGGATCACAAGTCAAGCTTGCTCCGTTATTGGATCCCATCCAGCCGGTAAGACCGTTCAGCCAGCTAGTGTCCCAATACATGCGATATGGGAACGTGCCTGTACCGCCGCTGTCTGAATGGTCATAGGCAATAGTCATATCATTAAGATAAGGAGTAACTGCGGTATTGGTAGTGGCCAGGAAAGCCCTGACGCGCAGGTCAGACCCGGATGAAGGGAAAGTATATTTTGTACCAGGGGTAATATCACGCCAGCTGCTACCACCATCATTACTCAAACGGAAAGTGAGACTCTGGCCGTTCAAGGTAGCGTTATAGGTTAAGGTAGCTGCTGTTATGTTAGTAGTAGCAATATCTATGGCCGTAGTCTCGGCAAAGGAACTAGTAACATATGATGTCCCTGCTGAGAACAAAGCCAGGTCACCGGACCAAGCCCTGGTCCCGGCAGACAATATCTTATTGGCATACAGGTTACTGTTAGACATCCAGACGCCAAACAATCCGCCGGCTCCATCAGTGGCAATTTCAGCTCCGCTTTGGTCAATGAAATCAGTCTGGCAAATCTGGACACCGCCAGACGTCCATTGCGTGGCGTCAGTAGAACTAAGCTTTTGTCCGCGTAATGTATAGTCATAACCGCTGCCAGTATCATAACGATCACGGAAAACGATATATTTATTTCCTGAGTAATCCGTGGCTATGTCTGCCAGCTCTTTTTGCAGGTACATGGCCCCTGTATTGGAGATCTGGATCGGGCCAGCCAGCCTGGTACCGCTGGAATTATATTTTTCATAATATACCGTATAATTAACATTGTAAACAGCGCAAACATAACCCAAGGCATCTACTGCTATTTCTACTTGCCCCGGAGAGCCAACATCTACTGTCCAAAGGGTATTGCCACTGGCATCGATCCTGGTAATAGCGCCGTTAACGCTGGCAGTATAGGTATAGCCAACATTACTGGCAATAGCCGGGTCATTACCATTATTATACTTATCGCCCCAGAGCTTGTTGCCATTGATATCAAACTTGGACATAAATGAGCCGGTCCCCTGGGGGCCATACCGCTGATAGATCACATATATATTATTACTATTGTCAACTGCCAGGTCATGCAGGCACCATTCCGCTGAATAAGCCGCGGAATCAGCTTGCCGGTCCCATTGATAGTCCCCATTGGAATTGTATTTTAAAAGCCTCAGGTTACCAGTACTGACCGCGTAAGATACATATATATTACTACTGCTGTCACAGGCTACTCTTGGCGCCTGATCCCAGACACCATCCAACAGCACTGACTGGTTCAGTTTCTTATCTCCCCAGATTTTGGTCCCGCTGGTATTGTACTTGGCGCCATAGACATCAATAGCCCCGTTACGGCTGTCTATCCAGACCATGATCATGTTGCCGGAGGCATCACGCGTTATGTGCATGCTCTTCTGGGTATAGCTGGCTGTGCTGGTGGTCGGCAAAGAAACTTGGCCGGTGGCAGTGTTCCATACCGCGGTGGTATTGGATGCTTTGTAGGTTGTACTAGTGAAGGTTTCGGTAAAACTGGTGGTGGTAGCTAGAGCCGCCTGCCCATAGCAGAGACAGGAAAAAATAGCTATGACCCTTACTGCAGACTTAAGAATGGTACTCAACTTCATTGTTGCCCCCTAAAAAAAATATAGTCCCCCGCTTCAGTGTTTGAAAATGCTATCAAATTGATACAATCATGCTCGTATCACTTTGATCATACTTCCACACACGTCAACGGAGCACTATTTTAGGTTACCAACAATGCTTAATGAGCACCCGAGATTGGCGTCTTTTGTTTTGTTTTTTGGAGTCAGCACTAAATATAACAGTTATATTCGTTTTGTCAAGCGGTATTTTTTTAAGAACGACGATTACACGGATTCCTGATCTTCTTACTTAATTGCTTCCTGCTTCAGGATCTTCCAAGTCCCTTGTTCCTTCTTGAAAGTCAGGATCAATTCCCCTGCACTGATCGTGTCCAGGATCTTCAATTCCCGGAATATGCCATCGATCTTATACGTGTAGGTAAGCGTAGCGGAATCAGGACCGGCAAAGACTATCGGGTTGCTAATAGCGTATATTCTTTTAATATCATCATATTGCCGGAAAATATCGTTGATCCGGAGTTTATAAGTCTCAAAATCAATGCTTTTAACGGTAGGATCATCAATGACGCATTCAGTACTGTACGCGACCATATAATCATCAATACTCTTGGTCTTTTCAGCTTGTTTGAGCTTTTCCAGGATCTCTGTAATAGCCTTGGTGTTTTTCCTTTGTTCTTCCTCACTGAGCGCGACCGCGGCCAAGCGGGCCGGTTGGTCAATATTACTACGGATAAAAGTCTGGTTATTATCCCGGCTGACCTCTTGCAATGCTTTATCTCTATCCAGTATGCCCACTATCCTCATCCGTTTAGCCGTCGCGCCAAAAGTATAACTGACTTCATTGTTATAAGAGCCCTGGCTGGGTATTTTGGGTATATCTTCATAGAGCCGGCTGGTTTCTTTGTTATCTTCCAATACCAGCAATTCCAATATACAGGGCGTGCTAGCTCCCAGCCCGATATTAGCTATGGTATATTTTATCTTGTTCACCGTGCCGGCTACGGGCGGCATGGCGGCCAGTTCCATTTTAGCCAGGGTTAGGTCCGGCAAAATCGATTCAACCGTAAAAGTGGTTGCTTTTTCATTATTAGTGCTGTTAATTTCACCCAGAGCGCTGTCCCGGTTGATCACAACTTTGATCGTATGCTCCCCCGGCTGGGTAAAGACATACTTAATAGCTGTGTCCCTATTCTCTTTCACCGGCAAATAGACTTCATAACTTATATCCTGCGTTTCCCTGCCGTCAATGAAAAATTTCAGGTTGCAGGGAGAGAGCCGTCCTTCATCAGCGCTCCATACCGGCCGAAAGGTGATAGTCTCACCGGTTTCATATAATTGTTTTAACGGTTCAAGCTCAAGTCGAACGATCCGGAAGTCAGGTTTTTTTTCAGGTATTATCGTAAAGGATGCGGTCTGGACTACCGGCAGGATGGTTTTCAGCTTGATCTCCACGCTTCCATTCATTGCTTTAACAGCGTTAGGGGTATAAGCTAATTCAAATACTTTCTTTTCTCCGGCGGCCAATGGCGATAATAAAAACTCTTTGTATAATTTACGGTATCCAGTGGTCCGGGGCTTTCCTTCTTCAATAACCACGGTAACCATTTCCGCGGATACAGGCAATGATCCGGGATTCCTGACACTAAAATTGATCAGTACTTCTTTATTGCTTACTAAGGGTTGAACCGCGGAAAAACCGATACCTTCTATAACCAGGGCAGGACCGGCCTGTTCAGCAAATGCCGAACAGGAAATAAGGACGCATAATAATGATAAATATAATATTTTTCTGGTCCTGTCCATATATAACCCGGCCTAGAGAAAATTAGGGGACATAATTTTATATGTCCCCTAGTCGATCGGAAAAAACAACAAGCTGACTATTTTTGTACCTTGGTCATTTCCATTAACGAAAGAGCAATGGAAAAAGCCAAAGAACAAATTGTGAATTGGCCATATGCCTTGACCGAAAATCCCAATAATTCCGATCCCTTCATAGCTGCGGCCACCATGGATGTAACAAACCCGACAAAAGCTAGAAAAATGAATATTTCAGACCAACGTCTCATTTCTTCACCCCCTTGCTGTTATTTGGGTATTAGGTTAGGAAATAAGTTTGGTTTAAGGTCTCTGGGTGTTAGGCTCCAAACCACAAACCTCAGACTTACTTCCATACCTACTTCTACAACTATTAACCTTTCTTCAGTTTTCACGAATTCTTAAGAATATATATAGCAAAAAATACATTATTTTGTAAAGCTCTTTCTATGGTTTTTCCGGTTCCGTGGCGATAGCCAGTTTTTCCACTCCGCTTTTTTTCGCGACGTCCATAGCCTGGACAACCACCCCATGCAGTACCGCCCGGTCCGCTTTTATGATCAAAGCAGTATCTTTACGGGTGGAATATTCTGCTTTCAATTCCTGGGGTAAAGTAGCCAGATACACTTTTTTTTCATTAAGATAGAACTGGTTATCCTTGGTAATGGTCAACACCAGCTGTTTTTCCGGATGGGGATCGCTTGTGGCCGCTTTTGGCAGTTTTACTCCTATGGCCTGTGGTAAACCAAAGCTGGCCCCGATCATAAAAAAGATGACCAGGTTAAAGATAACATCAGTCATCGGGGTTGGGTCCAGCCGCTCTATCAGGCGATGATGTCTTCGCTTAAACTTCATAATGCCCTCATGTCCTTCTAATCTTTTTCCCTGGTCACTATACCTACCAACTCAGCCGATCCTTTTTCTATTCCCAGTACAAAATTATCTACCTTGGAAATAAAATAATTATACGCTACCACTGTGGGGATCGCGATGAAAAGGCCGTAAGCAGTGGTTATCAGGGCTTCACTCACTCCACTGGCGACAACCTGGGGAGTAGTGACATTGGCCGAGGCAATGGCATTAAAAGCGGCGATCATCCCGGTTACCGTGCCGGTAAAACCAAGCAAAGTAGAAACACTGGCTAAAGTGGACAAAGGAGATAAAAACTTTTCTAACCGGGGAATAGCATCCAGCCCCGCTTCTTCCATGGCTTCTTCCATAGCTACCCGGCCATGCTCTTTATCTTTTAGGCCAGCGGCCAGGACAAAGGCCACCGGACCGGGAGTCTTTTCGCAGAGGGAGATCGCCTCAGCGACCCGGTCCGCATAAACCATTTTTTTTAGCTCCGCCATAAAACCGGCCAGATCGGTTTTAATCCGGTGATAATAAAAGAACCTTTCGATGATGATCGCGGCCGATAATATGGAACACATTAACAGCGGCCACATCATTATTCCGCCCTTGGCAAAATACTCCAGCACGATTTTCTCCTTTTTTTCGCTTTTACTCTCAACTACCAACTACGAGCCCCGCTGCAAATCGGGGCGGACTATGAACCGGTTCCTAAGGTGACCAACTGGGGGTTTGTATCTCTCCCTTAAATTGGTCAGAAAATTCCCCGGGAAACAAGGGTCGCTGGCTAGAGCCGTCATTATTCATGACAAACAATTGGCTTTGACCGTTACGCGTACTGACAAAAACCAGGAATCTCCCGTCAGGCGACCAGCTGGGATTTTCATTACGTTTGGCCCCCTTGGTCAACTGCTGCTGGTAATTACCGCTGAGATCGGTAGTAAAAATGTTAAATTCACCCTGTGACATCCGGCAAACATAGGCGATCCGCTCGCCGGTTGGCGACCACTCAGGAGAATCCGTGTAAGTGTTGTTGTAGATCAACCGGCGCACATTCGCGCCATCAATATCCGTTACGAAGAGTTGCGGTATCCCGGTCCGGTCGCTGATAAAAACAATGTCCCGGTTGCTTGGCGACCAGCTGGGAGAAGAATCAATATTCTTATTATTGGTCAGGCGGCGCAGCATTTCCCCGACAGGATTCAGCAGGTATAACTCAGGATTACCATCTTTGCTCAAGACGATCACCAGTGAGTTGCCGTCAGGAGAATACCTGGCCATGGAATTCAGGCCCTGGTAGCCCGACAACCTTTTTCGCCCGGTGCCATTCTCTTTAATGACATATAAGTCAGGATTATTATCCTTATATGAAGTGTAGAGTATCTTATTACCATCAGGAGTCCACTTTGGCAGCAAGACCAGGGAATTTTCCTTGGTCACCTGCTTCAATCCATAACCGTCGTAATCAACCGCGTAAATCTCCCGGCTACCTTTGTAGTCGCCTACAAAACATATCCGGGTATGGGCGATCCCTTTTTCGCCGGTATAGCGGAAAACTATTTCATCGCTGAAATCGTGGACAGACTTGCGCAGGATAGGCTTGACCGCCTTATATCGCACCCCGGTGACCCTGACCTTACTGGCAGTATCGAACAGATAACATTCCAGGAGATACTGGCCATCTTTTTTAGAGATCGTTCCTTTTACTACCGCGTCCACTCCCTGTTCGCTTAATTCATTATAATCCAAGGTGGCAGACTGCAATTGTTGTTCTTCTATCCCTTCGGTTATAGTAAAATATCCGGATAAGTACAAGTCATTCTTGATGATCGCCGCGATCTGGGCCCCCATATTATCTTCACCCAGGTCTTCGATTTCAGTAAAAGGCGCCACGGCTACGGTTATCTTGCGGGAGTCAAACCTGGAGACATCGATTCTGACATCAGCCGGAGCCGCAAAAGCAACAGAGACTATGCTAAAAAGTATTATTAAAAGCAGATAAATTTTGCGCATGCTAATCCTCTTTCATAATATGGTTAAAATGGAAATGTATATTCAGCTCTTTTTCTTGGTACCCTTCTGGCAAAGGAAGAAATTTCTGGCAGCGCAAAATCGCCTTTAAGGCCAGCTGATCATAAAAATCAACGCCTGAAGATTTTTCTATTTTTAAGTCCTTGATCGTCCCGTCTCTTTCAATTAGAAAATAAACAACTACTTTATGCGAGGCGATCTGATTAATATCCCAATTGCTTTTCACCTGTTTCGTAAGGCTATTTAAATAATATTGATAATTGAAATCTTTTACATCAGGCACAGCCGTTGTTAGCTGCGTTTTAGCCGGGGCCGCTTCTACCGGAGCCGGAGCAGCCTGTGGGACTGTTTTAGCCTCTGGCTTTGGCTCAGCGGCTTTTCCTTTTGGCTTAATGACAATGGCCTCTTTTTTCGGTTCTGCTTTTTTCTCTTTTGTCTTTTTTGGTTCCTTAGCTTTCTTTTTTTTCAGGACCGGCTTGACTTGTTCCGCCGGCTGAGCGACACTGGGTGGTTCAGCGACAGGCAATGATACCAGTTCTACCGGGGAAGAGAGCCAATAACGCACGGTCTTCCGCTGGAATCGCGGCCCCGTCATCACAAATAAAGCTATATGTAAACAAAGTGACAACAATAACGCTCTTTTAAGGGTCATTTCCGGCGTTATCACTATATCCTACTCCTTCTTTTTAGGCTTATTCCATTCCTTCTTTTTTTCCTCGGCAGACTTGGCTTCATCAGAGTCAGGATATTGGTCTATAACTTCATCCAGCAAGGCTAAAGCTTCTTTTTTCTTGTCCGTTAATTCCAAGGCTAAAGCAATTTTAAGTTTGGCCGGGGGATTTTTAATGCTTTGGGCATAAGCCAGGTTGACTTTCTTGAATTCTTCGATCGACTGGTCATATTTCTGCTGGCTGAAAAAACTCTCCCCGATCCAGTATTGGGCGCTGTCTGCCAGTACCCCGGCGGGATATTTCTCCAGGTATTGCCGAAATCCCATTATCGCCAGGTCAAAATTACCCTTGGTATAATCAGTATACGCGGTCTGGTAAAGTTTTTCCGAAGAAACCGTTAATTCAGCCGCGGCCCGGTCTTCCAGGGCTTTTAACCGCGCTTGATGCGCGGCCTCCAGGTTATCTATCCGCAAACCGATCTTATCCATTTTATTATTACTTTCGTCAACTTTAGCTTCAACCTTTTGCTGGCCAAGTTCCAGGGTGTCCATCCTGGCCCCGATGTCCGCTTGACCGATCTTGATCTTCGAGGTGGATTTGCTCATGCCCTGCTGTACTCCCCCAACCTGCTCCTGCAGCCTGGCCAGGTCCTCTTGCAGCGTAGCCATTTCCTCCCTGGTAGCAAAACAACCAGGCAGGCATAATCCGCCCAATATAAATAATAAAATTATTCTTTTCATATTCGCCTATTTGACAGCCGGCGCCAAATGTGCCCGCCGGTTCTTGGCCCAGGCTTCTTCATTATGACCCGGATCAAGCGGTTTTTCTTTGCCGTAACTGATGGTGAAAATACGGGCTGAATTGATACCGGCCGCGATCAGGTAACTACGTACGGCAGAAGCTCTTTTCTGCCCGAGAGCCAGGTTGTATTCAACCGTACCCCGTTCATCCGCGTGTCCTTCGATCTGGACGACAACCTTGGGATTGCTCTTCAAGGTTTCCACGTTTTTAGCCAGTATATTCATTGCCTCCTGGGTTAAAGTATATTGGTCATATCCAAAATAGACATCGTCCAGAGAAACGTTCATGACCCTGCTGAAATCTATCCCCCGGGCGCTTTGTTCTTCAGGGATAGCGCCTTCGTCCATGCTCCTATCATCTGTTTCCTTATCTTCAGCGGCTAATGCTTGGGCTCTTGTCCTGGCATCAGCCGAGGTTGGTTTTACCGCTTTTTTAGCGCACCCTACCAACAAGAACAATATTAATAACCCCATGTAACCGAGCACAATTAACCTGCTTTTTTTCATAACTTACCTCCTTATTTGTTCTATCTTACATTATACAACCGTCTAATTTAAAGTCAAGAACTGTTTCAGGTATTGCCCGGTATATGATCCCTGCTCCGCGGCTACTTCCTCCGGTGTGCCGGAAATGATCAATCGGCCGCCGGCGGCCCCGCCCTCTGGGCCCAGATCAATAATATGATCAGCGGTTTTAACTACATCCAGGTTATGTTCGATGATCAAGACCGTATTACCTTTATCCGTTAACCGGTGCAGCACATCCAACAAATTATGGATATCGGCAAAATGCAATCCAGTCGTTGGCTCGTCCAGGATATAGATGGTCTTCCCGGTACTGCGCCGGCCCAACTCTGCCGCCAATTTAACCCGCTGCGCTTCGCCGCCGGATAAGGTGGTAGCTGATTGTCCCAGTTTAATATAACCCAGCCCGACATCAAACAGGGACTGCAGGGGTTGTTGTATCTTGGGTACATTCTGGAAGAAAGCTAAAGCTTCTTCCACGGTCATATCCAGAACTTCAGCAATGTTTTTTCCTTTAAACTTGATCTCCAGGGTTTCCTGGTTGAAGCGCGCGCCCTGGCATTCTTCGCATTTAATATAAACATTAGGAAGAAATTGCATCTCAATTTTAATAACCCCGTCTCCCTGGCAGGTTTCGCATCTTCCACCCTTGACATTAAAGCTGAAACGTCCTGGTTCATATCCCCTGACCCGGGCCTCAGGCAGTTTACTGAATAATTCCC
The DNA here is from genome assembly GCA_028712365.1 of bacterium. Classification (GTDB taxonomy): domain Bacteria; phylum CAYTYR01; class UBA6262; order UBA6262; family UBA6262; genus UBA6262. The sequence continues at coordinate 30,149 of JAQTQE010000007.1, forward strand.
TGATCGGGGTAAATACCCCGGTATAGGTAGCTGGATTAGAACGCGGGGTTCGTCCGATCGGGGACTGGTCCACCATGATCACCTTATCTATCAGGTTCAGTCCCTTGATGGTCGTGAATTTCCCTGGTTTTTCTTTGGCCTGCCCTAACTTCTGGGCCAGGGCTTTATAAATAATTTCGTTGACCAGGGTGCTTTTGCCTGAGCCGCTCACTCCGGTGACGCAGACAAATAATCCTAACGGGATCTTGACATTAATATTTTTCAGGTTAAAATGACTGGCGCCGATTATTTCCAGGTACCGGTTGCCTGGGTTCCTTCTTTCTGCAGGTATGGGGATCTTTATTTTGCCGCTTAAATATTTGCCAGTGGGAGAATCATCGCAGGCCAGGATATCCTGGAGCGATCCCTGGCAGACGATCCTGCCCCCGTGCTCTCCAGCCCCGGGACCCAGGTCCAGTATATGTTCCGCTCTTTTAATAGTGTCCACATCATGTTCTACGATCAAAACAGTATTACCCAGCTTTTTTAATTCTTCCAAGCTATCTAATAAGCGTGCCGTATCGCGGGCGTGCAGGCCGATAGTCGGTTCATCCAGGACATATAACACCCCTACCAGTCCGGAACCGATCTGGGTAGCCAATTGTATGCGCTGCGCTTCTCCACCGGCCAAAGTACTGGTTTCCCTGGCCAAGGTAATATAGTCCAATCCGACATCCAATAAAAATTTCAGCCGGACCTTGATCTCCTTCAATATCTGCTGGCTGATCTTCTGTTCCTTCTCATTCAAGGGCAGGGTCTGGAAAAATTCCATACTCTCCTTGATAGATAATAAGACAAGGTCAGCGATCGATTTGTTCCTGATCTTCACGCTCAAAGCTTCCCGGCGCAGGCGCGCGCCTTTGCAGGCCGGGCAGGGATGGGTCATCATATATTTCTGGTAAATTTCTTCGCGTACAAAATCGCTTTCTGTCTCTTTGTAGCGCCGCTGCAGGTTAGTGATAACTCCCTCAAAAGTACCGGCGCCGTCACCATACAAAATAATATCCTGTTTTTCCGGAGAGAGTTTTTTGAAAGGCACTTCCAGGGAGATCCCATATTTTTTCGAAACACCCGCCAATAGTCCAAAATACCAGTTATTCCAGGCCCCTTTCCAGCGGTGCCGCTTGGTCGTGATCGGCTGGCTCCACGGGACCAGTGCCCCGTCATATATGGACAAATCCCGGTTAGGGACTACCAGATCAGGATCCACTTCGATCTTATGTCCCAGTCCGGTACACTCGGGACAAGCACCCTGCGGCGCATTGAATGAAAAAAACCGCGGCGTTATTTCCGGCAGGCTGATGCCGCATTTCTGGCAGGCATGATGCTCGCTATACACCTGGTCTTGGCCAGTTATATTGATCACGACCACGCCCTGTCCTAGTTTCAACGCTGTTTCCACGGAATCAGCGATCCGGCTTTTTGATCCCTGGGATACCTCTATCCGGTCCAGCAGCACCAGGATATCATGTTTTTTCTTTTTATCCAGTTTAATATCTTCTTCCAGGGCATATTGTTTGCCATCTATTCGGACCTTCAGGTATCCTTCTTTGCGGACTCGCTCAAACAAATCCCGGTACTCTCCCTTGCGGCCCTGGACCAGGGGAGCCAGGATCTGGACCTTGGTGCCAAAAGGCAATTTATTGATCTGGGTAATGATCTGTTGGGCGGTTTGCGGTTGTATCGGCGAGCCGCACTGCGGACAAAAAGGTTTGCCGATACGGGCAAAAAGCAAACGCATATAGTCATAGATCTCCGTGGTAGTGCCGACGGTGGACCGGGGGTTGTGCGACATGGCTTTTTGCTGGATGGCAATGGCCGGGGACAAACCTTCGATATAATCGAGGTCTGGCTTGTCCATTTGTTCCAGGAATTGGCGGGCATAAGCGCTTAATGATTCCACATAACGACGCTGGCCCTCGGCATAAATAGTATCGAACGCCAGCGAAGATTTACCTGACCCGGACATCCCCGTGATCACGACCATCTGGTTGCGGGGTATTTCCACATCTATATTTTTTAGATTGTGCTCTCTGGCACCTTTAATGATTATCTTATCCATATATCACCTTTAAAATTTCTAAATCCTAAGCCCTAAATCCTAAACAAATTCCAAGCCCTAAATTCAAATTTTCAAAATACCGCGACATTTGAATTTTGAACATTTGAAATTGTTTAGAGTTTAGATATTAGGATTTCGGATTTAAGCCTTCCCTATCAGTTCTTCGATCTTTTTCAGTAACTGGTCCGGTTCAAAGGGCTTGGTCATATACGCGTCAGCCCCTAATTGCTGTCCCAAATTGCGGGATTCCTCAGCGCTACGGGCCGTTAACATGACGATCGGTATCTTCTTATAATTATTATCGAATTTAAGCATCCGGCATACTTTAAATCCATCTATCACCGGCAAGACCAGGTCCAGGAGGATCAAGTTGGGATTGACCTTGTGTACCAACTCTAAACCAGCTTTGCCGTCGTGAGCCATAAATACGCTGTAGCCATTGGCTTCCAGCCTGATTTTCAGCATCCTGGCAATAGGCACCTCATCATCCACCACTACGATCTTTTTACGATTATCAGTCTCCGCCGGCGCCTGCTTGGCCTGGAACTCAGCCAGTAACTGCCGGGTCATGTACACAATAATATCCGCGGCCGCCGGTTTTTTAATATATTTGGTGACGCCCAGGGTCATCGCTTCCAATAAAGCGTCTCTTTCAGTTTCATCGGATAATATCAGGATGGGCCAACCTTTGGTGCGTTCATTCGTTTTTAGCCGCCGGACAAACTCCACCATGCTGACGATCAGTATCTTATCATCGATCACTACCGCGTCAAAAGTGCGCTCAGCGGTCATGACCTCATAAAGGCCTCTCTTGCCGTCACCGCACAAAGTTACCTCAAAATTATCCACGCTGAACTTGGTTTTAAGTTCTTCCCCCAGCTCATAATTATCACTAATGATCAAAACACTTTTATCCGCCATTGCTCAACCTCTGGAACTTAGTCTATGGGTATAAGTTGTGGAAGTAGGTATAGAACTAAGTCTGAAGTTTTTGGGTCAAAACCAATTCCCTTAGACTTTAGACCAAACTTACTTCCAAAACTTTCAACTTACTTCATTTTAAGAGCTTTCGTATCTTTTCCATTAATATTTCCGGTTCAAAAGGTTTGGGCATATAATCATCCGCGCCGGCTATCACTCCCAGGTCAGTGGCTTTTTCTTCCGCTTTTACCGACAACATCAAGACCGGGATGCTTTTAAAAACCGGATCATCCTTTAACTTGCGGCATACTTCAAAACCATCCATCTTCGGCATCATAACATCCAGGATGATCAAGTCAGGTTGACTTTGCTGTACCTTAGCCAGGCCTTCCAGACCGTCATTGGCTACGTCTGCTTCATAACCTGATGCTTCCATCCGGATCTTCAGCATCCTGGCGATCTGCTTTTCATCATCAACAATGAGTATCTTTTTTTTCACAACCAATTAATCCTTAGGACTCACAAGGGGCGGTCTTGTAAGTTATTATGGGCTGATTCCAATAGTTCTTTTGGCTTATCGCTATTATCCGGATAAGTGGTCCGTCCTATCTTGAGCCATGGTTTCTTTTCTTTTATCCGTAATTCAGCCCTGGACAGTGATTCAATGATCCTGTGTTCCACGGCTTTGACTCCTTCCGCGTTCGCTTCCGGCAAAATAATGATCACTTCTTCACCCTCGATGATCACTTTATCATATGGCCGGCGCACCGTCCGGCTGATGAGCTGTTCCAGTTTTTTCAACTCCATTTCTATCTCAAACCCAGCCAGGTCCTTAAAATTATCCACCTTGATGACCAGTATAGAAAACTTGGATTGGTAAATAAAAGCGGTCTTGATCACTTCTTCCAGCACTAACGTCAGGTAGTTCTTATGCTGGCGCTCTTCCAGGAATAACTCATCTTCCGGCTTGATCTTGATCTCAGATTCTTTCTGTCCGGAATAACGAGGCAAAGTAAAAATAAATCTACTGCCTTTGCCCAATTCACTTTGCACGGAAATCTTGCCCCCATGGGCTTCTACCAGGCTCTTGGCAATAGACAATCCCAAACCACTACCGCCGCTCTGCCTGGTAAGATGAGAGCCAATTTGGTAAAATTTTTCAAAGATCCTTTCCACCTCATCTTTAGGGATACCTAATCCGGTATCAGCCACACTTACTGCCACATAGCTAATATCAGCCTGGTCAGGTTCATTTATTGTTTCTTTTTCAGCTACTGCTATTGTGATCCTACCACCCTCATTGGTAAATTTAAGGGCATTGTCTATCAGGTTGGTCACGATCTGGGTGATCTTATCCGGATCGCCAAAGACCCTGGGCAATTCCCGGGGAATATCAAATTCCAAACCTATTTTTTTCTCCTGCATAGAAGCTTTATAACTATCTCTCAAATTTTCCAGCAGTTTGTTTATATCTACTTCCCTTTTAGCCAGCCGCAGCCTGCCAGCCTCGATACGGCTGACATCCAACAGGTCGCTGATCAGGCGCCCTAAACGACTGGCCCCATCCAGAGCCATATTCAGGCATTCCTTTTGCGTCTCGTTAGTCGGTCCGGCTGTGCCATCCAGGTTCAGCCTAATGCCTTCTTTTATAATAGTCAATGGCGTGCGTAATTCATGGCTGACCATGGAAACGAATTCGCTTTTGGTCTGGTTCAGGCGCCGTAATTCATTCGTTTGCTGGTTAAGCCGTTCATAAGCAAAACTCAATTCATCATTGGCCGCCAGCAATTCAGACTGGGCAGCCTGTAATTCCTGCTGGCTGATCGTCAATTCTTTATTCTTTATCTCACACAGGGTATCGCTTTGGCGTTTACCCCAATAACCGATAGCCAGCAGGATCACCACTGCCAGCATCAGCAACACAAAGACAATCAGCAAATAAACATTGACCGGTATATTCACCCACTACTCCTAATTAAATTCCTTGTCCTAGAGGCTGAGAAGCGTGTCTTTTTGCCATTGTAAATCATTTCTCTCGGGATAGTCAATAGTATAATGCAAACCACGGCTCTCTTTGCGCTTGATAGCTGATTTGATGATAATTTCCGCTACCGTAGCGATATTGCGCAATTCCAGCAGATCGCTCGTGACAATAAAGTTCCAGTAATAATCGGCGATCTCTTTCTGCAGGAGGTCGATCCGGCGTTTAGCCCTGGCCAGACGTTTTTCCGAACGGACGATGCCGACATAGTTCCACATTAGCCGCCGGATCTCATCCCAATTATGCGTGACCATGATCGATTCATCACTTTTCACGGCTTTACCGATATCCCAGGACTTGACCCGGGGAAAAGAAACCTTGTTCTGTACATCCAGGATCGCGTCTTGCGACGCATTATGCGCGTAAACCATGGCTTCCAGCAAAGAATTGCTGGCTAAGCGGTTAGCGCCATGCAAACCGGTATGCGCCACTTCCCCGATAGCATACAGCCGGTCAATCGTTGTCCGGCCATTAACATCAGTCATGATGCCACCGCACATATAATGAGCCGCCGGAGCCACAGGGATAGGCTGTCTGGTCATATCTATGCCAAAAGACCGGCATTTTTTGTAAATATTAGGAAATCTTTTTTTAACATACGCGGCTGATTTATGAGTAATATCCAAATAGACACATTCATCACCGGTTCGTTTCATTTCCGCGTCGATCGCCCTGGCTACTACGTCACGCGGCGCCAGATCCTTCAACGGATGATATTTTTTCATGAACGCAGTTCCGTCCTTCAACCGCAAAATACCGCCTTCGCCGCGCACTGATTCGCTCACCAGGAATGATTTGGCCTGGGGATGATATAAACAAGTCGGGTGAAACTGCATGAACTCCATATTGGCGACTTTTGCTCCCGCGCGATAAGCCATAGCCACACCATCTCCGGTGGCTGTATCAGGATTACTCGTCAGTAAATATACCTTTCCCGCGCCACCGGTAGCCAACACAGTTATTTTGGACAAAAACGTAATGACTGCTTTTCTTTTAACATCCAGGACATACGCTCCCCAGCAAGTATGGACATTTGAATTCTTGATCAGGTTAATGGCTATATGATCTTCAAAAATACTGATATTCTTTTCCCGTTTGACCCGGTCTAATAATTTTTCTTCGATCTCCCGGCCGGTCAAATCCTGGGCATGTACAATACGGCGTTTAGAATGTCCGCCTTCCCTGGTCAGGTCTAAATGCTCAGCGTCTTTATCCCAGCGGGTAAATTTTACGCCATAGGTTAAGAGTTCACGAATGCGCGCTGGCGCGCTCTTGACGACCATGGCCACGACATCAGGATGACATAACCCGTCCCCGGCGATCAAAGTATCTTTTATATGCATTTGGAACGAGTCTTCACTGCTCAGAACTGCCGCGATCCCACCCTGGGCATAAAAGGTGGAAGATTCAGTAGCCTGTTTCTTGGTAATAATAGCCACCTTGCCATACGGAGCCACTTTCAGGGCAAATGAAAGCCCCGCCACCCCGCTGCCAATGACGAGAAAATCAAACTGTACTTGTTTATGGATTAGTTTTTTGCTCATCCTATCACCATATTGTCGATCAGCCTTGTTTTGCCAACATAAACAGCCAGGGCGATCACAACTTTACCTTTTATCAACTTAACTGGTTCAAGAGTTTCTGTATCTACGATCTCAATATAATCAATCCTTCGACTTCCCCGGGGTATGCTCAGGATTAATACTGAGCGGCGCTTTTGACTGCGGCCTAAATGCCGCAGCTTAGCGCCGTCGAATGTATCAACTTTGGCTAGCAAATTACTTTCTAAAATATTCCTGATCTCTTTTTTGATCTTACCAGCTTCTTTGATCCTGCTTTTGATCATAGCCTTGGCAACTTTAAGAGCTTCATACAAACAAGTCGCTGACTTTCTTTCCTCAGGGCTTAAATACTGGTTGCGCGAGCTCATGGCTAAACCGTCTTGCTCGCGAATGATCGGACAGGTTACGACTTGTACCGCTATGTTTAAATCCCGCACCATCTGCTTAATGACTTGCACCTGCTGGTAATCTTTTTGCCCGAAATAGGCTTTATCCGCCGGCACCGCGTTAAATAATTTATTCACGACTGTGGCTACGCCGCGGAAATGCCCGGGACGCGAAGCACCGCACAATCCCTGGGTTATTTTGCCCACTTCCACATAAGTATGATATCCTGCAGGGTACATTTCTTCTACGCTGGGATTGAAGATCACACTTGCTCCGGCACTCTTAGCCAACCGCGCATCTTTGGCAAATGGCCTCGGATATTTTTTAAAGTCTTCTTTTGGGCCGAATTGGGTGGGATTGACAAAAATACTCACCACCACCACATCATTTTCTTTCTTGGCCTGGCGGATCAGGCTGAGATGCCCTTCGTGCAGCGCTCCCATCGTCGGCACAAACCCCACGGTTTTGCCAGTCTTACGCTGCCGCTGTATATACTTTTGCATTTTATTAACGGTTTTGATTATTAACATATATTCCTTGTTGAGGAGCTGTTATTAGGTATAAGTTTTGGAAGTAAGTTTAGTCATAGGTCTTAGGAAGTTTGGCTTAAAACCTTAAAACCTACTTCCTACTTCCATACCTACTTCCACAACCTTCACCCTATTATAAGTACTTATCAAAAAAGGCGATGACCTTTTCTTCATACTCTCTTGGCCACAAGCCATGCGCCTCCAAATGATCCGCCTCTGGCGCTATCCACAACTGCCTCGGCTCACCCGCCGCTTTAAACAAATCATCCTGATTCACCGGCGGTATCCGCACATCATTGGCGCCGCCAATAATAAAGACTGCCCGCGGGGAGATATGGCCAATATATTTTGTGGCATCAGCTTTCCTGGCGCTAAATCCTGCCCGCAGTTCTGCGAACCATATAGCCGGCGGTACAAATGGATACTTCGGCAGGTTATAAAACAACTTGGCAAATTTGGTAATTGTCTTTTCAAAAGAAGCAAAACCACTGTCTGCCACTATTGCTTTTATCCGCGGATCATTAGCCGCCCCAATTATGGCCACATTAGCTCCCATGGAGCAGCCAAGCACGCCTATCTTGTTTTGGTCAATATCCTTGCGAGTCATTAAGTAATTCACCGCGCCAGCCAGGTCCCTGGTCTCGTTATAGCCCAAGGTACATTTCCCCTTAGTCTGCCCATGAGCCCGGAAATCAAACACTAGGACATTATATTTATGGTGGTGCAGCATTTCCGCGAAAGTCAGAATATCGCTCTTATTGGTGCCATAGCCATGCAGAACTATAACCGTAGGCTTAGTGTTGTCACCCGGGATAAAAAAACCAATGGTTTGGATGCCATCGGTAGAAGAAAAGGTCACGTCTTCATAAGACATATTCAATTCTGAAGGTTTAGTGTCCAGATCATACCGTGGCGGGGTTAAGATAAGCCGCGAAGCCCCCCACCCCCATATTATCGTCACAGCAACGATAATCACTACTATAGAAGTCCAAACAGGAACATGTATGTTAAAATAGTTAGTCATATAATTAATACTGATTACTCGTATTATAAAATGTTTTACCGGGGTCCTGTCTCGGGTTGATTTTACAGGGACGTTTGCTCCACCCAGCGGTTACGCTGCACTTTAGTTCAGCTTTTGCTCGTCCCGATAAAGAACATCGGGACACCGTGCTCGCAAAAGCATCAATAACCCTGGCAAAAATCAAACCCTCGCCACCCCCAGCTACTGTGATAATAATAACAGCAACCATATAAATCAGGGAACTCGTCATTATTTTGAGCGAGCTTGTCGGTTTCAGCCAAAGCACGCTTGCAGACAACGAGGGCATCTGTTGGTTGCTGGATGCCGAGGCATGTTTGAGCCCTGTGGGCGAGTTGCGAGGCACCGAGTTGTCAAAAGACCTTTGGCGCAGGATCCGCCAAGGGCGGATATGGAAACCGACACTGGAGTGAACAAATAGTGACAGTTACCTGATATACGGAGAAGTTATTTTATCAATATGAATGTTTTTTATCCGGGAATTTGCCGGATTCCACTTCCTGTTTATATTGTTTGAACGCCTTTAGCATTATCTTCCTAACATCCACGTACTGCTTCACGAATTTCGGTTTAAAATCCGGGAACAGTCCCAGCATATCCGGTGTCACCAGCACTTGCCCGTCGCAATACTTGCCGGCTCCGCAACTGATAGTTGGTATAGCCAGGCTTGCAGTGATCTCCTTAGCCAGCTGCCAAGGCACACTTTCCAGCACTATGGAAAAGACGCCTGCTTCCTGTAATAATAAGGCATCTTGTTTTAATCTTTCGGCTTGGACATTCTCCCGTCCCTGGACTTTGTATCCGCCCATTTTATGCACTGCCTGGGGAGTTAGTCCGATATGCCCCATTACCGGGATATCAGCGTCCAGCATCGCCTTGATCGTCTTGATCATTTCCCGCCCACCCTCGATCTTCACCGCTTCAGCCCCGCCTTCTTTCAGGAACCGGCCGGCATTGCGCACTGCCTCGCTGGGCTTGATCTGGTAGGAAAGATACGGCATATCAGCGACTATCAAGGCATTCTTATTGCCTCTTTTCACTGCCTTGACATGATGCAGCATTTCTTCAATAGTCACCGGCAGGGTTGTCTCATAGCCAAGCACTACCATAGCCAGGGTATCCCCCACCAATAAAATATCAATACCAGCCTCATTCATCAGCCTGGCGGTGGGATAATCATAGCAGGTAAGCACAGCTATTTTTTGTTTAGCTTGTTTTTTAGTTAATAATGAAGTTGTTGTTACTTTTCCCATCTAAACACCTTCCTGTTTAATGCCGGAGCAATTTCCTTGAGAGGTTTAAGCACAAAATTACGTTTATTGATCTGCGGATGCGGAATGATAAGCTTGCTATGTTTGATCTTTTTGCCTTCGTAGAGCAGTATATCTATATCGATGAGCCTGGGACCCCAGCGCGCTGTCCTGGTCCGCCCCATAATTCTTTCAATGCTTTTAACCTGTCGCAATAATTGCAGCGGCGTTAAACTTGTTTTAATTTCCGCGACCGCGTTCAGGAAATCAGGCTGATCCAGGTAACCAACTGGTTTGGTTTTGTATAATGAAGAAACCTTTACTATTTTTACGTCCCGCCGCAACAACCTGATCGCTTCTTTAATATTCTTTCTCTTATTTCCCAGATTTGTTCCCAATCCCAGGTATATTGTTTTTATTACCATTTTATTTTTTCGATACGTTTCAGCGCTTCCTGCAGGCGTTGCTTGTCCTGCGTCAGGGCAAAACGGACGTATCCTTCCCCGGAAGGACCAAAGCCAATGCCAGGAGTAGCTACTATACCAGCTTGCTCTAAGAGCATAGACGAACAGTGCATCGAGGTATAGCGCGGAGGTACTTCTGCCCACACATAGAAGCTGGCTTTTGGCTTATCCACTTTCCAGCCCATTTTCTGCAGGCCGCCGACAAAAATATCACGGCGCTCCTGGAACACTTCACGCATTTTGTCGACACATTTCTGGTCCCCGGTCAAAGCCGCTATCCCGGCATATTGCACTGCCTGGAATACTCCGGAATCAACATTTTCTTTCACTTTGGCCAATCCCTGCAATACCTTGGCATTGCCGCAAGCGAACCCCATGCGCCAACCAGTCATGCAATATGTCTTGGAAAGAGAATGGAATTCAATGCCCACATCCTTGGCCCCTGCCATTTCCAGGAAGCTGGCCGGCTTTTCACCGTCATAATACATTTCACTGTATGCCGCGTCATGACAAACAATAATATTATGATGCTGGGCGAATTTAATCACCTTTTCAAAAAACTTTTTATCACAGCAGGCGGCTGTTGGATTATTGGGATAATTAATGAACATCAGGGCCGCTTTTTTAGCCACTGCTTCGGGAATAGCGTGCAGGTCAGGCAGGAAATGGTTTTCCTTTTTCAGCGGCATAAAATAATTCTGTCCCTCGGCGAAAACCGTGCCATTGGCATAGACCGGGTAACCCGGCTCCGGCACCAGCACATCGTCACTGGGATCCACGAAAGCATCATGGATATGGTAAATGCCTTCTTTTGAGCCAGCCAGGGCTACAACCTCTGTCGCCGGGTCAAGAACGACGTTAAATCTTTTCTTATACCAGTCAGCGACTGCCTGCCGGAACTCCAGCAAGCCGATACCAAAAGGATATCTTTGGTTATCGAGTATCCGCATCGCCTTGTTCGCGGCTTCCACTATATGGTCAGGAGTAGGGATATCCGGATCGCCGACTCCCAGGTCGATCACATCGACGCCTTTATCCCGGGCCAGCTTTTTCTTTTTGTCAATTTCGATAAACAAATAGGGCGGTAACTTTTTTAATTTCTCGCTAAAATCGATCTGCATTTAAACCCCTCTTGAAATACAATTTTGAATTTTGAGTGTTGAGTTTTGAATTATGGAAAAAGATTTTACCTTAACTTAAAACTTAAAACTCAAAACTTATAACTGCTTTTAAAACTACTTTTTAAAAACATAGATGATCTCACCAACCAGGATCAAGAGAACGACCGCGGCAATGATATTGGTGGTCAGGCTATGGGCTACCATTAAAGACCAAAACAGCCAGAACAATAATCCCATGCTGACAATTACTATGACTATAGTCGCCGCCAGGTTTGCCGGATCCCAACCCTCCTCAACTTCTGGCGCCGTAATAACGGTTTGATTCTCAATCCTTGGTTTCTCGTCTCCGGCCATATAACCCTCCAAATATTAACACAAATTCTAAGCACTAATATCTAAACCTTAAACAATTTCAAAACTCCAAATCCTAATTTCTAAACGTTTTACATTTTAAGATAGATTTTGTCTAGGATTTCGATATTCGAATTTAGGATTTGCTCCAAAACTAGTATGTTTTATTCTTCTGCAGCCAGTTGTGCCATCTATCCTTGTCTTCACCATAACTTTTACCGGTAATCCTCTCAAGCGCGACTGCCGCCACTACCCGGACACTGGCAAATTTGTCATTTAAAGCCTCGATCAATGGTTCCACTGCCTGTGCGTCCTTTATTTCTCCCAGGGCCCAGGCAGCTTTTTCCCGTACTCCTGAGTTGGGATCCTTTAAGATCTTGATCAACGGCAGGGTCGCCTGGTTGTGGGCGATCTCGCCAAGTGATTTAGCCACCTGCTCACGCACCAGTTCGCTTTCGTCCTGCAAGGCTTCTATTAAAGGTTGCACTGCTCTTGAATCCTTGATCTTGCCCAGGGCAAAAGCGACGTCGGTACGTATTTCCTTATTTTCATTTTTCAACGACATGATCAGCGGTTCTACCGCCCGGCTGTCACAAATTATACCCAGGGCTACCGCCGCTACGATACGCACATTTTTATCTTTATCTTTAAGCGCTCCGATCAATGGCTCCACTGCTTTGGGATCTTTTATCTTACCCAAAGACAACGCGGCATTCCAACGCACTATATCAATTTTATCTTTAAGTAACCGGACCAGGGATTCAACTGCCCGGGGATCTCTCAACTCCCCCAAGGTCAAAGCGGAATAACTGCGTACGACCTCATTGCTGTCATCCAGGGAAATGATCAACTGATCAATAGTTGCTTCTCCGATCTTCACCAATGCTTCAGAAGCTTTTTCCCGGACCATTTCACTTTTGTCTTTCAACGCCAGGATCAGAGAAGCGATCGCCCGTTCATCCCTGATCTCCCCCAGGGCTTTAGCGGAATTTATTCTGACTTCTTCATCCGCGTCCATTAAGGCTTCCGTCAGTCCCTCTAACGCCCGGTTGTCCCGCACTTCTCCCAATATTATGGCCACATTCCGGCGCACATTTACATTATTGTCTTTCAACGCCGAAATGAGCGGATTTACCGCCGGATTCCCGATGATCTTGGTAATAGCTTCGGTAACCGAACTTTGGATGAATTTAAAATTCTTTTCATCTCTCATGGCTTCGATCAGAGGCACCACCGCGCGGGTATCCCGTATTTCACCCAGCGCTTTGACTGCCTGCTCACGGACCATTTCACCTTTATCAGACAAAGCCGAGACTAAAGGGCCAACTGCCCGGTTATCCCTGATCACACCGAGCGCTTTAACCGCTTCTTCGCGGACAATGGCGCTTTCATCTTTTAATGCCAAGACCAACGGCTCCACTGCCCGGCCATCGCCAATTTCACCGAGAGCTTTAGCCGCGTATTTCCTGATAAACCACTTATCATCGCTCAGAGCGGTAATTAACGGATTAACCGCTGATTTGCCGATCTTAACCAAGGAGCGGGAAGCATACCGGCGGGCAATGTCATTCTTATCTTTAAGAGCGGTGATCAAAGCGGAAACCGCCGGTTCACCTATTCTCTCCAGGGATAGGATCGATTCCCTGAGCACAAAACCATCATCATCTTTCAAGCCGGCTACCAAGGCTTCCACTGCCCGGTTGTCACCAATATCACCCAAAGCTTTAGCCGCGTGTTCCCTGACGGTGGAGTTCTCATCCCTGAGAGCGCCGATCAGGGCTTCTACCGCCCTGGTATTGCGCAGATCTCCCAGGGCCCGGGCAGCCTGGTCCCTGGCATACCACTTTTCCGCTTTGAGCGTCACGATCAGCGGATCAACGGCAGGCTCACCCGTGCTAACCAGGGCTTGTTCCGTGATCTCGATAAATTCACGGGAATTCGTATCCCCCAACAACTCGATCAGGTAAGGGATCGCTGGCGCTGCTTCTGCCCCCATATTCCTGAGGGCTATAACTGCCTGCTGTCTTTCATCTGGATTAGTGGAATACAATCTTTCTATTTGGGTCCTTACTGCTCCGGTAATAGAAGAGGGAATATGGGATGAGGTTTCATGCAACTGGGCAGATACTGGATTGGTGATGAACATAATGATACCGATTAATACTCCGAACCAACTCTTGGAGTTAATCGTTGTCATATATTGTTCTCCCCGCTGACATTATTTTTTAAAGTGCCGACTCCCGCGACGGTTACTTCCACAGTATCACCGATATTCATCGCTCCCACGCCAAGCGGGGTTCCCGTAGTAATTACATCTCCCGGTAAAAGAGTCATGACCTGGGAAATAAAACTTACCAGTCGCGGAATAGGAAAGATCAGGTTTTTAGTGCTGGAAGACTGCTTGACCTGGCCGTTCAAGCGTAACTCTACCGATAAATCAGCCGGATCCAAACCACTGGCAATAAAAGGCCCGATGGGACTAAAGGTATCGAAGCTTTTAGCCCTGGTCCACTGCCCGTCTTTTTTCTGCAGGTCCCGGGCAGTGACATCATTAAAGCAGGTATACCCGAGAATATATTCACCAGCTTGTTCCGAAGATACACGCCGGCACGTTTTCTTAATGACCACTGCTACCTCAGCTTCGTAATCCAGCTGAGCGCACATTTTAGGATATACTATTTTCTCGCCGGGACCGATCACTGAAGTACTGGGTTTGATAAACAGCACTGGTTCTTCCGGCACCGCCATTTTCAGCTCCTGGGCATGTTCAGTATAATTCAACCCGACAGCGACAATTTTGGAAGGCAAACAGGGCAACAAGATCTTGCATTGGGATAAAGGATGCTTATGGCGGCTGGGATAAGAACTATAATCACCCTCCATCTCCAGGATCACATCATCTTTTTCCAAGATCCCATATTTTATTTCATTATTATGCGAAAACCGTAAATACTTCACCCCGTTAGACCTCCTAGACAAATTCAACTATACCAATTCTATTCAATTACCTATTTATTTGTTCTTACCCGTCAGCCCGAACTTTCAAAAGGTCTAACGGGGTTCATAGCACCTCTTTTTATTTTAGTCCCAGGACATCCTGCATATCATAAAAACCGGTTTTAGCTTTAGCCATGAACCTGATAGCATGCACTACGCCGCGAGCTAAAGTATCGCGGCTGGAAGCGCGGTGAGTTAATTCCAACCTTTCGCCGCGACCGGCAAAGATCACGGTATGATCACCCACAATATCCCCGCCGCGGATCGCGTGAATGCCGATTTCCTTGGGCAAACGTTCTCCCACATTTCCTTTTCTGCCATATACCAGGTCTTCCTTGATATTGCGGTTAAGAGCCGCAGCAATTTCTTTAGCCAACGTTAAAGCTGTTCCGCTGGGAGCGTCTTTCTTACGGTTATGATGGGCTTCTATGATCTCTACATCATAAGAATCACCCAGTTTTTGAGCCACATCACGAACTAAACGGAATAATAAATTCACGCCAATACTCATATTGGAAGCCAGTAAGCACGGGAAATTCTGGGTAATGAACTTAATATTCTTGATCTCATCATCAGTAAATCCGGTAGTGCCGATAATGAACGGCTTTTTCAGCCTGGCCAGAACCGCTAAAAAATCCAGGGTGGCCTTGGGTGAAGTAAAATCCACGACCACATCAGCCAGGTTGGCAACTTCTTCCAGGTTATGGATGATCTTAACCTCCGGACTTACCTGCGTACCGAGCATAGGATGATGGATTCCTTCAATGGCTCCCACTAATTTCATATCCGGCTCTTCATGGATCATGCTAATGATTCGCTGCCCCATCCTGCCGGCAGCCCCGCAAACCACTACTTTGATCATATTAAACTCCTATTCGCTCTACTAAATTAACCCAAAGTCTTTCATTACTTTCTTTAACTTCTGTATGTTACTTTCAGCCATTGGTGATAACGGCAACAACATTTCAGCGGAACATAACCCCATGATCTCCATGGCTGTCTTAACCGGTATGGGATTAGTCTCAATGAACATGGCTTTCATGAGCGCAAACATCTTGAAATGCAATTCGCGAGCCTTGTCCAGGTCACCTTTTGCAAAAGCAGTGATCATGGCCGCGACAGCGGCGGGAATAATATTAGAGACTACGGAAATTACTCCCTGGCCACCCAAAGCCAGGATCGAGAAAGTGAGCGAATCCTCACCGCTTAACACTATGAAATCCCGGTCAACATTCTGCACGATCTGGCTCACCTGCTCCAGATTGCCGCTGGCTTCCTTAATACCTACTATATTTTTTACCTTGGACAGCCTGATGACAGTTTCCGGCAGCAAATTCACGCTGGTCCGCCCAGGGACATTATACAATATCTGGGGAATATCTACCGTCTCTGCTATCTTTTTAAAATGCCGGTACATTCCCTCTTGAGTCGGCTTATTATAATAAGGCGTGATCAATAAAGCTCCATCTGCCCCAGCTTCTTTGGCATACTTGGTCAACATAATGGCTTCATCGGTGCTATTAGAACCGGTGCCAGCCAGTACTTTTACTCTCTTTTTGGCCTGCTGTACGCAGAACTTGATCACTTGGTCATGTTCTTCGTAAGTCAAGGTAGCTGATTCCCCGGTCGTACCGCAGGGGACCAATACCTGGATCCCATTCTTTATCTGGAATTCAATTAATTTTCCCAGGGTCTCAAAATCAACCTTGCCATTGGCAAAAGGCGTTACAATCGCTGTTCCTGAACCACTAAACATTTTCTTCCTCCTACCTTTCATAAACTATCTCTATTACGATCAACCACGAACGACCAACTACGAACGTCTCTTGCTCTTTCTATCAAATCTCCTTCACTTCCCCTTCAAATACGAACTGTACCCGGCCTTCCATATACACATCATAGAATCTATTCGCGCTGTACTTAAAATAAACAGTCAATACTTCGCCGCCTTGGGTATGTACCCGTACCGGTGAGACCGTGTTTTTGGCAAGAGAACTGCCTAAAGCAGCCGCTACCGAGCCGGTACCACAGGCTAAGGTTTCATTCTCCACGCCCCGTTCATACGTCCTGATCCTTATGGTGTGCTGATCGATCTTGCTGACAAAATTCACATTGGTCCCGGCTGGTTTAAAGATCCGGTGGTTACGGACCATCCTGCCCCATTCAAAAACCGGCACCTTACTTAGATTATTGACAAAGATAACAGCATGAGGCACGCCGGTATTAATGAATAATACCTTTTGCGCACGACCAGCCAGACTGATGGTTATATTATCCTTGAGGCTATGCGGATCGCTCATGTGCAATTTAACCTCAGAGCCCTTGACCTGGGCGCTGATCAACCCGGCCAATGTTTCAAAGATCATTTTCGCCGGGGCGATCTTATGCAGGTAGGCGAAACGGGCTATACAACGGGCACCGTTACCGCACATCTCCGCTTCACTGCCGTCTGGATTAAAAATACGCATCTTAAAATCAGCTTTTGCCGATCTTTCCAACAGTATCAATCCATCCGCGCCTACGCCGGTTTTGGGCTGGCACAATTGTATCGCCAATTTTGCCGCGGCCGAAGGCAAAACCTTCCGCCGGTTATCGATCACGACAAAATCATTACCCGCGCCGCTTAATTTGGCAAACCTGATTCTTCCCATATATCCCCTTATTTTTAAAAACAATTACGCGGATTATTAACATTGATTACGCAGATTAGTAGGATATTATTTTATATCCAGCAATCTCTCGTTACTTACCATATCGCCGAACGTTTCCCTGTCCCGGATCATGTAATACTGGTTCTTACTGACCACTACCTCACAGGCGCGCGGACGGGCATTATAGTTTGAGGCCATGGAAAAACCATATGCCCCGGCATTGAAGATGGCCAGCAAATCACCCTGTTCCACGAGTGGCAGGCTGCGCTTCTTAGCGAAATAATCGCCGCTCTCGCAGATCGGCCCGACCACATCGACGAGCATTTCGTTCTTGCCGGATCCCTTGACCGGCTTGATCTCATGATAGGCGTCGTATAACACCGGACGGGAAAGGTCATTCATGCCGGCATCCACGATCACAAATTTCTTAGCCTGGGTTTCCTTAAGATACAAGACCTTGGTTACCAGTATTCCCGCCGTACCGGCAATATACCGGCCAGGTTCAAAAATGTATTGGTAATGGGTTTTCCTGATCAAGGGCATGATGGCCTTGGCCAGGTCTTGCGGTGTGGGTGGCTTTTCATCATTATACGTAATGCCCAATCCTCCGCCCAGATCAATATACTTTAGTTCAATACCCAGGTCCTTGAGCGTTTTCAGCAAGATGAATACTTTCTGCACTGCTTCCACGAACGGTTCCACGGTAGTTATCTGGGAACCGATATGGACCTGTACCCCGATCACCTCCAGGGACTTATCCATACTGGCGCGTTCATACGCTTCAGCTGCGTGATTTATGCTGATACCGAATTTATTCTGGGCCAGGCCAGTGGATATATGGTGATGAGTTTTAGGATTAATATCCGGATTTACCCTGAATGAGATCCTGGCCTTTTTCTTTACTTTTCTGGCTACGGCGCAGATCAAGTCCAGCTCCGGCAAAGATTCCACATTAAACATCAGGATATCATTCTTCAAAGCATAATAGATCTCGTCTTCTGTCTTGCCTACTCCGGCAAACACTATCTTTTCCGGCTTAAAACCAGCGGTCAAGGCACGGTACAGCTCACCAGCGCTGACAATATCAGCTCCAGCTCCCAGGTTGGCTAAAGTCCGCAGTATTGAGAGATTGGCATTGGTCTTCACCGCGTAACAGACCGTATGCTTCACTAAGGTAAAAGCTTCATCAAAAGCCTGATAATTATCTACCAAGGTCTTGTGACTATAAAGATAACAAGGGGTCCCTACTGCCTCGATGATCTCCCTGACGCTAAGGTTTTCACAGTAGAGCTCACCCTTCTTGTATTCAAACGCACCCATCAACGATCTCCTTTGTTGGAAGTTAAAATTGCGATATTCTTCTGTGCCAGGTCCTGCATCCAGGACACATTCTTTAATTCCAGTACCTGTTGAAAATCTGCTATCGCGTCCTGGTCATGATGTAATTGCCTGGCACACCAGCCCCGCCCGGTCAAAACCAAAGCGCTCTGGGAATTCATTTCCAACGCTTTGGAAAATTGTTCCATAGCGATCTCCCAATCAGCGAAATCACTATAGATCAATCCCCCGATCGCATAATTTAAATATTCATTCGGTTCAAGTTTAATAGCTTCCAGCAGGGTAGCAATGGCTTTCTCTTTTTCCCGCAAGTAAAATAAGCAGAGAGCCATATAGCGAAATACCCGTCCTTGCGGTTGCAGGCTGGCAACATATTTTAATTCTCCCAGAGCCTGGCCGTACTCTTTTTTGTGATAATAAATATCCGCCAAAGCCAGGTGCGCCTCTGTATTCGTGGGATCATGGCTGATCACCTGCAGCAGGGCTTGATGCGCTTTCTGGTAGAGGCCCCAGTCACGGTACAACAATCCGCTGGTTAAATTATATTCAGTTCTCAATTTCTTTGATTTGCTGATATGATCAAGTTCTTGTTTGGCTTCCGCGTACATTTTCATATCTTTGTATATTTTCGCCAGGCCTAAATACGCCGGTTCATAATTACGTTTCAGTTCAATACAGTCCTTAAAGTACCCCATAGCCTGGGCATAGTCTTGCCGGTAATAGCTTATTTTTCCTAGCATTTCACGGGCGCTGAGTTGGTCACTTTTATTCAGCTTCTGGTCTAAGGCCTTCAATATATGTTTTTCCGCTTCCTGGTAATTTCCCGCCGCCAGATACAACCGGCCCAAGGCAATATGCATCTTTCCCGGGCGATACCCTTTATCCAATGCTTTCTGGTAATTCTCGATCGCCGCGGCAAAATCGTTCTGCTGATCCGCCTTGGCCGCGTTTGCCAGGAAAGTTTTCAGTTCCCGATCCGCCGCTTGCAGGCACGGGACAGGCATGGCCAGCGCCAGGAACGCTATGATCAACCAGGTCTTTTTATTCATTGCAGTTTATCCCAGACTTTATTCAAGATCACTTTCTTAATCTGTTTGACCTTGGCCCGGGTCGCTATGATGCCGGCGTCAACACATTCCACGCCGCGGTTCAACTCAGACACGGTAATATTTTTCACGTCCGGACTGATCACCAGGTCAGCTAATTTAAGCTGTTCCTGGGCTAAAAAATTTCCCCGGATATAGATCACCTGGCTCAAAATTAAAAGAGCGTTATTGGTTTTCGCTATCCCTACTTCCGCGGTCACATCTACCGCTATAATGATATCCGCGCCCATGAGTTTGGCAACATCCGCCGGGACATTATCGATGATCCCGCCATCCATCAGCAAGCGATGCCGGTATTCTACCGGCTGGAACAAGCCAGGCATAGTTGAACTGGCGCGCACCGCAGGCGCGACCTGGCCTTCCTTCAGGATGATCTTTTCCCCGTTGCGTATATCTACAGCCACGCAGGCAAACGGTATTTTCAATTCATCAAAACGTTTATTCCCGATATACTTAGAAACGTATTCTTCCATTCTTTTGGTAGAATACAGGCCGACCGGAGAGATCTTGAAGCTTACCAGCTTATTCCAGGTCATATTCTGCGCCATGTCCACGATCGTATCAGCCGGCACGCCAGCGGCATACAATGAACCGATCAAAGCCCCGACACTGGTGCCGACAATTATATCTACCGGTAAAAGTTCTTCGGCAAACACCTGGACGACCCCGGCATGGGCCAACCCCCGGGCTCCGCCGCCCCCCAGTACCAACGCTACTTTAGGTTTTTCCGCTGCCGGTAAAGATAGATATTTTTGCCAGAAAAAATCGATCAGTAATTCTTCTTCGTCAATAGTACCGGCGGTAGCCGGCGCTGTCGGGACCCAAAGAATAAAACCGAGTAATAAATAAACAAAAAGTTTTTTAATTGTGAACTGGACCATTTATTTGTTTCCCAGAGCCAATCCCGTGGCCACATTCAATTCCTGTTCGCCTATGGTATACTCATAGGAATTATCCAAAGCCTGGATCCTGGTTTCTATGACTCTTTTCTGTATCGCCAGCAGGTCTGTGCAGGATAGCTGGTCATTTTTGTAATAATTCAGCGCTGAATCCAAGGCCTTCTGCGCCAAGTCATTATTTTTGGACATTTCTTCCAGGTTTTTCCCGGCACGAATATATCGCCGGTAGCTTTCTTCTATGTTCATTTTCAGGTCATCACTGATCCGCACCTTCAGCAAATTGGTGGATTTCAACTCACTACGCATCTGCCTGACTCTCGCCCAGCTCAACCAGCCGTTGAACAACGGGTAATGCAATGCCACCGTAGCGGTCCAGTTCCTGCCCTCCAGCTCCGAATTTAATCCGCTGCGTTCATAATCCGCGCCCAGCACGATAGTCGGATAACGCTCACTAAAAGCCTGGCTGATCTTATGGTTAATCTTTTTTTCTTCCAAAGAAAGTCCTTGCAGGACCGGCGACCGGTCAATGGCCAGGGCAATATAGGTATTCAAGCCCTGGCACTCTTCTCCAGGGATCACTGTTTTAAAATCACCGACCAGCTTTACCTGCGAGTCCAATTCAAATCCGACCGCCTTATTAAAGGCCGTATAAACCAGTTGGAGCTTTTCTTCTTCAGCCGCTATTTGCATCTCCCACCGGGAGCATTCGATCGTCAAGAGAGTGATCTCATAATCCTTCGCTTTGTTTTTGCTTTTAGCTGTTTCCAGATAAGTCTTAACCTGGGCCAAGGCTTCCCGGCTAAATTCCAGCGCCTGCTGCTGGTAGAGAACGCTATAAAACCTCTGGGTCACTTCCAGGTAAACTTTCCGCTTGGTTGTTTCATATGCCTTATTAGTGATATCGAGATCTTTTTTCGCGATATTAAGCTGGTTAATAAGATAGCCGCCGGTAAATAAAGACTGGCTGACAGAGATCCTGGCCGCGTAGTGATTGCTGACTCCCACTGCCAAACTGGATCCGCCCAAGCTAGGCGGCAACGTGGTAGGCGTACCCACGTTCAAGCGGGTATAAGCGCCAGTCAGGTTGATCTTGGGGAAAAAATAAGAATCAGCTTCTTCAATTTTCTGCTCGGCAATATATTTTTTTTCTGAGGCTTCCAATAACTCCTGGTTGTTGGTCATAGCCCATTTAATGCTGTCTTCCAGGGTTAGTATCTTTTCCGGCTGTTCCAGCGCCCAAGAGGCAGTGCCCCAATATAATAAGCATAATAATAAAAGTATTTTTTTAACGAACCCAAGAGTTGTATTAGATTTTGAGAACCGAGACGTAAAAGTGCGATATTTTCCCGCATAAAAAATTGTGAGCATACTCACAGGAGTATGTAAGCAATTTTTTAGAAAGGAAAATGAAGCAATATTACGTCGAATTCCTAAATCTAACGCAATTTTTGGGTTCAAGATAATTCCTTCTGCTCTTTCTTAATCCCGGCCAGCACCTGGAGCGGAGCAGTGCCGCCGGTTGATTTTTTCCGTTTGAGGCAATTCTCGATCTTGATAAACGAGAAAATATCCTGGTTGAATTTAGGGCTAAACTGCCGGTATTCTGCCAGCTTCAGGTCATGGAAGTCTTTATGCTGTTCCAGGCAATACTTAACCAGGCTGCCAACGACAAAATGCGCTTGCCGGAAAGGGATGCCTTTTAAAACCAGGTAATCAGCGATATCCGTGGCTTCCATCAAACCTTTGGCTATTTTCTGCGCCATGTTGTTGGAACAGACCTTCATGGTCCTGACCAGTTCACCGGTGATAGCCAGGGTATCATTGACTGTATCTACCGTATCGAATAGCGGACCTTTGTCTTCCTGCAGGTCCCGGTTATAGGATAATGGCAATCCTTTCAGCAATGTCAGCAAGGCCATCAGGTTACCATAGATCTTGCCGCTTTTGCCGCGGATCAGCTCTGCCACATCCGGATTCTTCTTCTGCGGCATGATGGAAGAACCTGTGCAGAAAGCATCGGCCAGTTCCACAAATTCAAACTCGCTGGAACTCCACAGCACCAACTCCTCTGCTAACCGCGAAAGATGCATGATCAGGATAGAAGAAACAGCCAGGAACTCAATAATAAAATCCCGGTCACTGACCGTGTCAACACTGTTCTCGCTCACTTTCGGGAAATTGAGCAATTTGGCGGTAAATTCCCGCCGTACCGGATAATTCACCCCGGCTAAAGCCCCTACTCCCAGGGGCAGGACATTGGTCCGCCCAAGGCATTCGGCAAACCGGGCCTTATCCCGTTTGAGCATATAATAATAGGCCATGATATAGTGGCTGAACAAGATCGGCTGGGCATGCTGCATATGCGTATAGCCCGGCATCACGACTTTAATATTTTTCTCAGCCACGTTCAGCAATACCTTTTGTAATTGAGCAATACCCTTGATAATATCCTCTGTCTCAGAACGCAAAAACAGACGCACATCCAGCAGCACCTGGTCGTTACGCGACCGGGCAGTATGTAGTTTTTCCCCTACCGGCCCGATCTTGGCGATCAGTTTTTTTTCTATAGCCATATGGATATCTTCGTCAGTCTGCTTGAAAATAAATTTCCCGGCTTCGATCTCTTTGAGGATACTTTTTAGGCCAGCTTTGATACCGGCTGCTTCTTTTTTGGAAATAATACGGCTTTTTGCCAGCATGGTAGCATGGGCAATGCTACCGGCAATATCATAGGCATACAACCGCTTATCAACTTGAATGGAAGCAGTATAGTCCTCGCATTGTTTGTTCGTGGATCCCTTGAACCGTCCACCCCATAATTTTTTCATGGCAAAACTCCAATTTTTAGTCTATTAATTATCACCAACCTAAGACCTACTTCTATACTTACTTCTACACCTTTCACCCTGTGACTGTTCTTAACATTGGCTCTTAGTATTTCTTTTTATTCACTAACGCTTGCACTTTTAACGGCAAGCCCAACAGATTAATAAAACCTTCCGCGTCGTACTGGTTATATACGGTATCTGCTTCAAATGTGGCCAAATCCGGCTGGTACAATGATTTATCCGCTTTCCGGCCAACGATCGTGCAATTTCCTTTATACAATTTTACCCGCACTGTTCCGGTCACGGTAGCCTGGGTCTGGTCGATAAAAGCATCGAGAGCTTGCCGTAAAGGCGTGAACCAAAAACCAGCGTAGATCAATTCAGCGTATTTATCACTGACTTTTTTCTTCCACACCGTAGTTTGCCGGTCCAGGCAGAGCGTCTCCAAAGCCTGGTGCGCGGTCATCAGGATCGTGCCGCCCGGTGTTTCATATACGCCGCGGGACTTCATACCCACTACCCGGTTTTCTACAATGTCCACCCGGCCGATCGCATTGGCTCCGCCGACCTTGTTTAGCTTTTCGATCAACTTGACCCCGTCATACTTCACGCCATTAATGCTGACCGGAATACCTTTGAAAAAACCGATGTCAACATAGGTAGCTTTATTAGGCGCCTTTTCCGGAGACACAGACAGCAAGAACATATCTTCCGGCGGTTCGTTCCATGGATTCTCCAGGATGCCGCCTTCGAAACTGATATGCCAGAGATTCCGGTCGCTGGAATAAGGTTTTTTCTTGGTAACCGGGACAGGAATGCCATATTTTTTGGCATAAGCGATCTCTTCTTCCCGGGATTTCAGGTCCCAGGTACGCCATGGGGCAATGATCTTGATCTTCGGGTCAAGAGCTTTAAAGGTCAATTCAAAACGCAACTGGTCGTTCCCTTTGCCGGTGCAACCATGTGCCACAGCGTCGGCATTTTCTTTCTTAGCGATCTCGATTTGCTTTTTCGCGATCAATGGCCGGGCGATACTGGTTCCGAGCAGGTATTTGTCCTCATAAATGGCTCCTGCCTTCAGCATTGGCCAAATATACTCTTCCACAAATTCCTTGGTCAAGTCCTCGATATAGATCTTGCTGGCGCCGGTCTTCAGGGCTTTTTGTTTCAGCCCGCTCAATTCTTCATTCTGGCCGATATTGGCGGCAAAAGCTACTACTTCACAGCCATATTCTTTTTTCAGCCAATGGATAATAATAGACGTATCCAGCCCGCCTGAATAGGCCAACACAACTTTGTTAATTTTTTCTGACATATTATACTCCTTGAATGTAAGGGTCAATGAAAAGGATCACAAAAGAGGGTCATAAAAGAGGATCACTGTTTTAATGCCGCGGAAGGGATTTGAACCCCCAAGTCCTTGCGGACACATGGTCCTAAGCCATGCGTGTCTGCCAATTCCACCACCGCGGCGTATTTTGCTGAAAGCTGAATGCTGAAAGCTAAAAGCCGAAGAGAAATGTTTTTGGCATCCAGCATTTAGCATTTAGCATTTAGCCAAAATTTACTTCGTAAATTTTGGGCCGTAGAGGACTCGAACCTCCAACCTTATCCTTAAGAGGGATCTGCTCTACCATTGAGCTAACGGCCCATATATAAACTGCTTGATGCTGGAAGCTGAAAGCTTGATGCAAAATCTTTTAGCATCCAGCTTTTAGCATTTAGCGGTCTTTAGTAAATTAAGCGCGCCTGCTGGGACTTGAACCCGGACATCTAGCTCCGGAGGCTAGCGCTCTATCCAATTGAGCTACAGGCGCGTATCAACACCCCAAACCCCGCTCAAAGGGGCTCCCGCCCCTATTGCGCTCGCTCGGCTGATCCCGATAAATCGGGATCAATACACCGGCTCGCTATTACCCCTTGGGGTGTTGCCGGGAAACAATAATATACCTTAGTTATGGAAGAAAAACAGCGTCCATAGCTATTTTGTTACTTATACCATAAATGGGGATTTTTGGCAAGTATTTACTCGAACTTAAATCCTTCTTGCGTGACTACTTTAATGCAGGCATCAACTACCGCTGGATCATAGAGGGTCCCTTTATTTTGGGAAATATGTTGCAGCGCTTCATTCATGGATAAAGCGGGACGATACGGACGGTCAGAAGCCATGGCCTCGACGACATCTGCGACTCCTAATATTTTAGCTTCCAGTAGTATTTGCTCATTGACCAAGCCTTTGGGGTAGCCGGAACCATTGGGCCTTTCGTGATGCTGTACCACGATCTGGGCGATCGGCCAGGCAAAATCAATGTTTTTCAAGATATCAAAAGCTACCTGGGGATGTAGTTTCATCAAGTTAAACTCATTCTTATCCAAAGCTCTTGGTTTGGTCAATATCTCGGCTGGCACGCAAATCTTGCCAATATCATGCAGGACACCGGCAATACGGATCATTTCGATCTGATCCTGAGTAAGCTTCATCTCTTTAGCAATGGCGCAAGCCAGGTTAGCTACGCGGCGCTGATGGCCGGCAGTATAAGCGTCGCGCATTTCCAGGGTCAGGGCCATAGCATTAATGATACCTTCCAGGACTTTCTTCTGCTGGACCAGGCTTTCCTGGACCTTTTCTTCTGCCATGGTACGCTCAATGATCTCTTTAACCAGCTTTTCATTAATTTCACTTAATTCAGCGGTACGTAATTCCACCTGTTTTTCCAGGTAATCACGGGTTACCGTGATCTTTTGCAGGTTTTCGGCCATTTTATTGAACGAACTTGCCAATAAGCCGATCTCATCATTTGTTTTAATGGGTACTTTATAATCCAGGTCTCCCCGGGAAATATTTTGCGTACCTATTACCAGTTGGTCGATCGGTTTGCCCAGCATGATCCTGATCAACCAGGAACTGCCGATAGCGGCCAGCAACATGCCTATGGCGCCCATGATCCAGATCGTTTTTTTGGCCTGCTCCAGCTTACTGGTGAGACTATCCAAAGAAAATACGATCTTTACCTTGCCGATAGTCTCAATTTCCTTTTCGATCTGGCCGCCGCCTAAGATCAATTCTTCTTCACTTACCGACGCTTTTATCTTTTCGGTAATAATATTATTAGAATAAGCCCGCAACTGCTGGCTTTCTTTTTTACTGTCTTGAAATAATACCATTCCGGCTTGATCCTTAACTTCACAGAAAATAACATCTTTCTGCTGCATGGCTCCTTTACCGATCTTAGAAATCGAATCCTGGTCACTGATCAGCACGGGATATTCACAGCTATTGACTACGCTGTTCAAGAGAGTATACGCCCGCTCATCCAACTCTACTAATAACGCCTTCTTTTCCTGGTTGACAAAATAGTACGAAAAGAATCCGCCCAGGATACCGATCACCATAGTCACTAATAGAATAATTTTTTTATCGATGCCAAATCTCATTATTTATTCTCACCGAATACATTATTTGTGTTTTCGACGATTTCCGGGGAAAACTTTATATCCAGCCGGGCAGCGGTAGACAGGTTAAGGGAAAAACTGGTTTTCCTCGGTTTGACCGGCTTGATATCCACAGGTCT
This sequence comes from bacterium, assembly GCA_028712365.1. Taxonomy (GTDB): domain Bacteria; phylum CAYTYR01; class UBA6262; order UBA6262; family UBA6262; genus UBA6262. The sequence goes on from JAQTQE010000007.1 coordinate 57,313, forward strand.
TTCCCCATTGAGTACGCGCAAAGCTATTTCCCCGGCCTGGCGGCCCAGGTCCTCATAGTCACAATCAATAGAGAGTAAGGCGCCGGATTTAGAATGATACTTGGATAATCCGATCACGGGAAACTTCTGCCGCAGGCTTTCCAGGAGCAGGTATTTCACGGATTGGGGGAAATAGATCTTGGCATCGGGGATCATCAGCAGGCAATTGATCTGCCAGGTAATGTCCGCTAGAGCGGCGGGCAATTCTTTTTCATCATTCACTTTTCGTTTAACCAATTTCAGCCCTAGTTCGCCACAGGTCTGATTCAATTCAGTAACCTTATTGGTTGAATCCGCAGTATAAACAACGCCAATTTTCTTTGCCTCAGGGAATACTTTCTGCAGGGCTTCCAACTGCATCCTAACCGGGACATCCAGCAGTACTCCGGCCAAGTTCGCGCCGGTCAATTTCTCCGGATTAAGGACCATAGCATATACTATCGGTTTATCTTTAAATGATTCCTCTGCCAGCTTGGCTGCCCTAGTGCCTATCGCGAAAACGATATCCGGTTTCTCGGCGTTTACCTGAGCCACTATTTTTTGCGTATTTTTATCCAGTAGGAAATACTCGGTAAACCATAAAGCTATCTTTTTATCCTTAAAAAACTCCTTAAAACCAGTACAGGATTGTAAATACGGCTCAATATCCGAAGAATAAATAACCGAAACCAATACCCGGTCAGCAGCCTGGCATTGGCTCCAGGTTAAGGCTAATATAAATACACTTAACAGTATCGCTTTGATCTTCATCCTGCTTTTAAATCCTTAATCCTACCAGAGATAATTTACCTTGACTTCATAACTCACCGGTTCAATTTCATAGTAATGCCCCGGGTCCATCGCATTACCGTTCAGATAGAGTTTATTGGTCACGTTCTTACCGATGATCGACAGATTCAGGTTTTTCAGCCCAACGTTTTTGGCCGTGGCAGTTAGGTCGACGGTAGAACCACCTGTAAATACGCTCGGGTGATAGTAATCCGCCCAGAATTCTTCACTTCTTACTGCGATCTTCCCATGATGTTTCCAGATACCGGAGATACTATAGTTTTCAGTAATGTCGTAATATCCGCCAATGGACACATTGTACCGCGGCACGCTGGAACGGTTGAATTTGCCTTCATCTGGAGCATTATTCCAGGCCCAGGCAATTTCATCCATTGCCTTGTCAACAGCATTCACTCCTGATCCGCTGGCAAATTTTGAATCGTGCAAATTCTTGATCCGATTTTCAAATAATTGACTGCCGGAAATAAAAGCGCCAAATTGGCGCCAGTCATAAGACAAGTTTGCTTCTACTCCTCTTACCTTCTGGTCACCCATATTGAAAAAGCCGCGGAGTTCGCCAGGATTCAATACTGGCCACGCTGTGCCAGTATATATAAAGTTGGCAAAGTCATATAGTTGCGCTTGATAATAACTGGTGAGCAATTTCATGTTCTTGATCGGCCGCCAGTCAATGACGAACTCAGTGCTTTCCGAGGTAGTAGCATTCTGAGTCCCTCTTAGATCAATATTATTATGTTCTGAATATCTCTCAAAAGTATTCATCCTGGTAAACGCTTGCTGATAAATGCCTTTCAAATACAGGTTCTCGATCGGGCTATACACTACCGCGCCTTTCGGGAAGAACTTGTGCATTTTCTCACGCGAATCACGGAATTGGTCGCCAGGATTAAATTCACTTACATAACGACCGCCACCAGTCAGACTGAGATTATCCAGTAACTGATACTTGGCATCAATATAACCCTCAAAAGCAGCTATATCATTACCCATTTCGGTAAAGGTAGGCAAAAATTCCGGCGGATCAATAATATTGCCGCTGCCGGCCACATTAGGATCCCAGGGCCTGGTATTTGGGTTCCAGTTTACTGTCGGGCCGGACCCCTGCGGGCTCCACACGCCAACCTGCGCGCCGAGCACTACGCTTAGTTGTTCAATAGGCGATAGCAGGAAATTGGTATCAAGCTCATATCTTTTCTCACTTTTCATCTCATAGCCGCCCACCGTCTCATCCGTGAAGCGGAATACGTCGTACATCTGGTAAAAATTGTTATATCTTAAGGTGGTAGTCCAATCGACATTCTTGAAATATTCAGGCTTCTTGATAATGATATTCAAGTCATCCGCATAATTCTCAATATACTTAGCGCTAAAACCTTTATCCTGACGCCCGGTCCTGGATTCAAGCCGCCGATACGCGATAGTGAATTCCTTATAATTGGCGCTGGCAAATATTTCATAATCAGGCAGGGGATTAGCGATATCATGAGCATCCAAATTAGTCGTATTGGGGCCCCACCACTCTTTAATATTCCGGTAAAAACCTTTATAGTATACTGAATTAGCTAAAAATTGGTAGGAGAAATCTTCAGTTGGTTTTTGAGAATAATTAACATTATATCGCGCCATGCCATATTTCCCTATAGTAATACCAGTCTTCAGGCCCTGGAAATGATCTGGACCTTTATGAACAATGTTTATCGTGGCCTGGGTCGCTTGGCCACCCCAGATAGAGGTGTTCGGCCCCTTAATTAATTCAATCCTTTCCACTTCCGCCATGTCACCAGCCGGCCAGTTATTCTCACCCAAACCTAAAAATGTCGGGAAAAGCATGCCATCATAAAGGAATAGTATTTTGTCATTGGCATAACCTACGACTCCTCTTAGCGCCAATACTTCATCCATACCTTTATGTGTATGATAGCCACCTTCTATCACTTCAAACAAGTCATTGATATTCCTGATCGCATACCTTTCCAGAAACTTCCCCGGGATAATAGTCACATTAGCTGCCGCTTCATAGGTTTTTTCCAACCGTCTGGTAACCCCGCTGACATTCTCCGAAAATAACAATTCATCTTCTGTCCGCTCCACCGGTGACAACATTACCGTGGATTCCGCTTGAACTGGAGAGTAAAGGCCAAGGCTGCAGGCCATTAACAATAATAATATTGAAACATTCTTCAGCATATCTCATCCCCCTTTTGCTATTTTACCGTTTCTTCGTAAATAAAGGTAGCCGCTTTGATAATCTCCGGAGAGAACTTGACCCCTAATTTTTTCGCCACTATCAAATTAAGGGAGAAATTGATCTTCCGCGGCTGCACTGAAGCGATATCCTTCGGTTTGGTCCCGTCTATTATCTTGACCGCTAATTCGCCGGCTTGTTTTCCCATATCCAGATAATCGCAATCAAAGGATATGATCGCCCCGTCCTTGCTATAATACCTGGATAAGCCAACCACCGGTAACTTTTGTTTTAGGCTTTCCTGCAGTAAATATTTTACTGACTGGGGAAAATATATTTGCGTGTCCGGGATCATGATAAATATTTCTACCTGGGATTTTATCCCCCTAATAGCTTCTGGCAACTGCTTTTCCGAATTGACTTTTTCGGCAATTAATTTCATGCCTAATTCATTACTAGCCTGTTGTAACTCCACGGCTTTAGCCGTGGTCCGGTCGGAAAACACCGCCCCTAGTATATTTACTCCAGGAAACAATTTTTTAATCCACTCCAATTTCATTTTTGCCGGGATATCCATTAAAACCCCAGTGATATTTGGCTCATTAAACAATCCAGGCTCTAGCACCAGGGCAAAAACGATAGGGATATTTTTAAAACTAACTTGCGCGAGCCTGGTCGCCTTAGTGCCCAGGGCAAATATGATCTGCGGTTTTTCCTCCGCGACCTGGGAAATGATCTTTTCCGGGCTTTGTTCATTTAAATTATACTTGGAAACCCATAAAGCAACATTTTTGGAAGTCAAATACGTCCTGAAACCTTCCCAAGCTTGCTGGTATGGTTCACTACTTGAAGAATAAATTACTGAAACGATCACCCGTTCCGCCGCATAGCTATTAATAGCCGCGCAAGCGGGATTAATAAAAAGCCAGCTGGTTATGACGCTTAATAATAAAGCAATGTATTTCATTTATCTGTCCTGCTCCTGGCGTTTATTACCATAAATAACTTGCTTTTACTTCATAATAAACCGGATTAATCTCGGTAAAAGCGGAAGCATCCATCGCGCTGCCGGTAATATAATTGGAATTCAATACATTTTTACCAATAATGCTAAAACTCAGGTTTTTAAATATCACGTCCCTGGCTACCGCGGAAAGATCGATCTGCGTCCCGCCATTAAAATAAGAATCCAGGCGTCCGCCGCCGCTGCGATCACCCCGGACCTGGATCTTTTGGTGGACCTTATATATTCCGGAAACGCTATATTTATCAGTCAGATCATAATAACCGCCAATACTTAAGTTATAGCGCGGTACAGACGCTTTATTGAAATCTTTGTCCATCTCGGGAATTATCACTCCTGATCCAGTGGCCAGGCCAGGCACTATATTATCGATCTTATTCTTCAGCAAATGGCTGCCGGAAATAAAGCCCCCCATATTTTTCCAGTCATACGAAATATTCGCTTCCAGGCCTTGTACCTGGTGATCGCCGACGTTGAAAAATCCCCGATATTGGCCGGGATCGACAAAAGGCCAAGCCGACCCGGTATACACAAAATTAACAAAATCATATAACGTCGCTTGGTAATAGCTTCCCAGTATTTTTGCATTTTTAAATGGCCTCCAATCAACCACGAACTCTGTTGACTTGGAAGTTGTAGCTTTTTGAGATCCTCTTTTATCAATATTGATCTGTTCAGAATACCGCTCAAAAGTATTCAATCTGGTAAAAGCCTGCTGGTAAATGCCCTTCAAATAAAAATTTTCCAGCGGATTGTAGACTACAGCTGCTTTTGGGAAAAAATGATGCAGTTTCTCCCTTTCATCCCTGAATTGGTCACCGGGATTGAACTCCTCTACATACCTGCCGCCGGTGGTCAGAGTAATATTATCACGGATCTTGTATTTAATATCGATATATCCTTCCAGCGCCGCGATGTCATTACCCATCTCTGTGAAGGTAGGTAGAAATTCCGGTGGATTATAAATATTGCCGGAATTAGGGACATTGGGATCCCACCAGCGCATGACCGGGTTCCAGGCAACGGACGAGCCGGAACCCTGCGGGCTCCAGACGCTGGCCTGCGCGCCCAGGACCAGGTCCAGCCGATCGGTGAACGTGACCAGTATATTCGAGTCAACCTCATACCTTTTTTCAGTTTTTAATTCATAATTACTGGTACCAGCGTCAGCGGAAAAATTATGAAACACATCATACATTTGATAAAAATTAGCGAACCTGAATGTAGTCGTCCAATTGATATTGCTGAAAAATTCTGGTTTCTTAATTATGACATTTATATCATCAACAAAGTTATTAATATAAATATTCCGGTAGATCCTGCTGGCAGTTATTTCCTCCCGGTGCACTCTCTCTTCCAAACGTCGATAGGATAAAGTAAAATCTTTATACCGCACATTGGCAAAGACCTGGTAATCAGGCAGAGGATTAACCTGGTTGGCCCCGTCCGTGATCCGCAGGCGCACTCCGCCATATTCTTCGATCCAACGCCGGCATCCTTTATAATAAGTTGAGTTTAACAACAGCTGGTAGCTCAAGTCATCATTAGGTTTCTGCGCATAATTTATATTATAGCGAGCCATACCGAACTTGCCGGCTACCACGCTCGTTTTCAAGCCGCTAAATTGTTCCGCCCCTTTATGAACAATATTGATCGTCCCCTGGGTCCCCTGACCGCCCCAAATTGATGTATTTGGTCCCTTGATAAGTTCGATTTTTTCCACATCATCAAAAGTATTTGGCCAGTTGTTCTCGCCTAAGCCTAAAAATGTCGGGAAAAGCATGCCATCATACAGGAACAATATTTTGTCATTGGCGTATCCGGAGACGCCTCTCAACACCAGGACTTCATCAACGCCCTTTATGGTGTGCCAGCCGCCCTCTAACACTTCAAACAGGTCATTGATATTCCTAATGGCATATCTTTCCAGGAATTTCCCGGGGATAACCGTAACATTGGCTGCCGCTTCATAGGTTTTTTCTTGCCGTTTAGTAACGCCCGTCACTATTTCCTCAAACAAAAGCTGTTCTTCGGTTAGCTCTTCCTGGCCCAATACTTCCAGGTTGATCCCGAACAAGATAATAAAGATCACACAAATAGTCATAAAATACTTAGGCATTGTATTGTTCCCCTATTTTTATTTTACCAGAGATAACCGATTTGCACTTCGTAATACACCGGATTGATTTCCTGAAAATGGCCAGGATCCATGGAACTGCCGGTGATGAAGTGGGAATTAAGCACATTTTTACCGATTATGCTTAAATCCAGGTTCTTGACAAAAACGCCTTTCGCCGTACCGGCCAGATCCAACTGAGTCCCGCCATTGAAGTTATAGCCCGACCACCCGCCACCATCGCGGTCACCCCGGACCTGGATCTTTTGATGGACCTTATAAACGCCTGAAACACTGTATTGCGAAGTAATATCATAATAAGCTCCTAAAGCGATATTATAACGGGGTACCGCGGATTTATTAAAATCAGAATCGATCTCCGTATCAATAACGCCGGTGCCTCCAGCCAATCCCGTCACTATGTTGGCGATCTTATTCTTGAGCAAATGGCTGCCGGAAATAAAGCCGCCCATATTCTTCCAGTCATATGAAATATTGGCCTCTATCCCCCTGACTTGATGATCACCAACATTAAAAAATCCCCGCAACTGGCCAGGCACTATAGTCGGCCACGAAGTTCCGGTATAGACAAAATTAACAAAATCATAAAGAGTCGCTTGATAATAGCTGGCGAGCACTTTCATATTGGTTATAGGCTTCCAATCAATTACCAACTCACTAGATTCACTGGTGGTCGCTTTTTGGCTACCTCTCTTGTCAATATTGACTTGCTCAGAATACCGCTCGAAAGTATTCAATCTGGTAAAAGCCTGCTGGTAAATACCTTTCAGGTATAGATTCCGTAGCGGGTTATAAACAGCCGCGACCTTGGGGAAAAACTTATGCAGTTTTTCCCTGTCATCACGGAACTGGTCACCAGGATTAAATTCACCGACATAGCGGCCGCCTACGGTAAAACTCAATTCTTTTAAAACATCATACTTAACGTCGACATAAGTTTCTATGGCGGCAATATCATTACCCATTTCAGTAAAAGTAGGCAAGAATTCCGGAGGATCTACCACATTGCCCGTGCCTGGTGTATTCGGATCCCAGCTGCGGGTAACCGGATTCCAAGAAACGGTAGGGCCTGACCCTTGAGGGCTCCACACCCCGGCCTGGACCCCAAAAATAAGGCTTAGCTTATCAACAGGAGTGATCAACAGGTTAGAATCCACTTCATATCTTTTCTCAGATTTCATCTCATACGTATCAGGCAAATCTCCTTGATTAAAATGAAACACATCATACATCTGATAGAAATTATTGAATCGTAAGGTAGTGGTCCAATCGGTATTTTTGTAATATTCCGGTTTTTTGATTATGATATTCACATCATCAGCGTAATTTTCAATATATTTCTTCCGATAAGTGCCATCATAATTAGTAATTTGCCTTAACACCCGTTCTTCCAGGCGGCGATAAGCTAAACTAAAATCTTTATACGCTACATTAGCAAACACCTGATAATCAGGCATAGGATTAAGCATATCCGCGCCATCCACAACCTGCGTCGTCACCGTACCCCATCCCTCAGAGGCTCTCCAGGCGCCTTCATAATATGCTGAATTGATCAAAAATTGATAACTTAGATCATCATTGGGTTTTTGCACATAATTAAGATTATAACGGGTCATACCAAATTTACCGGCTACAAAACTAGTCTTTAACCCGGTAAACTGCTTCGCTCCCTTATGGACGATATTGATCGTCCCCTGGGTCCCTTGGCCGCCCCAAATAGAAGTGTTAGGCCCTTTAATGATCTCTATCTTTTCCACATCATCAAAAGTATTTGGCCAGTTGTTCTCACCTAAGCCTAAAAATGTCGGGAAAAGCATGCCATCATACAAGAACAATATTTTGTCATTGGCGTATCCGGAGACGCCTCTCAACACCAGGACTTCATCAACACCCTTCCAGGTATGCCAGCCGCCCTCCAACACTTCGAAAAGGTCATTAATGTTCCGGATCGCATAACGTTCCAGGAATTTTCCTGGAATGACTATGACATTAGCCGCTGCTTCATAGGTTTTTTCCGGCCGCTTAGTGACACCGGTCACTACTTCTTCAAATAAAAGCTGCTCTTCCGTTAATTCTTCACTAGCCACTGCGGCATAGCTAATCCCGGCCATGAAAACCAATGCCATGACTGCTAAAACCAACCTCTTAATCATTTAAATCTCCTCTTTACCGTATCCTATGAAAAAACCCGAATAAAGGCCATAGACCTTCACTCGGGTTTTTTAATTTGATACAGCTATGTTATCGCTGAACATGGTTGCTAAGCGCATAAGTTTTTATAACATAACACACTTAGAATATCAACAAAAATATTATCCTAATGCATCCTTCAAATCCTGATCAGGAGTTGTAATGGGCTTGATATTGAATTTATCCACAAGTACCTGCAATACATTGGGTGTAATGAACGCCGGTAGAGTCGGACCCAAACGGATATTTTTGATCCCTAAAGACAGTAAAGTCAATAAAATGCAAACAGCTTTCTGTTCATACCACGATAATACCAGAGACAACGGCAATTCATTCACTCCGCAGTTAAAAGCCACAGCCAAAGCCGAAGCGATCTGTATCGCCGAATAGGCATCATTACACTGGCCGCAATCCAGTAAGCGCGGAAAATCACCGATCATGCCAAAATCCAGTCGATTGAACCTGAATTTGCCGCACGCTAGAGTCAGGATAATACAGTCTTTAGGCACTTTTTGGGCAAACTCAGTGTAGTAATTCCGGCCTGGCTTGGCCCCATCACAACCGCCGATCAGGAAAAAGTGCCTGATCTCTTTATCTTTCACCGCTTTTACTATTCTATCCGCCAGGCCTAATACGGTCTTATGGCCAAAGCCAACCGTGATCTCTTTCTCTATTTTATCTTCTGTGAAACCGCCCAACTTTTTTGCCTGGTCGATGATCACTTTAAAATCTTTCCTGCCATCCTGGGCTTCAATATGCGTTTCACCAGGCCATTGCACCAGACCGGTAGTATAGATTTTCCCGCTATATGACTCACGCGGTTTCTGGATGCAATTAGTGGTCATTAAAACCACCGCCGGGATCCCGTCAAATTCTTTTTGCTGATTCTGCCAGGCAGTGCCAAAATGCCCCGCCAAATGCTGGTGTTTTTTTAGCTCAGGATACCCATGCGCCGGCAGCATTTCGCCATGCGTATAGACATTGACGCCTGTTCCAGCGGTTTGCTCCAGGAGCTGCTTCAGGTCCAGCAGATCATGACCGGAAACAATGATCGCCGGTCCTTTCTTAACTCCCATAAAAACTTTAGTCGGGACCGGGGTGCCAAAGATATCATTATGCGCTTTATCCAGTATTTCCATACACTTCAGATTAACTTTGCCAAACTCCATGATCAGCGAGACATAATCCCCGGCAGTTAACTTCGGATCAACCAACGCGGCTAATCCTTTATAAAAGAACGCGCTTACTTCTTCATCTGTCCGGCCAAGCACTGCAGCATGGTCGGCATAAGCAGCCATGCCCTTCATGCCAAAAAGCAATATTTCCCGCAAACTGCGGATATCTTCATTAGGACTCGGGTCTGATAATAATCCTACCTCCAAACCCTGGGCGATCAAACCAGCCAGGCTATCAGCCGGTTGCCAATGCACTGGCTCCGGCGCATCAGCCGGCACCGGACCAACGGCTTTTTTTAACTTTTCTATTATTTTATAGGCACTATATATCATTTCCGCGATCTTGGCCGAGTCGAAATTAACGTTAGTGACCGTGGTAAACAATCCTGCTTGCAGGAATATATCCGTTTCTTTATCCTTGATCCCTTTTTCCCTGGCAAGTAAGCCTAAAACAGCGATCCCTTTCAAGCTAAAGATCAACAGATCTTGCATTGTCGCGGTTTCATGGGTTTTGCCGCATACTCCTTGCATGGTACAGCCTGTTCCTTTTGCTGTTTGTTCACATTGACGACA
>JAQTQE010000065.1 GCA_028712365.1 bacterium
AAATATCTTGCCCGTCTATTCTAATAGTACCTTCTATCCGTGAACCGAAAGTTAGGTCATTAAGGCGGTTAAGAGCGCGCAAAAAAGTAGATTTACCGCTGCCAGCAGGCCCGATAATCCCCAGTATTTCATTGCGACGCACTTCCAGGTTTATTTTTTTAAGAGTCTGGATAGAGCTAAAATAATGGCTGAAATTATCAGTTTTAATAATGCCGTCACTCATGAATAGCCTCTATATTTCTAATTAACTATATTTCTTGATGAACTTGTGCATTAACCGGTAGGCCACAATATTAATGATCAAAATGGTAATGATCAGCACCGCCGCAGTCCCATAAGCATTAGGCATAGAGATCCCTTCCCGGGCCATGATATAGAAATGCACCGCCATGGTCCGGGACGAAGAGAACAGGGAAGTAGGCAGGCGCAAAGCGCTGCCGGCGGTGAAGATCACAGCTGCGGTTTCCCCGATACTGCGTCCCACGCTTAGGATCACTCCAGTCAGGATGCCAGGCAATGCTGAGGGCAGGACTACTTTGGTGACGGTCTGCCACTGGGTACTGCCGAGGGAATAACTGACCTCCCGGAAATTATAAGGAACTGATTTAATAGCTTCTTCACTGGTGCGTATAATAGTCGGCAGGATCATGAAAGCCAGGGTAAGGCTGCCGCTGATTATTGACCAGCCAAACTTAAGTTTGGTTACAAACAAAATAAAACCGAACAAACCGAATATGATCGAGGGGATCCCGGCCAGGCATTCCGAGCCAAAACGGATGATCTTGGTGATCTTGTTCTCCCGGGTATATTCTGTCAGGTAAATAGCGGTGCCTATGCCCAGTGGCGTAGCGATCAGGATGGCTACCAAGGTCAGGACTATGGTGCCGATGATCGTGGTATAAATGCCACCGGACTTGCCCATATCCATAGGGTCAGTGGTCAGGAACTGGTAGTTGACGACCGGCAAACCGTGTTTCAAGATATAGAAAATAATAAAGAACAGGACAAAGACCGTGATGAGGGTAAAGAGCCAAAGTAGTACTTTGACTACAGCTTCTTCAAGACGGGGATTGATATGCATTAGGCCTTCCTTTTGGCGGAAGTGAGGTTGGCCAAGGTATTTAGGACCATGATGATCACGAATAGTATGACACCTGTAGCAAATAGCGCCTCTCGGTGTTCACCGCTGGCATAACCCATTTCCAGGGCGATGTTAGAAGTCAGTGTGCGGACCGGGGCCAATACCGAATTAGGGATATTAATGGCATTACCGGCGATCATGATCACAGCCATGGTTTCACCGATCGCTCGTCCCATCCCCAGGATAATACTGGCAATAATACCGGAACGGGCTGCTTTTAAAGTGACCATTTTCGTGGTTTGCCATTTAGTAGCGCCCAAGGCAATAGATCCTTCACGGTAACTGACTGGGACAGCCTGCAGGGAATCAATAGAGATGCTGATAATGGTCGGTAGTATCATTATCCCCAGAATGATAGAAGCAGCCAGGACGGAAAGCCCCGGTCCGCCCAAGTTTTCGCGGATGAAAGGAACCAGGATGACCACGCCGATAAAACCGTATACCACGGAAGGAATACCGGCCAGCAGTTCTATGATCGGTTTAAGTATATGTCGGAGCCGCCGGCTGGAAAACTCAGTAAGAAAAATAGCGCAGGCGAGTCCGAAAGGAACTCCCACGATCAGCGAGCCGCAAGTCACCATCAGTGATCCGATGATCATTGGCAACAAACCGAAACTTTGTTCAGAAGGGTACCAGTCCAGCCCCAGCAAAAAACTTTTAAACCCATACTTGAACATAATGGGAGTGCCTTCAGAAAAAATAAAAATAGTGATCACCGCCAGTATGGATACTGCTGAACAGGCGATCACTAACAAGGCGATCTTGATCAGACGTTCATTGCGTTCTAAACGGGTCATTTTACTGGGATTAATCCTTCTTCAGATACGAGTTTTTGTCCTTCCGCGGACTGCACAAAGTTGATAAATTCCCGGCAAGCGGGTGTTGGTTCACTCTTAGTAACGAAAAGGAACGGTCGTACTAGCTTATATTTTCTGGAAATTATGTTTTCATCCGTAGCCTGGACTCCGTTCAGCTTAAGGGCCCGGACCTTATCATTTACCAATCCCAGGGAAATGTAACCAATGGCATTAGGGTCACCGGCTACGATCTCGCGCACCGTGCCGTTGGAGTCTTGCACTATGGCATTCTTGGCTACGCGGTCTTTTTTCATGACCAGTTCCTGGAAAGCGCCCCGCGTACCTGATCCTTCTTCCCTGGTAACGACAGTGATCAGCTTATCCTTCCCGCCTAATTCCCGCCAGTTCCTGATCTTCCCGTTAAATATGCTTTTGACTTGATCAATGGTCATGTTATCGATAGGATTAAGCGGGTGGACGATGATCGCTAATCCATCCCTGGCCACGACAATTTCAGTCAGGTCTTTTTCGTCTGGTTTAAGTTCGCGCGAAGAGGTCCCGATATTACAGGCGCCGCTTTTGGTGGCCTGGATGCCGGCGCTGGACCCTCCGCCCTGGACATTGACGATCTTTCCGGGATTCTCTTCCATATATACTTCAGCCCATTTATCAGCGAATGGCTGTACACTGGTTGACCCGGCAACTGTAATACCAGTCCCGGCCTTATCGCGGGCGCAGCCTGTTAGAACTAAAAAGCATAAAAAAAAGACGAGCATTGGTTTTTGCATGAGTTTAGTATAGCAAAATCCAAGCCTTGTTTCAAGGGATTTATCCGAACCTCCCGGTGATGTAGTCTTCGGTCTGTTTCCTGGATGGATTAGTGAAGATCTTTTCTGTTTTGTCGAATTCTATTAATTCACCCAGTAGAAAGAATCCCGTGTAATCAGAAATACGCGCCGCCTGCTGCATATTATGCGTGACAATGGCAATAGTATATTTTTCTTTTAACTGGTTGATCAATTCCTCGATCTTGGCCGTGGAGATGGGGTCTAGCGCGGAACAGGGTTCATCAAATAGTATCACTTCCGGCTCGATAGCCAGTGCCCGGGCGATGCATAGTCTTTGCTGCTGTCCGCCTGACAGTTCAAAAGCGTTATCATCCAGCCTATCCTGGACTTCTTCCCAGAGAGCGGAATTTTTCAAGCTCTGTTCTACCCGGTCGGTTATCTCTGTTTTATTGGTAAAACCGTTGATTCGCAGGCCATAAGCAATATTGTCGAAAATAGATTTGGGAAAAGGATTTGATTTTTGGAAGACCATACCTATTTTGCGGCGGATCTCCACCACATCCACTTGGGGGGCATAGATGTTTTCCCCGTCCAGCAGGATCTCGCCTTCCACCCGGCTGCCAATGATAATATCATTCATCCGGTTCAAGATCCTGATGAAAGTGGATTTGCCGCAACCGGATGGGCCGATCACTGCAGTGACCTTATTGTTTTCTATCCCCATATTAATATTCTTTAAAGCCAGGTTCCGGCCATAGAAGAAATTAAGATTTTTCACTGTCATACGCAGGTTGGTGTCCACGACGCTACTTACCATTTCTTTTTCCTCCTATAATAGTTACGGATGAAGATCGCCAGCAGGTTTATTCCCAGGACCATGATAATAAGCACTAAGGACGCGCCATACGCGATCGCTTTTTGTTCTTTAGGGTGGCTGCCTTCAGTCATTAAGGCATATATATGATACGGTAGGGCCATGACTTCGCTGAAAATGGAATCTGGCAGTTTACGGTTTTAAAAGGTTGCTGCCGTGAATAGGA
>JAQTQE010000041.1:0-6820 GCA_028712365.1 bacterium
CGCGTGCAAAGATTGGCTGATAAATATAAGATTAACTATCAGGTACTGCTTGATGAGAACGGCGCGGTAACCAAACAATATAAGATCCTGGGACTGCCCACGATCATTTTTCTAGACCAAAAAAGAAATATTAAATGGCGTTCATCCGGCGGAGAACAAGATTATGATGGCCGTTTAAAAGAATTAGGGATAAAATAATTTTATTAAAGGAGGGATAGCATAATGAAGGTTAAAGTAAATAAAGACACTTGCATTGGCTGCAGTTTATGCGCTGATAATTGTCCCGATGTTTTTAAAATGGATGGCGACCTCGCGGTAGTCATTGTAGATATAGTTCCATCCAATGCCGAAGATACAGCCAGGGAAGCAGCCCAAAATTGTCCGGTTGAAGCAATCAGTGTCGAAGAATAATAAATAAAAAGGAATTTGAAACCAGAAAGTTTAGTATTGCGAATTTAGGGTTTCTAATTTCCTTTGAAGGAGAAGGTATGAATAAATTCAAATGCCTGGTATGTGGCTACATTTATGATCCAGCTAAAGGGGACCCGGACAACGGCATTGCTCCAGGTACTTCTTTTGAACAATTACCGGAAGACTGGGTGTGTCCGGAGTGTGGTGCGCCAAAAGACCAGTTCGAAAAAATCTAAATAACAAATAAGAGCCTAATGCCAGCGAATGACTCGAATAAAAGCAAAGAAGGTTTGGATATGAAACCATTTGCAATAGCTAAAGATGTGTTCTGGGTGGGAGCGATACACCCTGAATTGCGCCTTTTTGATGACCTGTTCCCGACCAAACACGGAACCACCTATAATTCTTACCTGGTGAAAGGCCAGAATAAAATAGCCCTGATCGATACCGTGAAGGGAATTTTTGCCCCGGATTTTATGGCCAACCTGAAAACGGTTTGTGACCCGGCAAAGATCGATTACCTGATCGTGAACCATACTGAGCCGGACCACTCTGGCTCGTTCCAGGAATTCCTGAAGATCAACCCCCATGTTACTGTCGTGATCACCAAGCCTGGCGCGCTTTTTCTCCAGGAGCTTACCAATAGCAAATTTAATGTCTTAGAAGCCAGTGACGAACTGAGTATAGATCTCGGCGGCCGTACTCTTAAATTTGTCATTGCCCCGTTCCTGCATTGGCCTGACACCATGTTTACTTATTTAGCCGAGGACCAGGTATTATTTCCCTGTGACGCTTTTGGCAGCCATTATTACAGCGAGGCTGGGATGTTTAATGATACTGCCGGTGATTTTAACGAAGACTTTGCTTTTTATTTTGATTGCCTGGTCCGGCCGTTCAAGAAGAAAGTGCTCCTGGCCATTGCCAAGGTCAAAGATGTTCCGGTTAAGGTTATTGCTCCCAGTCATGGGCCGATCCACCGGGTCGATCCCTTGCAATATGTAAAAAAATACCAGGAATTTTCTACCGTCATGAAATTGCCCAACGGGAAAAAAAGTATTCTCGTTCTTTATCTCTCCGCGCATAAAAATACGGACAAGCTCACCCGGCAGATAGCCGCCGGGTTAAAAACAGAAAAAACCGAAGTAAAAGTTATCCATATACCGGAAGTAAGCCTGGACCAGATCCGGGATGAACTGGAAAAAGCAGATGGCTTGCTGATCGGGTCGCCTACCATAAACCGGGATATACCTAAGCCGGTTTGGGATGTCCTCGGGCTGTTCCAGACAGTGAGCCTTGAATTGAAATTGGCCGCCGCTTATGGTTCATTCGGCTGGAGCGGAGAAGCGGTTAAGATGATCGAAGACAGGCTCAAAAGCCTGAAGCTGAAAACATTTGAACCTGGCTATAAAGTGAACTTCGCGCCGACTGAAGAGAACCTGGCCAAAGCCAGGGAGTTCGGGCAAAAATTCGCCGAGGCTATGCTTGTATGAAATTGATGACCATTACGGTCACTAATGGCAGTCATAAAGGGGAGACGTTTTTTGTCGCGGATAATTCTTCCTTGAGTATCGGACGGGGAGCTGACGCCGCCTTATGCATTGCCGATGATCATCGCGCTTTTCGTCAGCACGCTATTATCGGCTTAAAAGACGGTGAAGCCTATATTTCTGACCTGGCCAGCACTAACGGGACCTTTATCGGCAAGATAAAGGTTTTTAGCCGGGACAAACTTAAAGATGGCGATATTGTTTTTATTGGCCGGACTTATTTTAAAATAACGATCAAAGAGCAATAATGATCAAAACACTGGGACTGATATCAGCGATCATCTTGCCGCTATGGAATATTCCGCTGATCATCAGGATAATAAAAAGAAGATCATCTAAAGATATCAGCCTTTTATGGGCTTTGGGTGTATGGTTTTGCCTGCTGGGGATGTTTCCGGCAGGATTACTGTCTACCGATATTGTCTGGAAGACCTTTAATATTATTAATTTAGTGTTATTTACCGTAGTGACTATCTATGTAATTATTTACCATAAAGGGGAGTAGGCTGCGTCTATGGAAAAGATCTATTTAACCAGGGAAGCGTACCAAAAGATCAAAGAAGAGATTGATTTCCTGAAAACGAACAAACGAAGACAATTAGCCAAAGAGATCGGGGAAGCCAGGGAAAAAGGCGATATTTCAGAAAACGCCGAGTATGACGCGGCTAAAGAAGCCCAGGCTCTGAATGAAAACAAGATCAACGAGTTAGAAACTAAACTGGGCCGGGCTGAGATACTTGACGAATCCAGGATACCTAAAGACAAGATATCTATCGGGTCGGTTGTGAAATTATTGGATCTTGGCTGTCAGGAAGAAGAGCGCTATACCCTGGTGTCGGAAATGGAGGCTAATTACGCGGAGGGCAAGATCTCGATCAATTCACCCATTGGCAAAGGCTTGCTGGGCTTCAAGAAAGATGACATAGTGGAGATCAAGATCCCGGCCGGGGTGTTGAAATATAAAGTGCTGGAAATTTCACGATAAAATAATTATTTAAAGGAGGTGTTTTAAAGCACCTCCTTTATTTTTCCCTTGACAGCCATACATTTGTATGGTATTAATACGGTGAACCGGTAAGAACAAGAAACAGTTGCCAGTAAAAGCGAAAAGCAGTAAAGTTCCCAGGAGTTATTTATGCAAGAATTAACAGAGAAGCAAAAAGGAATATTTGATTTCATCAAAGAATCCCAGTTGCGGAACGGGGTGCCGCCGACGTTGCGGGAGATCATGAAAGAATTCAGGTTCAAATCTATCGGCACGGTCCAGGATTACCTGCGAATACTGGAAGAGAAGGGCTATATCCGCAAACGGGGCAAGTTTAAAGCGCGTTTTCTGGAAATAACCGGTCTGACCCAGTCCCCGCTCCTGAACATACCAATTTTGGGACAGGTGCGTGCCGGCGCTCCGCTGTTGGCCATAGAAAATATTGAAGGGTATGTCAACCTGGATAAATCGTTGTTGGGTAATAATGCTGATTTTGCCCTGCGGGTCAAGGGAGACAGCATGACCGGCGCCGGGATCTATGAGGGTGATTTTGTCCTGGTGCGTATCAACAGCCGTACTGAGAACGGCGAGATAGTCGTGGCCCGCATCGGCGAAGAAGTCACGGTCAAAAAAATATACCGCGATACCAGGCACAGCCAATTCCGCTTGGAAGCTGCTAATCCCGCGTACCAGCCCATCATTAATCCGGAGATACAAATAGTCGGTAAAGTAGTGGGAGTGTTTCGCAAGTACTAAAAAACTGAGCCAGTAGTAATATGGTGAAGGTTGTAGAAGTAGATATGGAAGTAAGAAGTAAGTGTTAGGGCTTCAAGCCCAACTTCCAAAGACTTCAGACGAAACCTACTTCCAAAACTTACACCCGATGACTGTTTTTATAGTAACTGGTAACTTATTTTTGGAGATATCATGATTGAAACGATCAATGAGCGCATCAGGGTCGGTGCAATATTTACCGGCGACCGGATCAATCCGGTCTGGTTCACGTGGCAGAACCGCAAATATAAGATCGAGCAGGTGACCTATGCCTGGCGGGACCGCGAAGGTGAAGCGATCCTGCATTACTTCAACGTGCTGCATTCTGCCAATCTCTATGAACTTTGCCTGAACAACAAAACTCTCGTTTGGCACCTGCTAAAAGTCACCCAAACTTAATTATTACTGGGACTGTATAATTACGGCTACTGTATAGATCAGGGAACTGGTCATTATTTTGAGCGAGCTTGTCGATTTCAGCCAAAGCACGCTTGCAGACAACGAGGGTATCCATAGCAGGATGCCGAGCATGTTTGAGTCCCGATAGCGGGACGAGTTGCGGAGGCACCGAGTTGTCAAAAGACCTTTGGCGCAGGATCCGCCAAGGCGGATATGGAAATCGACACTGGAGCGAATAAATAGTGACAGTTCACTGATACACGAAAGCTATTATGAACAATCGCATTGTATTACATATTGATATGAACGCGTTTTTCGCCTCGATCGAGCAGAAAACCAATCCTGCCTTGCGCCGCCGCCCGGTCATTGTCTGCGGCAACCCTGAAACCCGTACCGTTGTTTCCGCTGCCTCCTATGAAGCCAAACCATTCGGCATTAAAGCCGGTATGAGCATCGGCGAAGCGCGCCGGCTTTGCCCGCAAGCGGTCTTTGTGATCGGTAATTTAGCTAAATACGTGGATACTTCCCGCCGGATATTTAATATTTTACGCCGGTTCTCCATGAAAACAGAAGTTTTTTCCATTGATGAAGCATTTTTAGAGATTACTGATACCTGCCCGTCATATGATGCCGCGCTCAAAGTAGGGCAATCTATCAAGAAGGCCATTGTCACTGAAATGGGTTTGACGTGCTCCGTCGGTATCGGGCCTAATAAACTGATCGCTAAACTGGCCAGCGATATGCAAAAGCCTGATGGTTTGGTCCTGGTCTTGCCGGAACAGGTGGGTCTTGTCCTGGAAGATCTGCGCATCAAGGACTTGTGTGGCGTGGGACGACAGATGGAGAAGCACTTGCATGCTCTCGGTATCTATACCTGCGGTGATCTGGGCCGCTACCCGGTCAGTATTTTACGCCGGCACTTTGGTATTATCGGTGAAATATTGCACAATATGGGGTTGGGCCTGGATAGCACTCCGGTGCATTACAGCGAAGATGAACCGCCGGTCAAATCCATGGGGCACACTCATACGTTGGCACGTGACACCGCTGACATAGCGGAGATACGCCGGAATATTTTTTCTCTAAGCGAACAAGTAGCAGTGCGCTTGCGCCATGACAATTATTGCGGCCGGACCGTTTGCCTGATCCTGCGCTACAGTGATTTTTTTACGTTTAGCCGGCATTTAACTGTTGATTATTTTTTAGATAGCGGTTATGATATATACCAGCAGGCTTGGAAGATCTTTACCAGGATTGATTGGCAGGGCCGGGCTATCCGCCTGATCGGTATCAGTGTCTCCAACCTGGTCCGTAAGACCCGGCAGTTGTATCTCCTGGAAGAATTTACCAACACCCAGGCTGTTGACCGGGTGATGGACCGGATCAATGAAAAATACGGCGAGTTTCGCATCATGCGGGCCGCCATGATGAAAAGCGAGCGGCGGCTGGTGCAGCCGATATTGGCTCGCGGCCTCTGGGCTAAGACATTTACTAAAGGGAATTTATAGGGTGAAGGTTGTAGAGGTAGGTATGGAAGGAGGTCTTAAGTTTGTGGTTTAGAGCCTAACGCCTATAGACTTAAGACTAAACTTACTTCCAAAACATACACCCGCTCACGTTGTACGAGGTTTGACATGGATAGAAGGAAATACCCGCGGTATCCGGACAAAGAAGTTGTCGGGCTTTATACTTTTGAAGAGAAGCGTTTTACCGGGCAGGGGATATTGCGGAACGTGGGCGTCAAAGGATGTTGTTTTGAAATGGATGAACCGCCGTTGGAAGCGTCCCAGAAGATCCATATAGTTTTTGGTTTCAAACGCGGCCGCCGGATCGAGATCCCGGGCCAGATCGTGGGTAAATATATAAAAGACAAGCATCAAATGTATTCGGCTAAATTCATTGAAACCGATATAGTAAAGTTGAATATTATTCGCGACTATATTGAAGAGATCCGCATCGGCAAAATATAGGAGGTCTCTGATAAGGCTTTAATTACTACTGCGAATTTGCCTTTTTGGCTGCGCCTGTTTCATTCGCTCCTAACTTATCACGGTGTAGATAAGCTTCGTCGCTCATTCATTGGCTCGCTCAAAAATACAAATTCTCGTTACGTAATCAAGCCATATCAGAAACCTCATGGGGATTATGTTAAATAAATTTCATCAATTTGTTATTGCCCTGGTAATCGCGGGGATGCTGGTTCTTCCGGGGGTGGCGGCGGAAAAAACTACCCTGCCGCGGAACGATCTCCCGGGATTGAGTAATTTCGCTAAAGTTTCAGATGATGTGTATCGCGGTGCCCAGCCAGCGCCGGCAGGATTTGCTGAACTTAAAAAGATAGGTATCAAAACCATTGTCAGTTTACGGGCTAATCACTCTGATGAGCAATGGCTTAAGGGGTCGGGATTTTATTATATCTCCATACCAATGGAAGCTAATAGTATCGGGGATAAGCAAGCAATAGCTTTCCTGAAAGTGATAACTGATCCACGATACAAGCCTTATTTTGTCCATTGCCAGCATGGGGCTGATCGTACCGGCACCATGATCGCCTTGTACCGGATGTACGTGCAAGGCTGGCCCCGGCAAGAAGCTTTAGGAGAGTTGTCTGTTTATAATTTCCATGAGTATTTTCAAAATTTGCGGCGTTACTTAAAAAAAGTGGATTTACAAATACTGCGACAAAAAGTTAAAGCAGCCCCAG
>JAQTQE010000041.1:6920-15399 GCA_028712365.1 bacterium
TCGGCACGGTCGGCCGTACTGGTTTTTCAGCGGTGAAAAAAGAAAGTCCCACCCATCTTCACTTGATGGTATTGCAGTACCAGGATAATCAGCTTAAGCCATATAATTACTATTTCCAGCTAGCTAAAAATACGCCATAATCAGAAAGGGATCTTTCCCTATGGTCACTATTGATGAAGTAAGGCTATTCGATATTCAGGAAGTAGGTGAAGTCCTCAAGACTACCTGGCTCGATACATATAGCGCTTATTTATCCGCGGAAACAATTAAAAAGGTGACTGACTTTTGGCTTGATCCGGAATTATTGAAAACCCAGATCATGGATCCTGAGGTGCTCTTCCTGGCCGCCAAAGACGAAACCAGCGCTATTGTCGGATTAGCCACGGCCCTGAGGATAGAACCGACTACCTTACAACTGGCCCGCTTATACGTTTTGCCTGAAAAACAAAGACAGGGCATAGGAACATTACTGCTGGAACGGGTAATAAAAAAGATGAGTTATATAAAAACTATCCGGGTCGAAGTGGAAGAGAATAATTTGCGCGGGATCAGTTTTTGCCTGAAGCAGGGATTTTCCAAGGTAGGAGTTAAGCAGGATATTGTTGAAGATACAGTGTTATTGGCGGTAGTAATGGAAAAAGCTATATGAAATACTCAGAAGGTAATATCGGCCGGATTTTTGTAATACGCCTGGAAGAAGGCGACTGGTTACCGCAGTCTTTGGAGGCCCTGGCTAAAGAAAAAGAAGTAAAACGGGGATTATGCCTGCTGGTAGGCGGGATCAAGGGCGGAGGCACTATTGTTTCCGGGCCCAGGCAGGAAAACGCCGTCCCTATAGAAACGATCAATAAGGTTCTTAACGGTATACATGAAATTGCCGCGATAGGCACGATCTTTCCCGATGAAAACGGTGAACCGAAATTGCATATGCATGCCACTCTTGGCCGCGACCAGGAGACCATTACCGGCTGTATCCGGTTGGGAATAGAGACGTGGAAGATCGGAGAAGTGATCCTGCTGGAATTGATCAATAACCATGCCCGCAGAATAAAAGAGTCGGCTACTGGCTTTGAATTACTTGAGCCATAAACTCGCGAGTTGAGGTGAAAAATATGGCTAATAAGAGGACTTTACCCAGGTTTAAAGACCGTGAAAGGATCGGGATCATGTCCTTGGATGATAAATTGATTACCGAAGCAGAATCGGTTGACATTAGTATCAAAGGGATCAGTTTTGAATCAGCCGCTACCTTGGACATTAACGGCAAATATCTCATCGTCCTTGGTTACCTGCGGGCGAAGAAGATGAAAGTGACCGCCCAGATCATTGCCCAGTATTTTAAAGGAACTAAAGAATGTTATTCAGCGGTGTTTACGGAAAATGATCTTCTTAAAAAGAATGAAATACGCAGTTACGTGGAAGCCGTGCGTGCGGGAAAACCCTGGTAGGAGCGGGTATGGGGTTATTTGGCGTAAATACTGAAAAAGAAAAAACTTTAACTGAAAAGATGGCCCGGTTAGGCATCAAAGAACAGGATTTGACCGAGCATTTTGTGCGTTCCCAGGGTAAAGGCGGGCAAAATGTAAATAAGGTCGCCAGCGCTGTATATTTAAAACATGTTCCTTCCGGCGTGGAAGTTAAGTGCCAGCAAGAACGGTCACAAGTACTGAACCGGTTCCTGGCACGGCGGCTATTGGTTGATAAAATAGAAGCATTGGTCCTGGGCCAAAGATCTGCCGAACAGCGCAGGATCGAAAAGATCCGGCGGCAGAAACGCAAAAGGTCCAAGCGCGCCAAAGAAAAAATGCTCCAGGCCAAACACGCGCACGCGGCCAAAAAAGCCCAGCGGACCTGGCGGCCTGGACCGGAGTAAGCCATGGACCACATGATCAAGATCGGGACCAGCGGTTATTCATTTGCCGACTGGCAGGGGAAGATCTATCCCAGATCCCTGGCTCCCGTCAATAGGCTCTCCTATTATGAGCAAGAACTTGGATTTAACGCTGTCGAGCTGAATTTTACCTATTACCGCCAACCAGTCGCCAAAGTCATTACCAGTATGGTTAGGAAAACCCGCCGCGATTTTCAATTCACCGTAAAAGCCAATAAAGGCATGACCCATGACCTCAAAACAGAGGATGGCCGGCCGGTAAATAACCAGGATATATTTAAAGGATTTTTAGCCGGTATTGAGCCTCTGGTAGTGAATAACCAGTTGGGCGCGGTGCTGGCCCAGTTCCCGGTGATGTTCAATGATAGTGAAGAGAACAGGAATTACCTGGTCCGGTTCAAAGAAAGGATGGGCCAGATACCGGTAATAGTGGAATTCAGGAACAATTCCTGGGAGAAACCGGATACATACCAGTTCCTCAAGTCAAATAGTCTTGGTTTATGCAGTGTAGATGAGCCAAAACTGCCTCGCTTGATGCCTATGGTTACCGAAGTAACAGGCGATACTGGCTACTTCCGTTTTCATGGGCGCAATCCTCATTGGTTCAATACAACAGTAGCCGAACGGTATAATTATTTATATAATAAGGAAGAATTGGAAGAATTTGTCCCTAAGATCAGGCAGGTTTCCGCGAAAACCAAGACGACTTATCTCTTTTTCAACAACTGCCATGGCGGTAAAGCAGTCAAGAATGCTTTACAACTGATGGAATTGCTGGAGATAAAACCAAACACCGCTAAATTGTTTTAGTTTATTTTTCTTGACAAATAGCCTTGATTATAGTATAAATTAAACGGAAATAAACTATTCTTGTTGATTTTAATCTACTATAGTTGAGTGATCACCTTACAGGCTATAATGTTGTTTCTATAACACATTATGGCTTTTTTTATTTAGAGGCAATTATGAAGGTATTACTTGTCGGACCCTATGATCCAAGCAAAGGTGAGTTTTCTTTCCATGCGCCGCCTCTTGGCGTTTGGCGGATTTGCGGATTCCTTAGAGATTATGGGATAGATTGCCGGGTTTACGATCCTAACCTCCATCCAGATTCTTACCAGGCTCTGGATACTTTTCTTGCCGAATTTAATCCTGCTATTGTCGGTTTTTCCATGACCAGCCTTACTTTGCCCTATGATCTGTCCCTGGTTCATTTGGCCAAGAATAAATATCCCGAAACATTATGTATAGGCGGTGGTATCGGCGCTACCTTTGAAGCTGAAACTGTTTTTGCCAATTCACCGGTGGACTATTGCCTGATGGGAGAAGGGGAGCTGGCGCTACTGCACGTTTGCCAGTCTCTTGAACAACAAGGTCGCATTGAGGTAAATGGGATCCCCGGATTGGTCTACCGCGTCGCGGGAGAACTGAAGAGGAATCCTAATCCCGGATTATCCTATAGTTTATTTAAGGAAGCTACCTATAGCCTGCCTTACAAAGATATGCCGGTTGCCGCTTATTGGGAAAAAATGCTGTCCCCTGTCCATAAAGAAAAACTTTCCCCGCAGGCCCGAGATGAACGCTTACGGGATATACACAGTGTACGGCTGATGACTTCCAACTATTGTCCTATGCAGTGTTCTTTCTGCAGTTATACTGATTTTCTCAATACGGCTAACAGTGGTTGCACGGTTAAAGTAGTCAGACTGTCTTCCCAGGATATTATGGAAATGGTCAAGAAAATATCCCGGCTCTACCTGGATATTAAAACTTTGATCTTCCAGGATGATATGTTCGTGCATAAAGGCGACGACCGGATCATCGCGTTATTTGGAGAAATGGCTAAGTGCCGGGAAAACGGGACTATCCCCAAAGATATTTCCTTTATTGCTTCTTGCCGGGTGGATTGCATGAATCCTGCTTACTTGGCGCCAATGCGGCAAGCCGGGTTTCGTTTGATCGGGTATGGCATTGAATCTTTTTCCCGTAATATTTTGCGTGAATATGGCAAAGAAAATATCCACAACCGGATCACGGAGGTGTTAGAAGCCACCTTACGGGCGGGGATCAAACCTTTTATTGATATCATCCTGGTTTCTCCATACAGCCAAATGGAAGATGTGGTCTATACCTTGAATAAATGCATGGCATATATCAATAAAGGATGTGAATGCGCCATTAATCCCAGCGTCATGCCTTTGGCCGGGTCAAAAATGGCCGAAGATCCGGCTTTACAGGGACTTATCAAATACCGGGAAGTGGAAATACCGCGTACCGGGATCATGATGAAGCGCGGTGTAAGTATCCAACCCCAAGATGCCCTGCTGCGGGATTTCCTGGCTACCGTGGAACAGGGTCAGCGAAAATATTTCCACTATTTCACCACTGAATTCGGTGTGTCTCATTTCCCTTCACGTTTGCGTTCCCTTTTGTTTATCCTGGCCGCGACAGAAGCTTATCCCGGATTCTTTGATTTCAGCAAGGAAGAGATCTTAAGCAAAATACTCGCGATGGTAGGTGCGTATGATTCACCAGAACAACGTACTGAGATTACTCTTGGCGATCCTCTTGTTGTCGCCGGTAATAGTCCAGGCTGCTAATCCTAAGAACGAGATCCAGAATACTTATTTCCTGGAGAAGTATTCAACCAATTCCAGCAGCACCAAAGGAACAGAGATCACTTATCTCTACCGTGGACTGGAGCGGTGGATCCTGCTCGCTGATGTCACCTACCAGCGTAAATATGACCATAATGAAAGCTTGCAGAAGTTGGGCGGGCTCTACCAGGTGACTAAGCGTCTATCGCTCCAGGAGATCATTGGTTTCTCTTCCCATAAATGGACTTTCCCGGAGTTTTTCGCCGATACGGAATTGAATTTTAACCTGGTCGACCGGCTCTCCCTGCTGGCAGGATATAAATACAGCACTTTCCCGGACGTGAACGTTTCTGTATACGCTATCGGAGCTAATTTTTATCCGACAGCTCAGTTATTCCTGCATGGGAAAATACTCCGTGCCGTTTCCAGTTTTAACGGCGCGAACAATACTGATACCGAAGCCAATACCTCGTATATCCTTAAAGCTGGATTTTACCCGGATATCCGCAATGAAGTGGTTTTCCTGTATGCCACGAATTCAGAATCTTATTTAAGTGTGGACCAGATCGGCAAATTTAAAGCTAATACCTATGGTTTGAACTGGAAATATAATCTTAAAGGTAATTGGTGGCTTACGGCCGGGATCAACTACCAGAAACGCCGCGAACCGGTACAGCTGAACCAGCGCTATCTGGAAATAGGATGGATCTATAAATGGTGAAATTAATGTTAGCCTTGATCGTTGGGTTGTATATTCCCATTATCGATACGATCGATATGGTGATCCGGATCGCTTACCGTTACAAATTTGCCCGGCAGGATAAAAAAACAGCCGCGGAACAGATGGCAGTAGAGGCAACGCAAAAAATGATCCGGCCTTATAAGGTCTTGATGTCTGTCCATAACCTGGCCAGCCATTTTGATGAATTCAAGAATAATCTTAAGCCTTATGGCTATGAAAATGTGCTGGTGATTGATGATACTTCCACTGACCATACTGCCAAATTACTTAAACAAGAAGGTATCCCCTATATTTCTAACCAGATCAACTGGCAAAAACCAGCCAGTATTCTGCGCGGCTTGAGGACTTTACCGCCTGAGATCAAGACCGTGATCGTTATTGATCCTGATGCCCGGCTCTTGAATCTGAACCCAAAAGAATATAATAAGGAGATTTCTGACTTCCAGGAAGTGCTGATGGACTTTCAAATGTCGGATTATGACGCCTGCGCCGTACGGGTCCTGGCTGAATGCCGCTCTACCCTGGAATACCTGCAGAACTTTGAGTATAAGATCTCCATGGGCTTGACTAAGAAATCTATGGGTGTCAACAGCATTGTTTCCGGCGCTTTTGCCTTTTTTAAAAAAGATTACCTGGAAGCGATCCTGACCCGGCACAGTAAGAGCGTTTATGGCGAAGATTATGAAACCACTCTGCGTATCTTGAGCAGTGGCGGGCGGATCCATTATGACGGCCGGGTTACTATTCTGACCAAGCAACGGGCTACCTTGTTTGATTTGACCCGGCAGCGGATGGGCTGGGATTTCTCCCTGCTCAAGATCAATGCTCATTTACCCCGGCAACTCATGTCCCTGCCTAAGAAGTTCTATACTTGGTACCAATATATATTCTATAATATTTTTCTTTCAGTGGTATTGCATCCGATCAGGGTGATTTCTATTACCGTGCTCCTGGCTTGCCTGGCGAATTTTTTTGATAATATAGCGCGTACTCATCTGATCCCTGATTACGCGATCACCAACCCGGGGCTTTTTTTCCTGTTCTATCTCTTCAGTCTGATGGTGACCTATTCCTTGTTATTTGCCGTAGAGCGCAGGAGAAGGGGCCGCTATGCTTTTATTTTGTTATTATTCCCTTTCTATAGTTTATATATGAGCCTGGTACCGCGTACTCTGGGTTTCCTGAATTATATAAGTATTAAAACTCTAGGCATAAAGTTGGTGGAAGATGGCTATCGATATACTTGATACCAAACAAGGCAAGGTGAACTATTGGGACCAACGGGCCAGGGAATATGGCCGGTCCCGCCGCGGTTATAAAGCGATCTGTTCCTATGGGTCTCCTTATCTTTATAATAAGTATATAGACCTGGTGCAAAAAAAGGGATTTTACCGGATGCTTCAAAATGCGGGTGTCCAGGGTAAAACAGTATTGGATATTGGCTGTGGTGTAGGGAGATGGTGCCGAATACTGGCCAAACGCGGGGCGGTCGTGACTGGGGCGGACATTTCTGCGGAAATGGTCAAGTTTGCCATGGAAAATACCGGTAAAGGAGTAAGTTTTGTCAACGCGCCGGTAGCAGAGATCGCCTTGCCTGATGCCAGTTTTGACCTGATTACTTCGGTTACTGTGTTGCAGCATGTTACTGATACGGCCGAATTTAAAAAAAGCGTCTCTAACCTG
The DNA here is from genome assembly GCA_028712365.1 of bacterium. GTDB lineage: Bacteria > CAYTYR01 > UBA6262 > UBA6262 > UBA6262 > UBA6262. Next base: position 13,834 of record JAQTQE010000041.1, read on the forward strand.
GTCAGGCTGCTTAAACCAGGTGGTAAACTGCTGATCCTGGAAGTAGCTCCGTCAGCCTTGTTGGTCAATGCCCCTTTTAGCGCTATCCTCAAGGTTCGCAGTGAAGCTGAATACCTGGCTTTTTTCGCGGCCGCCGGAGCCAAACTGGTTGATTCCTTTGCCGTAGATGTGTTTCCTTTAAAACAATGGCTGATCCTGCACTCCAAACAGTTGCCCGGCTATCTATATTATATTCTTTTGCACCTGGCGTTGCTGGTGACTGTGCCAATTGACTTCTTATTGTCCGGTACCAGGCTGTTACGTCAGTATTCCTGGCACAAAGCTATGATCTTTAAGGTAGAAGAGCATTTAAACACATAAAGGCATATAATCCAGAGAAAAGGCATATAAGTTCAAAAAAAAGCTTGACAAAAAGCGGGTAAAGGAGTATAGTATAGCTAAACTTAGCTAAGTGTAGAATAGTAATTTCTCGAACTATAGTTGAGTAAACCATTTACAGGCTATAATGATGTGATAAACACATTGTTGTAGCCTTTTTTATTTAGTATGAATTTTTATCCTGCAATAGTTTCATCTTAAGGAGTTCTCCCAGGCGGGTCATCTTAAAAGACAGGGGGTGATGACTGGTCAGAAGTAATTACTGTTATAATGCCATTTGAGGTTGGCATGAATGCTGGAAATCAAAATTACATTGACTGTAATAACAGAAATGAAAAAGGGGAACAATAATGAAAAAGAGTATTATCGCACTAGCAATTCTTGCTCTATTAGGTTTTGCCGGCACCGCAATGGCCGATCCGACTGATAGCGCAGTTTCTCATGTATTTCTGAATATCGTTGAAAACATCGCTGTATCAGCTATTGATGCTAACATAGCTGCTGCGAATCTGCAGACCGGCGAAGTATCCCTCCCGATCACCTTCAGAGTTGATGCTAATACTGAAGCAGTAGATCTGGCAGTGTTGGTCACCAAGCTTTATAAGGGTGATGATCCGGCGGGAACAGAAGTAGCACCGATTGACGAAGCGGGCGGCGGAGTCTTGATCGATCCAGCTAATGCCAATGAAATGAACGGCGGAGACGGGTTCGCTGAATTCTACACAGCAGGAAGCATCACCACTGAAAAAGGAACCTTCGTAGGTTCTTTGACCGAAGAAGTCATCTTTGAAAGTTCCCAGAATGGTCATTTCAGCCAGGACGTAGAAGTTGTTCCTACCTGGTGCAACACGGATGATGAGAAGCCCGTTGGACAATACAGTGGTTATGTTGTGCTGTATGCCGCAGTAGTTGGTGGTGGACAAGCCGAGTAGTATGTTCTTGCAAAGGTAATAAAAATGTAGTATAATAAACCAGTACTTAATGCCAACCTCAATTTTCTTCTTATAGATAGTGTCTGAAAGGAAAAACCTTGAAACGCACTGCAATGTTTCTACTAATCCTGCTTCTCCTTTACCAGGGCGCTCTGGCCCCAAAGGCAGAAGCAGCTTTAGTTATAGAGCCTGCTTATATCCAGCAGAAACTGACCCAAAAACGTATTTCCGGGGTCTTTTACCTGCGCAATGTCGG
>JAQTQE010000066.1 GCA_028712365.1 bacterium
ATACGGTGCTTGTTCCGGCCAGCCTTTACTGCCGTCGCCAACATGCAACTGGATATTTTTGTATCCTAATTCCCGTAATGCCTGTCCGGCGGCCTGGCTGAGTTCCGGCAGGCGTTCCACGCTATGCACCGTATCTGCCAACTCTGCCAGTATAGCTGTCTGGTAGCCGCTGCCGGTACCGATCTCCAATACTTTTTCATCTTCATACACTTCTAATAATTCAGTCATCAGCGCCACAATGTAAGGTTGGGAGATCGTTTGCCCCAGGGTCAAAGGCAACGGGTGGTCGCTATAGGCCTCACTTAAAAACTTATTGTCGATGAATTTATGACGCGGTACTTTCCGGAAAACATCGATCACTAGCTGGTTTTTAATACCTCGGGCCACTATCTGTTCGCGCACCATTTTTTCTCGCGCTGCGATATAAAGGTCAAACCCAGTGTCCATATTCTTATCCTACGTTTACTAATCTAAACAAGTGGATAATGATAGTCTTGATCCCGCCGAAACCCAGGGCCAGGACCAGGCAACTCGTCAGGCTGCCAGCAGCCAGTAACGCGTAACTATGTTTCTTGTCTATTTTCAGCAGGTGCGCCAGCAACACTCCGGTCCACATTCCGCCGCCTAAAGAAGGCATAGCGGATACTAATAATACTCCCCATTGTCCGAACCGCTGTGCTCTTTTCAAGACCATAGCTTGCAGGTTCCGGTCTTCCCTGATGATCCTTTGCTTCTTGTAGTTTCTTAGATGCCAGCGTTTCCGCCACAAGCGTAAGCGGGCAGTGATGAACCTGATCTTTTGCGGTCGTTCATAGATGTAGTAAAATAACGGCACTTGCGCCAGGTCCATAGCAAAGATAAACAGGACCGCGATATACCACTTTACAAACATGGCTACAGCGATCGGAATGGAAATCAACCGGCTAGCTACAATATGGGTAATGATCAAGGCTAAAGTTTTAAGAATGAATTTTTGGATCACTCATATCCCCCGTTGCCCTACTACACTAATTTTGTTCCGGCCATATTCTGGTAAAGATCAGCCATTGCTCCGGGTGCGAACGAACTTGCTTTTCCAAAATGGCAGCATAAGACTGGGTAATACTTTTTATTTGTTCTTCTTCTGAAGCTTGTTTATTCCACGCTAAAGGCTCTTCGCAACCTATAAAAAACTTATTATTGCCTTCCCTTACGGAAAAACCAGGCAGGATCGATACTTTGGTTTTGACCGCGATCTCTGCCGGACCGCAAGGAAACCTGGTTAATCGCCCGAAAAACAGGACTTCTATCCCAGTGCTTTCTCCTACTCCCCAATCCCCTACCATAGTCAATATTTCGCCTTTTTTAAGGCCTTTAAAAGCATTTTTAAGACCCATGCCCAAGGATACTAACCTGGTTTGGCGGTAAGACCGGCTATTAATAAAGAGGTCATTGGTCCTTTTATCCGTATGCGGCAGGTATACCAGGTTATTTACAAAACCCAGCGCATCCAGCGCGAATGCGGCAATTTCCCAATTTCCCAGATGACCTGATACAATAATGAACGGCTGCCGGTCACGGGAGAAACGGTTAAACATTTCCACTGTGTTTGGCGCCATTAATGTTTTAGCCTGGTCAAGATCTATGGACTTGATCGAGAAAAATTCAAAGAGATACAGGTAAAAATTAATAAATACAGAGCGGGCTTTTTGTTTCCTGTCCCGCTCGCTTGTCCCCGGCGGCAATATGTGCTTGAGATTAGCTAACACATTTTCCCGCTGCTGCCGGCTGAACAGGTAGGCGCAATATCCCAGGATCCTGCTCAAGCCGCGAGTGCAACCGGCAGGACAATGCGTTGCTAAATGTCTTAACAGTAGATAGATCCAGTACATCATTGGTTCAACAGTTCCAATATGGCGTTTGCCGCCATGAGCGACGCGTTTGGCTTAGCGATCTTCCTGGCGTTCTCTTGCATGGTTTCCAGTTTTTCAGGATGGCGTATCAGGTATTCAATGGTCTGCTGCAGGTTATTGATATTATCCAGCCTGATGGCGACATTGTGCCGGCATAAGAATTGGCTGTTCTTTTCTTCCTGTCCCGGTATCGGATTAATGATGATCATAGGCAAGCTCTTGGCCAGGGCCTCGGAAGAAGTCATTCCTCCCGGCTTGGTGATGATCAGGTCGCAGGCATCCATGATCTTGTCAATATTTTTAGTATAGCCCATGACCCGTATCGTAGAACCAAAATGGAACGTTTTGCGTTTTATTTTGCGACGGAGCTTCCGGTTAGTGCCACAGATGACGATAGTCTGAATAGGCATCCGCACTTCTGCCAGCTGGCTGATGACCGCGTCCATCGGGCCCAGTCCCTGGCTACCGCCCATGACTAGGATCGTCGGTAGCCACGGGTTAAGCTTCATCCTTTGTTTGGCGGAAGTTTTATCCTGGCTAATGGCAAACTTTGGGTCGATAGGAATACCCAGCACTTTAATTTTACGCTCTTGTATTCCCAATTGGATCAAGTCCTGTTTTGTTTGTCCCGTAGGGACTACAAACAGATTTGTGAACGGGGCATGCCAGTAGGCGTGTGCCCGGTAATCGGTAACTACAGCGACGAGCGGCTTGCGCCAGCCAGTCTGCTCTTTATAGGCGGAAATGAGCATACAGGGCGCGGCCTGCGTACAGACAACAACATCAGGATTATAATATTCAAGGAGCTTTTCGATCTTTTTTAGCTTTAGCTTTCCCAGCATATTACGGAGCGTGGCTGTCGCGTTCACTATATCCGGATTATCATAAAGATAATCCCATAGCTGCGGGGTCCGTTTAATGATGCCGGAATAAGTCTTAGAGAGTACCGTGCTTAAGATCGGATAGGTATAGCGCAGGGAATCAATGGCTTCAGTATAAATACGCGGATTAATGTTGCGGACCGCTTCCTGCAGCGCCTTGGCCGCGGATTCGTGGCCAGTGCCAGGATGGATATATAAAAAAAGGATCTTTTTCGGAGCCATATAGCCTCAAACAATATTGGCGGACTACACCCCTGCCAGTTGTATTAATGATCTGAGGATTTTTAAAATCGGGGTGCCCGGATTCGAACCGGGGACCTCTCGCACCCCAAGCGAACGCGCTAGCCATCTGCGCTACACCCCGCTTTTAAAAATCCTCAAAATAACTCTTCCTATTTCTCCAACGCAGCCAATATGCCGCGTAAATCGCGCTTTAGTTCTTTGGTGAATTTATGCCAGTCAACTTTGCTGGCTGACTGCTTCTTCTCCTTGGTCTCTTCTAATAGTTTCTTTTTCGCGCCAGCGATAGAATATTTTTTCTGATGCAACAATTCTTTTATATAAAGGATTTTTTCAATATCTTCTTTACGGTAAAGCCGATGCCCCCCGTCGCCTTTAATAGGACGGATCAGGCTGAATTCCTTTTCCCAATAGCGCAGGACATACGGTCTTACTCCGGTGATGTTAGCTGTTTGGCCTATAGAATACAATTTGTCTTCTATCTTCACCCCGTTAGACCTCCTTGCTGAATTTCTAACGTGTCTATTTCAAATATATCCCCGGTTTATAATTTGATCCGCTAAAGTCTAACCGGGTTCATGTTGGCCCCAGTTTTTAAGATTTTTATATTTTATCATAAGAGAGGCGTAATGTCAACTGTAATGCCTCAGCCTGCTTTTG
>JAQTQE010000008.1 GCA_028712365.1 bacterium
ACCTGGAGCGTGAATTGTCGCAGTATGATAATATCGTGGCTGTGGAAAATAATGCTACGGCGCAATTTATGCGTATTGTCTCCAGCCAGACCGGTATTCTGCCAACTCATAAAATACTGCGTTTTAACGGGCAGCCGTTCTATCCGCAGTTGATCGTGGATCTTTATGAAAAGGAGGTCCACGAATATGGTGACCATTAAAGATTTTTTAGGTGAAGAATCAGCTTGGTGTCCTGGCTGCGGTAATTTTGGGATATTGTCTGCTTTACAAAAAGCATTAATGGAATTAAATCTGGAGCCACAGCAAGTTCTCTTTGTGTCGGGGATCGGCCAGGCCAGCAAACTACCCCATTATTCCAGGGGACATGTGTTTAATGGCCTGCATGGCCGGGCCATCCCACCGGCTATCGCCGCTAAATTGGTTAATCATGAATTAAAAATAATCATCACTGATGGTGATGGCGGTACCTATGGAGAGGGTGGAAATCATTTTATTCATGCTATCCGGCGTAATCCGGATATTACGCTGATCGTGCATAATAACCAGATCTATGGCCTGACTAAAGGACAGGCTTCTCCCACCACAGACCAGGGCGTGGTTACCAAGATCCAGGCGCATGGCGTACCAGTGCCGGCATTCAATCCGCTGGCGGTGGCCATTGCCCTGAATGCCAGTTTTGTCGCCCGTGGTTTTGTCGGGGAGCCGGAGCTGCTAAAGAATTTGATCAAACAAGGCATTCAGCATAAAGGACTAAGCCTGATCGATGTCCTGCAGCCTTGCGTGAGTTTTAACAAGATAAATACTTATCAATGGTATCGTCAACGGGCTTATAAATTGACGGCTGATTATGATCCTAGAGATAAGATTAAAGCTATGGAAAAGGCGGCTGAATGGGGGGCGCGTATCCCGTTAGGATTGCTCTATTTTAATCCGCGACCAGCGTACGAAGAACAGCTGCCTGTTTTAAGGAAAGGTCCATTGGTGAAACAACCAATCGATGTTTCTAAAATATCCCAGGTGTTAGAGGAATTTTGCTAAAAGACTAAAGGAGAAAGATGTATGGAACCAATACCTGTATTCCCTAATTTCAGAGAAATTAAAATAGACGATAGGCGCCTGTTTGACGATTATTTCCGTCAAATTCAGCCGCGTATTTCCGAATATACGTTTGCCAACCTTTATACCTGGCGGCATATTTTTGATATTAAAATATCCCTGCTTTACGAAAATATTGTCATCCAGCTGATAGATACACATGGCCACAGAATATTTACGCCATTTATTGGTGGTATTCGGCTTAAAGAAGCCTTAGACGCCTGCCTTAATTATGCGCGCAGCCAATGGAAAGAAGTACGCTTTGGGCTCTTTCCTGAGGATCAACTGCAACTGTTCAAGCTTTACTATCCAACCGCGCCTATTGCCATTGATCGTGATGCCAGCGATTATATCTACAATACCAATGACCTGGTTATGCTCAAAGGCAAAAAGTATGACGGTAAACGAAACCATATCAGCCGATTCAAAAAGAATTTTGAATATACGTATCAGCGTCTTGATTCCAAACATATCAATGGCTGTAAGGATCTGCTGGAGAAATGGTACCATCAGCATTGCGACTACTGGGAATGCTCGCTATCTCTGCGCAGTGAAATAGAGGCCTGCAAAGAAGCCCTGGATAGTTTTAAAAAACTAGACTTATGCGGTGGAATAATTGACATCGATAAACAGATTGTCGCTTTCAGTATAGGAGAAGCACTGAATAAAGATACATTTGTGGTGCACTTCGAAAAAGTAGATGCTGATTATAAGGAATTGCCGGCGATTATCAACCAGGAATTTGCCGCTCATGAAGCCAAAGACTTCAAATATATTAACCGTGAAGAGGACCTGGGAGAGCTTGGCTTGCGGGCCAGCAAGATGTCATACAATCCTGCTTTCCTGATCGACAAATACTACATAACGTTTTAAAGACAGGTGTAAAGGTTTAAAGGTGTAGAGAGGTAGAGGGAAAATGGTAGTCGAGGCGAAGAATTTAGTAAAAAAATATAAGGATATGGTTGCGGTCAATGGTGTTGAATTCAAAGTGCAAGAGCAAGAATGCTTTGGCTTTATCGGCCCCAATGGCGCCGGCAAGACCACGACGATGAAAATGATCTATTGTTTTGTGCCGCGCACCAGCGGTGAATTACAGGTGTTGGGCAAGGATCCCAGTATTCATCCGGAACTGGTCAAGGCTGACCTGGGAGTTGTCCCCCAGGATAATAACCTGGATGAGGACCTGAATGTTTTTACCAACCTGACCATGTACGCTAATTACTTTAATATACCTAAGGCCATTGCCCGGACTCGATCCAGGGAACTGCTGGCTTTTGTACAGCTGATAGAAAAAGAAAAAGTGAAAATTAATGAGCTTTCTTCCGGCATGAAGCGCCGGCTCATGATTGCCCGTGGCCTCATTAATGACCCTAAATTGCTCATCCTGGATGAACCAACCGTAGGGTTGGATCCGCAAGCGCGGCATTTGATCTGGGACAGGCTGCACGAACTAAAGAACCAGAATGTCAGTATGATCATTACCACCCATTATATGGATGAAGCCGCTGAATTATGCGATCGTATAGCGGTCATGGATAAAGGCAAGATCATGGTCGTAGGTAAACCTAAAGATCTTATCCGGGAACAGATCGGCGAAGAAGTGGTGGAGGTCAGGCTGCTGGATACTACTGTTGAAAAACTCAAACAGGATGCTTCCGGATTCCAGGTAACGTTGGAAGAGACCAGCCAAAAATGTTACCTGTACTGCCAGGACTGCCGGCCACTGCTTAATCATCTGGCGGATAAGGGATATAAACATATACTGCGCCGCCCCGCGACACTGGAAGATGTTTTTTTGAAACTTACGGGGAGGGATCTTGTTGATTAAAGTATCGTACCGCTGGACCAAGGTCTGGTATAGGAACTATGTTTCATTCCTGAAGTTTTTTTATGTTAACCTGGTCGGGAACCTGGGTGACCCGATCTTATATTTACTGGCTATGGGTTTTGGCCTGGGTGCATTTTTAGGCCAGATAGAGGGAGTTTCATATATCCAGTTCCTGGCCCCCGGGATCATTGTGTCATCAGCTATGTTTGCCGCGGTATATGAGTGTACTTTTGAAAGTTTTTTAAAAATGATACACTTGAAAACATACGATGCCATCATTGTCACTCCGGTCAATATTGAAGATGTAGTTGCCGGTGATATTGTCTGGGGTGCGACTAAGGCGATGCTCAGCGGTATCATGATGTTCGTGGTGATCGCCGCTTTTGGCCTGGTTCATTCCTGGTGGTCATTGTTTATCCCGTTCTTGATCTTCTTGGTTGGTTTTCATTTTGCCAGTCTGGCCATGCTTATTACCGCCTGGGCCCCGAATTTTGATTATTTCAGCTATTTTCTGGAGTTGGTTATTACTCCGTTGTTCTTTTTTTCCGGTATTTTCTTCCCGTTGAGCCAGTCACCAGGCTGGTTGCGAGCGCTTTCCGGGACCTTCCCCCTGACCCATGCGGTAGAGCTATCCCGCTCCCTGGTCATGGGTGCGGTGCCTCAACGGCCGGTAACTAATATACTATTTCTGATTATACCCAGTATTGGGCTCTTTTACTGGAGCGTTTGGCGCATGAAGAAGCGAATGATCAAATAATAAAAGGAGATTGAACAAATGTTTAGAGACAAAATTAAAGTATTAGATTGCACTGTGAGGGATGGGGGCTTGATCAATAATCATGATTTTGATCATCGCTTTGTGCGCGAAGTGTACAAGGCATTGTCTGAAGCCAAGGTCGATTATATGGAGATAGGATATAAGAATTCCAAAAGGCTATTTAGCCCCAAGGATTATGGTATTTGGAAATTCTGCGAAGATGATGATATCAGGAAAGTCATTGACGGGATTGAATCAGAAACCAAGATCTCGGTCATGGTCGATGTAGACCGGGTGGATATTGAAGATATTAAACCGCGGAAGGATAGCCCGGTCGCGATGATCAGGGTAGCCTCTTATGTCAAAGACATTGATAAAGCTATTTTCCTGGTAAATCATTTTGCGGACAAAGGCTATGAGACCACAGTCAATATCATGGCTATTTCCCGGGCCCTGGACAATGAGCTGACCGAAGCGTTGCAGCAGCTGGAAAAAGAGTGCAAGGCCAATGTCATCTATATTGTAGACAGTAACGGCGCGCTATACCAGGAGACCACGGAATTTCTCATTAAGAAAGCCAAGAGCATAGTTAAGACCAAAGAAATAGGAATACATGCCCATAATAATCAGCAATTGGGCTTTAGTAATACCATAGAAGCCATCATTCACGATGCTAATTATGTGGACGGCACTATTTACGGATTGGGCCGGGCAGCTGGCAATTGTCCTCTGGAACTGATCATGGGTTTCCTGAAAAATCCCAAATACGATATTCGGCCAATACTGGATGTGATTTCCAAGGAATTCATTCCCCTGCGGGATAAAATAGAATGGGGCTATATCATACCGTACATGATCACTGGCATGCTGGACGAACATCCGCGCGCAGCCATGGCTCTGCGAAACGGCAAAGAAAAAGAAAATTACCGCGAATTCTATGAAAGCCTGGTTGGTACGGATGAAGAGTAGGGGAAGATAATATATGGACGTGGCCAAATTCAAACAACAGCCGATCATGGGCATTATGCGCGATGTAGGCATGGATATTATTGACCCTTTAGTGGAAACCGTGATCGCCGCTGGTTTAAAAACTATTGAAATTACCATGAATACAAAAAACGCGGAGCAATTGATCCGCCGGGCGGTTAAAAAGTCTGACGGGCGTCTGACTATCGGGGCTGGTACAGTACTTGACCTGGACACATTGCATGCCGCTTTACAGGCTGGCGCTACTTTTATTGTCATGCCGACCTTGGTCCCGGAGGTAGTGCAGTATTGTGTTTCTAATAAGATACCCGTGTTCCCCGGTGCTTTAACCCCGCAAGAGATATTCAATGCCTGGCGGTCTGGCGCGACTATGGTTAAAGTTTTTCCGGCCAAAATCTTTGGCCCGGAATATTTCAAAGAACTTAAAGGTCCTTTTAAAAATATTGAACTGCTGGCCTGTGGCGGTGTTTCTCCTGCAAATCTAAAGGTCTATATAGCTAATGGTGCAAGTGCTGTTTCTTTTGGGTCCAGTGTTTTTCGTTCCGATTGGCTTGATAACCGGGAATTTCCCAGTATCAGCCGGCGGATCAGCCAATATCTCGCGGCGCTCATTAATGAATAACGGAACTCAAACAGGTTTCTAACCTATGTTTTTACCTACCAATAAAACTGAAATGCAAGCGCTCGGCTGGGACAAGTTGGATATAATCCTGGTATCCGGTGATACCTATATTGACAGTCCTTATCTTGGCATAGCCGTGATCGGCAACCTGCTGGCCAGTGCTGGTTATCGCATTGGTGTGATCGCCCAGCCGGATATTAATGGTAGTGTGGATATAACGCGGCTTGGCGAACCTGGCCTTTTTTGGGGTATTAGCGCCGGCTCGATCGATTCTATGGTCGCTAATTTCACTGCTTCCGGAAAAAGACGCCGGAAGGATGACTTGACTCCCGGCGGCGAAAATACCAAAAGGCCTGACCGCGCTACTATTGTATATGCCAACCTGATCAGGAGATATTTTAAAAACACCAGACCTTTGGTCCTGGGAGGGATAGAAGCCTCCTTACGACGCATCGCCCATTATGATTACTGGGATGATAAGATCCGCAAAGCCATTCTTTTTGATGCTAAAGCTGATATTTTAGTTTATGGTATGGCCGAGAAAAGTATTCTGGAACTGGCTGCCAAAATTAAGAATAATGAAGATATCAGCGAGATAAGAGGCCTTTGTTATATTGCCAAGGCTCCAAAAGCCGGCTACCTGCTTTTACCTTCTTACGCAGAAGTTTCCGCGGATAAACAAAAATTCAGCGAAATGTTTAACCTGTTCTACCAGAATAACGATCCATTAACTGCCAAGGGGTTATGTCAATTGCAAGATACCAGGTACCTGGTTCATAATCCGCCCAGCCAGAATATGAGCGAGCAGGAACTGGATCATGTTTTTGATCTTGATTACCAGCGAGACGCGCATCCCTATTATAAAAAGCAGGGCCTGGTAAAAGCCCTGGAAACAATTAAATTTTCTCTTACTACACACCGGGGATGTTACGGTGAATGCAATTTCTGCTCGATCAGCGTGCATCAGGGCCGGACCGTTATTTCCCGCAGCGAAAGATCGATTCTCCAGGAAGCCATGGCTATTGCCAAGTTGCCTGATTTCAAGGGATATATCCTGGATGTGGGCGGCCCGACCGCGAATATGTATGGTATTGAATGTGAAAAAAAGCTCAAATCCGGCAGTTGCGCCAATAAAAGATGTCTTTATCCTGAAAAGTGCCGGCAGCTGCTCCTGGATCACAGGCCACAGATAAAACTTCTGCAAAAGATGAGTCAGGTGCCGGGTATAAAAAAAGTATTTGTTGCTTCCGGTATCAGGTATGATATGGTGCTGGATGATTATGAGTCAGGGATTGACTATCTCCAGGAAATAGTACGTTATCATATTTCCGGGCAAATGAAGATCGCTCCGGAACATTCTGAAGACAAAGTATTGGCCGCGATGGGGAAACCAGGGGCCGATTATCTGAAAAAGTTCCGGGCAGAATTTAACCGGCTGAATAAGGAAGCCGGCCGGAAGCAATTCCTGACCTATTATTTGATCGCGGCTCACCCTGGCTGTGAATTGGAAGATATGCGCGCGTTAAAAAAATTTGCCAGCCGGGAGCTTAAAGTTGTGCCGGAGCAGGTGCAGATCTTTACTCCTCTGCCATCTACTTATTCGGCCTTGATGTATTATACCGGCCAGGACCCTTTTACCGGGCGGGATATTTTTGTCGAAAAAGAACCGGGAAAAAGAGAGCGGCAAAAGAAAGCCTTAGTCTAGTAAATAACCGGATTATTCGCTTTACAGAGCAATATTTCGTGCTATATTTAATATATACTACATAAATAATCCAGAAAGGATCCTGGTATGGTTTTTAGTTTCACAAAATCCAATAAATTTCGCATTAATTTTTTTATCATTAGTTTCCTGTTGCTGATATTATTCCGGCAAATGGCGCATGAATTTGCCATTTCTATCGGTTATATGTATATACTGCTGATCACCCTGGCTGCTTCCTGGTATGGCTTAAAGGGAGGGGCTACCGCGGCGATCCTTTCCTGTCTTGTTTTCAGCCTTGAAGTCCTGATCTATAAAGGTTGGCCTGGCCGGCAATTTGTTTATCATGGGATATTATTAAGATTCCTGGCTTATCTGGTGAATGGTATCGTGATCGGGTATATTGTGGACATGTGTGAGGCTATGTCAGATGAAAAAGATACGATCAAGGACCAATTGAAAAAAATACATCATCATATCAGGGAAAACCTTTTGGAGCTATTCCCCTCCAGCCCGATCCGGCAGGGGGTGATCATTATGGGCTTCATCTTATTGATCGTCTTACGACAGGTGGTCCATTCATTCGGTGTTTCCTTGGGTTACCTGTATATCCTGTTGATCTCTATTGCCGGTTTATGGTTTGGCGTAAAAGGCGGCATCATTACAGCCCTGGTTTCTACCTGCGTCTTTCTGGTTGAACTCACGATTTTTCCTGACTGGCCGGCCAGGGATCTAGTATTTAAGGGTATGTTCCTGAGATTCTTCGCTTTTTTTACCGAAGGCGTGCTGATGGGGTATTTATATGAATTAGAGAATAAGTTAATAGTCGAAACCAAAGTAAAGAAAGAACTGGAAGAATTGGCTTATCATGATGAGCTTACCAAATGCATTAATTACCGTTGGATCATGCAGTTGCTGGAAAAAGAACTGGCCCTGGCTAAGCGCTATATCCGGGAAATGACATTGGTCATGATCGATATAGACCATTTTAAGAATATAAATGATAAGTATAATCATCAGGTAGGCAATGAAGTCCTGAAAGTCCTGGCTAAAGATATCCGCGAAAATCTGCGAGAAGTTGACTCTGTCGGTCGTTTTGGTGGTGACGAATTTTTGCTGATCCTGCCGGAAGCCTCAGCTGACCGCATCCTTTCCGTCATGAACCGTATTAAATTTGTCGCTGAAAATACTAAAGTAGATACTGTTTACCTGGAGGGTAAAGAACCACCCCTGCTAACCTTCAGCGCCGGGGTTGCTTCTTTCCCCACTAATGGCCGGACCACCACGGAATTATTAGAGGCGGTTGATAAAGCCCTGTACCTGGCCAAAAAGAACGGTCGCAACCAGGTCAGGATAGAGAAGAGAAGATGGTTGCGGTTCAAACCTAAACAAAAAATAGCGGTTCAGATCAGCGAAGGCTCTAAAAAATTCTATAAGCAACCGCTGGAAATAGTGGATGTTTCCCAAAGGGGAATGCTGATCTACGCCGAGGAAAAGATCCCCCTGCAGGAAGATCTGCAATGCCGCATTACCCTGGATAACGGCCGGCCGGCAGATTATAAATGCCGGGTAGTGTATGAAGATAAATTAGCCAACCATCTCTATCGGCTCGGTTTGTTCATAAGTGAATCCTTCCTGCCGGTTACCGAATAGCCAAGTAACTTTCTGGTACACCACTCGCTAATAATAATAATTGACAATTATATTAAATAGGACTATAATAGTCTTTAATAAGAAATAGAATTAAAATATAAAGGAGGTTGGCTATGGGTAAGTCACTAAAAGGAAGTAAAACAGAAAAGAATCTCTTGGCTTCATTTGCCGGTGAAGCGCAAGCCAGGAACAGGTACACCTATTTTGCCGGGGTAGCAAAAAAAGAAGGTTATGAACAGATAGCCGCTATTTTCCAGGATACGGCGGATAATGAAAAGGAACATGCCAAGGTTTTTTTTAAATTCCTGGAAGGCGGAGAAGTGGAGATCACTGCGTCTTATCCTGCGGGCAGGATCGGGACGACCTTGGAAAATCTGAAAGCCGCGGCAGCTGGTGAGAACATGGAATGGGGCGTATTATACCCGAATGCCGCCAAAATAGCCGAAGAGGAAGGATTCAAGGAGGTTGCCGTAGCCTTCAATAATATAGCCCAGGTGGAAAAAGGGCATGAACAGCGGTATCTGGCTCTGGCAAAGAATGTTGAGAATAAGCAGGTCTTCAAAAAGGGCCAGCCGGTACGCTGGCGTTGCCGTAATTGTGGCTACATTCATGAAGGAACCAGTGCTCCGGATATATGTCCGGCTTGCAAGCATCCGCAAGCTTATTATGAGTTATTAGCGGAGAACTATTAAAACAGTTGATAGTTTCAGCCAGAGGCTGATACGCCTTTGGCGGAGATTGTTGATAGTTGGAAGAAAAGGCAAAACATTATGAAACAAATACTTTTGCTTTGCATAATAAGTTTGGGCTTGTTTGGTGTGGCGGAGGGGCAAATGAAAACTGAAAAGGCTACATTTGCGGCTGGTTGTTTTTGGGGAGTAGAGGAGGCATTTCTCAATATCAAAGGAGTAATTTCCACCACGGTAGGTTATACTGGCGGGCATCTCCCAGAACCTACCTATGAGGATGTGTGTTCAGATAAAACCGGCCATGCCGAAGCGGTGCTAGTTGAATACAATCCAACGGCAGTCACTTATGAAAAACTTTTAGATGTTTTTTGGAAGATACATGACCCGACTCAAGTTAACAAACAGGGCCCTGATCTGGGCAGCCAATACCGGTCAGCTATTTATTTCCATTCTCCAGGGCAAGAGCAAGCGGCGCTCCTGGCGAAGGAAAAGCTGCAGCAATCCGGTCGGTATAAGAATAAAATAATCACTGAAGTAGCGCCTGCCGCCGAATTTTGGCCGGCTGAGGAATACCACCAGAAATATTTGCAGAAAAAAGGCAGGACGATTTGCCACTTTTAAAAGAATATACTTTAACGGCTTTAAAGGAAGATTTCCAGCGGTTGAGATTGCCGGGATACCGGGCGAAACAGGTTTTCCATTGGATCTATAAAAAAGGAGCACGGGAATTCACCGCAATGGCAAACCTGCCTGACCATTTATTACAGGTATTAGCTGAGAATTACGAACTTAATGCTTTTGTCGGTGCTCGGGAATATATTTCCCGTGATGGTTCACGTAAGTACCTGCTTAAACTACATGATAGTAACCAGGTGGAATCTGTTTTTATCCCAGCTGGGGAACGCAATACCCTTTGCGTTTCCACCCAGGTAGGCTGCAAATTTTCCTGCGGCATGTGTGCCAGCGGCCGGAAAAGCTTTGTGCGCGATCTTACCATAGCCGAGATCGTGGATCAGCTATTATATGTGCAACAGCAAACGGGAACTAAAATCACCAATATTGTTTTTATGGGTATGGGTGAACCTTTGGAGAATTATGAAAATGTTATCCGGGCCATCGAGATCATCAATAGCCATGAAGGTCCGGGGATCGCGGCGCGGCGGATCACTATTTCCACTGCCGGATATTTGCCGGGTCTCAAGAAGTTGATGGATTTCAACCGGCAAGTGAATTTATCCCTTTCACTGCACGCGACAACTGACGAACAACGTACTAAACTCATGCCGATCAATAAAAAATACCCCTTAAAAGAAATAATTAAGGCTTGTGCTGATTATTTCCATAAAACCAGCCGGATAGTTACCTTGGAATATGTTTTACTTAAAGGATTTAATGATGCGCTGATCGATGCTCAACGGTTATCGACCATAGCGCATGGATTGAAAGCGAAAGTTAACTTATTACCTTTTAATCCGTTCCCGGAACTGCAGTATAAACCAGTCGATCAAAAGGCAATGGAACAATTTGAATCCTGGCTAAAAAGCCGGAAAATACCAGTGACGATCCGGGAATCACGGGGAATTGATATTTTTGCTGCTTGCGGGCAATTGGCGGCGAAGATCTCAGGCGTAGAGCTATAAAGGTATAGGGGTGGAAAGTAAAAGCTGCTAAATGCTGGAAGCTGGATGCTAAATGCGAGACAATAAAAGTTTACGATATAAGATAGCGGTGTTTGATATGGATGGGACGCTGACGCAACACGTGAGTTCCTGGCAGTTGATCCATGAAAAGCTGGGGTTATGGGACAAAGATGCTTGTCGTTACCAGGAACAATTTCTCAAAGGCAGGATCAGTTATCGCCGGTTTTGCGAACTGGATGCCCGGTGCTGGAAAAATATGCCGGTAGCTGATATTACCAGTCACTTACACGCTATCCCCTACAACCGGAATGTAAAAACAACGCTTAGGAGATTAAAAAAAATGGGATTAAAGCTGGCGATCATTTCCACCGGATTGGACCTGCTGGCATTGAAAGTTAAAAAAGATCTGCAGATCGATTATTGTGTTTGTAATAAGTTATACGTAAGAAAAGGACGATTGACCGGGCGGGTAAAAATAGACGTGGCGCATGGGGAAAAGGGCTATATTTTTAGGAAGTTACTAAAAAAAGCAAGATTTAGGCCGGACCAGGCGATCTTTATCGGGGATTCGGCTACCGACCTACCAGCGGCTAAAATCGCCGGGTTGGCGATCGCTTTCAACGCTTCTCATGACGGATTGGCGGAAGCAGCGGATTATAACTGCCGCAGCAAAGATTTTAGGGAAGTATTCGCGGTTATCAAAAAGGCAAATACTCAATATAACAGTGGACTTCCAGCTCTTTTTTGATTAAAATATAGTATATTTAAATAAGGGGGGCTAGCATGAAAAAGCTGATTAGCTTAGTGTTGGTTATTTGTTTATTTTCTTTTGTCCTATCCGGATGTTATGGTTCATTCCAAGTGACCAGAAAATTGTGGAAATGGAACGGTACAGTAGGAGATAAATGGCTCAATGAAGTAGTATTCCTGGTAATGAATATTGTCCCGGTATACGGTGTGGCTGCGTTTGTGGATGCAATTGTGGTCAATTCCATAGAGTTCTGGACCGGTAAAAATCCGGTAACTGCGGCCAATAGCAAGACTATTAAGGTAGTTTCGGTAGAAGATAAACAGGCGGTATTGGCTTTTTACGGTAATGGTAGGATGAAGATGGACCTATTTGATAAGACCCAGCCGTTAAAGACAGTCCTGATCGAAAAAAGCGCTGATGGCAGCGCTGTTTGTACAGATGGGCACGGTCAATTGTTAATGACCGCGAAGACCATGCCTAACGGCCAAGTGATCGTTATGGACAGCAGCAGCAGGGAAATAGCCAAATATTAACCAGTAAAAAGGTATAACAATTCAGGGGCTGCCAGGGGCAGCCCCTCTTTTGTTATAAAGGAAGGGAATCCGTAATTACAATTGCCAGTAAACTGTAAAAGCGGTATAATATAACAACATAATGAAAACTTGTATAATTATGATGTTTTTAGGCTGGTTCGTTTTTTTAGGGGCCAGTTACAAAGAACCAAAACCAATGGTGGTCAAGGTAACAGCGGCAAATGTCCGGGCTAAACCGGTTGAGCATAACAATAAATACGGACTCGATCCTTGGCAAAATACCCAACTGGAAGAGGGCGAAGCAGTCTTGGTCTGGGAAGTAGAGGGAGAATGGGCTAAAGTACAATGTCCAGACCAGCTAGTTTATAATTATCGCCATAAGCGGTGGGAGTCTTGTAGTGGTTGGGTCAGGGCCGACAGGTTGAGTGAAGATCTTAGCTCTATGAAAAAAATAGTGAAATATGACCTGCCGGAAGATCAACTGCGAAAAATTGTCCTGGCGCAGGCGGCCCAGCACTTGGATTCAATGTATTTATGGGGCGGCTGCTCATTGCATGATCCTGATTATAAAGACGCCCTGACCGGGGTGGACTGTTCGGGACTGGTGAATTGGTCTTACCGGAGAATAGGCGTTATTACTCCCCGTGATGCCAACGATCAGTTTAAAAAAGCCACAGCCATTAGCCGGAAGCAATTACTACCTGGCGACCTGGTTTTTCTGGCTAATGCCGGCAGTAGAAATGAGGTCAAGCATGTTTTGATCTATGCCGGTGGCGAAGAAATGATAGAGGCTCCTAAGACGGGAGAGCGGGTAAGAAGGATAACTTTCCAGGAAAAGATAGGGCTCCCGTTAAGTAAATTGCGCCAGGGCCAGCGTGTGTGTAATAAAGTAGTATATTTTGGGACATTTTTTGGGAAAGAGCGTTAAAAAACAAAATGGGGAAATTATGGATGAAGGACTTAATTTAAACGAGCATATACGTGATATTCAGGAGATTTCCATTGCTATTGATTCCTGGGATGATATTTTTTCTGATTTTGATCCCAGTCCTTTAGAGCAGCGGGTATTGTCTGAGGACTTTCTTTTTGAATTACGCAAAAGATACCGTGAAACCCAACGCGGAAATTATATCATTACTCTTTATGCGCCGATAACTCTTAAAGATGATAATACTGAGCGAATAGTGATCAAACGCCTGAAACAATATTTTAAATTCAGGTTCCTGTCATTAACCAGGGAATTGAATCACCATCGGGCTAAGGGGGGATTGTTTATAGTCTTAGGAGTGGGAGCCCTGGGCACTATGTCCATGGTTACTTTTTTTAAAATATTGAGCCAGCTACAAAGCGAACTTGTAGGTATTGTCTTAGTGCCTTTAGGCTGGTTTGGCATCTGGGAAGGATTTTCCCGGATCATTGAGCCGGCGCCAAAACTTACCCAAGATCTTGAACTATACAGTAAATTAGCCAAGGTTACGATCAAGTTTAAATATGCCGGACAGATTAAATAAGGAGGAGTGGTGAAAAAGCTTATTATTGCCGGTATCCTGGTCATCCTGGGATTAGGTATCGCTTCATTCTATCTCAATAATCAGTATTCTAAAACAGCAGAATCTCTGCCGGGTGTCTCTGCCGGCGCCAGCATAGGCGAGTCGGTCGATAAAATAAAATTGATCTCCAGTGGGGAACCAGTAGACTTGAAACAATATTTAGTTAAAGATCATGTAGTGATCTTTGATTTTTACGCAGACTGGTGTGGGCCATGTAGGATCTTAGGGCCGAAAATAGAAGAATTGATCAATAAAAATGAGAAGCTATTATTGCGTAAGATCAATATTGTTAATTGGAACAGTGAAGTTGCTAAACAATATCAAATACAATTCGTACCTAATGTGAGAGTATATGATACGCAAGGACAGCTGGTGGGAGAACCAACCCCCGAATATAATAAGATCGTACAATATATGGAACAAGCGCAAAAATAGTTAGATAGAGTTGTGCCATCAAGGAGGGCAAAATGAAATATTTAAGTGAAAAAGAAGCCTTTGACGTAGCTATGAACCTGGAAGAAGAAGGATTTCTTTTTTATGAAGAATGCGCCGGGCGGTCAAAAAATTCAGAAACCAGGCATATTTTCCTGGAATTAGCCAATGATGAACGGGAACATTTTGATATTTTTAAAAAACTGCAAGGCGAGCTTGGCGCTGCGGCAAATAAAACTTTAGGCAATGACGCGGAGGTGCGCCAATATCTGGCTAACCTGGTAAAACCAGGCATTTTTTATGATATTAAGCATATCCCCCGGGAAAGTATCGCGGCTCTGAATGAATATGAAGTTGTCCATCTCGGTATCCAGACGGAAAAAGACTCCATTCTTTTTTATACCGAAGCTTGGCACAACAGCACTAATAATAAAGGGAAAAAAGCTTTTAAGAAAATATTACTGGAAGAACGGCGGCACTTGAATATCCTGATCGAACGGCTGATGAGCTTGAAACAGTTGAAAAAATAGGCAGATAATAAAGCGGAGGATACATGAAGATCATAATCGTAGGCAATGGCGTTGGCGGAGTAACGGTGGCGAGATTTTTCCGGACGCAGAATGAAAGCGCGGAGATAACTATTTTTACGGAAGAAAACGATCATTATTATCCTCGTCCGATAATGATCGAGTTTTTAGCCGGCCGGGTAAAACGGGAAGAAATTTATTTCTATCCGCCGGCCTGGTACACGGAAAAGAAAATTAAAGTGGAGTTTGGGAAAAAAGTAGTAAAAATACACGAGAAATTAAAAAAAATAGAATTAGAGAACGGAGAACAGTATCCCTATGATTGCCTGATCCTGGCAAATGGAGCCAGAAGCAATATCCCCGCTCTTGAAGGATCCAAGAAAAAAGGAATTTTTGGGCTGCGCAATATCGCGGACGCACAGCGGATAAAAGATTATCTAGGCACATTAGAATTATATAATATCGTGGATACAAATCCGGGCCAAAATGGAGCCAACAAAAGAAAAGCCATAATCCTTGGTGGCGGTTTCCTGGGCTTGGAAACAGCGTATGCTATGCTAGGGGCAGGATTGGAGCCGCTGATAGTAGAACACAACAACAGCCTCCTGCCGCGGCAGATTGATACCCAGGGCTCGGATATCCTTAAAGCTAAACTGGAAAGTATGGGCATCAAATTCAAGCTTGAAAGCGAATGCGTAGCGATTAATGGCAATGACCAGGTGGATAGTATTACCCTGAAGGGTGGGGAGGTGCTTCCGGCGGATATAGTTATTATGGCTGCCGGTATTTGCCCTAATATCGAGCTAGGCAAGACCGCTGGTTTGAAAGCCAGTAAAGGTGTGTTGGTAAATAAATTCTTGCAAACTGATGATGACTATATTTATGCCTGCGGCGATGTCGCTGAATTCGATGGCCGGGTATATGGCATTATACCGGCAGCCCTGGCCCAAGCCCAGACAGTCGCTTTTAATGCGTTAAATGGGCCTAAATTGGTATATAAAGGAGTGCTGCCCAGCAGCACTTTAAAGATAGCTGGGATCGATTTGACTTGTTTAGGCGATTCTAATCCACCGGTCAATGCTTACGATATTATGCGGCGGTCTGACCCGGACAAGGGAAAATATATTAAACTTTTAGTGAAAGCCAATAAAGTCGCCGGGGTCATTTTGATCGGTGACCGAAAAGATGTTTTAGCCTGGACCAAGATCATTAACCAAAAAATTGATATCGGCCGGGTCAAAGATTCTATCCTGGGTGACAATTTTGATTGGGCGCAGCTATTTCAAAACAAATCTTAAACTCTCCCCTGCTGATTTGTCCTAAGGGACAAGGCAAAGACGCGAGGACGGGTAAACAATAGCAAATGCTAAAAATTAGAATATCAAAAAGTTTAGATATTCGGATTTTGGATTTGTTTAGAATTTCGATATTCGATATTAGAATTTGTAATTAGTAGGTGGTGTTATGGCCAAGGATCCAGTATGCGGTATGGATGTGGAAGAGAAAACATCTTCTTTACAAGCAGAATATAAAGGCCGGAAGTACTACTTTTGCTCTCCCGGTTGTAAGAATAGTTTTGAACATGATCCGGAACAATATTTATCAAAATCTGCGGCCAGATCCATGGACCCAGAGAGTAAAAGTGATAGCCAGTCCCAGTCTTCCTCGCTGAATAAGATCAATATTGGTATTACCGGGATGACCTGTACTTCCTGTGCGCGCACTATTACTAAATCTTTATCTGCAGTGCCGGGAGTAACCAGGGCTAATGTGAATTTTGCCAATGAAAAAGCCTTGGTTGAATATGACCCTACCCAAACTGATAAAGAAATATTATACCGGGCAATAGAAGATTCCGGTTACGGGGCAGTCAAAGAAGAGCAGATCACGGATATAGAAGAAATATATTTCCGGCAAGCCAGGATACGTTTAGCTATAGCTTGGGGATTTACCATTCCGGTCATGTTGCTCATGGCCGTGGAAATGGTTATGAAAGTAAAAGCGCCGGATTTTAACTGGTGGTACCTGGCGCTGTCTTTTACTCCTGTATTCATTGCCGGCTGGCGTACTCACCGCGGGGCCTATAATTCCGTGAAATTCCTGAATCTGGGAATGGACAGCTTGATCTCCATGGGAACGCTGGTATCGTATGGAACCGGCCTGGCCCATTTGGTGTTCCCGCAGATGCATTCTTATGCCCCGGTAGCCGCTATGATCATGTCTTTTCACCTGGTAGGGAAATACCTGGAGACATTGACTAAAGGAAAAGCTTCACAAGCGATCAAGAAACTACTGAAATTGGAAGCCAAGACTGCGCGTTTACTGGTTAATGGGCAGGAGCAGGAGGTTCCTTTAAGCGCTGTGAAAATAGGGGACATCATGCTGGTGAAACCAGGCGAGAAGATCCCTACGGATGGCGAAGTCATATCAGGGATTTCCAGCGTCGATGAATCTATGGCTACCGGTGAATCTATGCCGGTGACCTGCCAGGCCGGTGATAAAGTGATCGGCGCGACACTTAACCAGAATGGGGTACTGCAAGTTAAAGCCACTAAGATAGGACAGGATACTTTCCTGTCCCAGGTCATTAAGTTGGTGGAAGAGTGCCAGGGATCAAAGATTCCGATCCAGGAACTAGCCGATAAAATAACCGGGTATTTTGTGCCGGCGATTTTTGGTATTGCCTTGTTAACTTTTATTATCTGGCTGGTCATCGCTAATGTGTCGGTAGCCGTATACAGTACGGTAGCAGTGCTGGTAATTGCCTGCCCTTGTGCTCTAGGATTGGCCACTCCAACCGCTTTGATGATGGCCAGCGGCTTAGGAGCCCAGCACGCTATCCTGATCAGGAATGGCGAAGCTATCCAGACCCTGGGCAAGATCCAGACTATAGTTTTTGATAAAACAGGCACTATTACGAAAGGCCGGCCAGAGGTTACAGACATATTTACGGTAACCGGGATCCTGCCGAATTTTATGCTGGGGATAGCCGCCAGTGTAGAAAATAATTCTGAACATCCTTTAGGTTTAGCAATAGTAACAAAATCACAGGAAATAAATATTAATCTATTGGCTGTAGATAAGTTTAGCGCCGTTATCGGCAAAGGGGTCAAAGGAGAAATAGAAGGCAAGAAAGTTTTTGTCGGTAGCCAAATATTTTTACAGGAAAATAATTTTAATAATGCGGCCTGGCAAGGTGATATTAATCGTTTGCAACAGGCCTCCCGGACTATTGTCTTGGTAGCTTTTGCGGATAAAGTCCTTGGTGGATTTGGGATCAGTGATCCCCTGAAAGAAAATTCCGTTGGCAGCATCAAACAGCTGAGATCCTGGGGTATTAAGACTGTGATGTTGACGGGGGATAATAAACAAACCGCCCAGTCTATTGCTAAGCAAGTTGGCGTTGATGAAGTAGTGGCCGAGGTATTTCCCGAACAGAAAGTGCAAAAAATAAGGGAACTGCAGGAAGAAAACAAGCTGGTAGCTATGGTTGGTGATGGGATCAATGACGCCCCGGCCTTGAAACAAGCCAATGTCGGGATCGCCCTGGGCACCGGAACAGATATCGCCATCTCTGCCAGTGATGTGACCCTGGTCAAGGGTGATCTGCAGTCGGTAATTGGAGCGATAACATTGTCCCGGGAAACATTTAAAAAGATTAAACAAAACTTATTTTGGGCTTTTTTCTATAATGTGTTATGCATCCCATTGGCAATGATGGGTAAATTACACCCGGTAATGGCGGAAATAGCCATGTTTGCCTCATCTTTGTTTGTAGTAGGTAACTCTTTACGTTTAAAAAAAATAAAAATATAGCTATAGTAGCTAATCAGGAGAAAAGATAAATGAGTATTTTAGATAAGGTATTTATTTTTTGTCATAGCCTGCTGGTTTTTGCTAATAGTAAAAAATCAGTGCGCGCTTTAGGTAATTACCGGGAGAATATGTCTTTTAACGCTCTTTCCCGAGCGGTAAAAAGTGAGGATTCGGAGATCAGGATTTTGGCTTTGGAGAGTTTGAGCCGTTTGGGGCTCAAAGCCACGATCCCGTTATTCGTCACTGCTCTAAAAGATCGCAATCGCCTGGTCAGTATAGCGGCTTCTAATGTGCTGATCAGGACTGGTAAAGAAGCAGTACCTGTTTTAATCGAGGACCTCAAGCATGAGGAGTTTGAGCAACGGGCCCAGATCATCGAAATACTGGGCAAGATCGGGGATACGAATGCCATTCCCGCTCTAACTCCCCATATTAAGGAAGAGGAAGGGGTGGTACGCTTGGCGACAGCGTTAGCCTTAGCCAGAATAGGGGATAAAGGAGCGATCTCGCTGATCTTACAGGGTATTAAAGATAATAGGATATATTTTAGTTTTTCCCCCGGCGGATTAGAAGATGATCTCAAATCCATGGACCTGTTTAAAAAACTATTTGCCGCTTATTCGTTAGCTATGTCTAACCACCAGGAAGCCAAAAGGATCCTGCTTAAATTACTCGACACGAATTATGGCTGGACCAGGTGTTTCATTATCAGGATGTTTGCCGATATCGGCGCATTGGAAGATATTCCGCGTATCGCCGTTATGATCAAAGATGAAGATATCTGGGTGCGTCGGGCCGCGGTGGAAGTATTAGGCGCGATCGGCGATGACTCAGCTATCCCGATATTGATCACCGCTGCCAATGATAGCGATAGCTGGGTGCGTTCTTCAGCGCAAGTCAGCTTGGATAAGATCAAGGCCAGGAAAGTGGAATCCCAGTGAAACTGCCGGCAAAAACAGAAAAGGTCATCGCTTTATTGAAAAAAGAATATCCCGCGGCCAAGATCGCCCTTGACTTTTCCACCCCTATGGAATTACTGGTAGCGACTATTCTTTCCGCGCAATCGACAGATGTGACGGTAAATAAAGTTACCCCGGCAATTTTTAGTAAGTATAAAAATGTTCATGCTTATGCCCGGGCTGATCTTAAAGAACTGGAACAGGAAATTTATTCTACCGGATTCTATCATAATAAAGCTAAAAACATTATCGGCGCGGCTAAGCTGATAATAGAGCAATACCATGGCAAAATACCCGCGACCATGGATGAAATACTGGAATTGCCCGGAGTGGCCCGTAAGACTGGTAATATTGTTTTATATAATGCTTATGGCGTGGTTGCCGGTATCCCAGTAGATACGCATGTGCGCCGGCTTTCCCAGCGCCTGGGACTGACCAGGAATAATGATCCTGAAAAGATCGAGCAAGACCTGATGAAGCTGGTGCCGCGGAAACTCTGGGGTAAGTTTTCATACTTACTGATCGATCATGGCCGGAAGATCTGTGACGCCAAGAAACCAAAATGCCCGGCTTGCATCTTAAATAAGCTCTGCCCAAGTTATAAAAAGTTCTTTCCTATCAGGTAACTGGTTATTTTTGTTTGCTTAGGGTATATTGGCTCGCTGTTACGCTGAGTCATTCTCCACCACTAAAGCGTTGGCGGACGCGGCGAAAAACGAGTCGATTTCCCCGGCGCGGAAATCGCTCTCTATCTCGCTTGAGTTCTCCCGCCAGGCGGGAGTAAAAGAGTCCATGCCAACTCAAGCTTCCGAAGGTTTTCTCCATGACATTCAGCGGCCGCGCTCGCCTCTTATCCAATGTATAGATCAGGGAACTCGTCATTATTTTGAGCGAGTTTGTCGGTTTCAGCCAATCCTCCAATAAGATTGGCGCCTGCCCGCCAGAGCTTGGTGGAGGGGATCAGCCTGCGGCTGAAGCAATTATTGAATTAGCCCTTTTTATAGCGCGACCAGAGGGAGTCCGCCAGTCTCTTTGGCGGAAACAAAAATAACCAGTTTCCTGATACACGGCATCAACCCGAGACAGGACCCCGGTAAACCCTTTTACTAATTGCCTACAAAGGTTGGATTATTATAATGGTTTTAGAAGAATATAAGAAGAAAAGAGATTTTAAGAAAACTAGAGAGCCGGAAAGTACGAAGTCTGCGGCTAGCAGCAAAAACTTGATCTATGTCATCCAAAAGCATAAAGCGAGCCATTTGCATTATGATTTGCGGCTGGAAATGGACGGAGTGCTTAAAAGCTGGGCTGTGCCAAAGGAGCCTTCGGCAAATCCGGCAGTCAAACGTCTGGCCGTAGCAGTTGAAGATCATCCCCTGGGCTATGAAAAATTTACCGGGACCATACCAGAGGGTGAATATGGTGCCGGCACGGTTGAGATCTGGGATCAGGGAACGTATAAACTACTGGAAAAAAGTGAGAAAGCCTATAGTTTGGAAATTAGCGGGAAGAAATTAAAAGGACTATTTTATCTGGTCAAATTAAAACCAGGGGAAGATACAAAAAATTGGCTATTCTTCAAAAAGAAATAAAGAGGAAAATCCGGGTAGCAGTAGCCATGAGCGGCGGAGTCGATTCTTCAGTAGCCGCGGCCCTATTGCAAAAACAAGGATATGAAGTGATCGGTCTTACTATGCAGCTCTGGCCGCGTGCAACCATGGCTGACGGGGAACCCAGTTGTTGCGGTATCGGGGCGATAGAAGACGCGAAACGGGTCGCCGCGAAATTAGGCATTCCTCATTACGTGATCAATTGCCGCGCTTTATTTGAGCAAAAAGTCATTCGGGATTTTTGCCGTAATTATAAAAACGGACAGACTCCCAACCCATGTATCAGATGCAATCAACTGGTAAAATTTGAATACTTATTGCGCCAGGCGCGTAAGCTTGGCGCAACATACCTGGCAACCGGCCATTACGCGAAAATAAAGTATGATCGCAAAAAAAGTATCTATAGTCTTTTAAAAGCGAAAGATCCAAAAAAAGACCAATCTTATTTTCTTTATACCCTGACGCAAGATCAGCTAAAATATATTTTATTTCCCCTGGGGGGCCATAATAAAACAGAGGTCCGGGCGATAGCCCAAAAAAGCGGATTACCTACCGCCCATCGTCTGGAAAGCCAGGAAATCTGCTTTATTCCGGATAACAACTACCACCAGTTCCTGGAAGAACGGATAGGAAACGATATAAAAAAAGGATCTATTACTGATCCCACCGGAAGTATATTAGGACAGCATCAAGGACTGCCATTCTATACTATTGGCCAGCGCAAGGGATTAGGTATTGCCGCGGCTTATCCTTTATATGTGAAGAAGATCAGTAAAAAGAAAAATATCTTAGTAGTCGCTCCGGAGCGGGAAATTTACCAGAAAAAACTAGTGGCCAATAAAATCATTTTAACAACATTAAAGAAGTTAACAAAACCAATCAAGGTTAAAGCCAAGATCCGCTCAGCGCATAAAGCCGCGGCCTGTACTGTTGCCACGCTGGGGAAGAATAAGGCCAAAGTCGAATTTAGTGCTGGGCAGTGGGCTATTACCCCTGGACAAGCTATTGTTTTTTATGAAGGCAATAAAGTACTTGGCGGAGGGACGATTTTAAAGGCGGTTGATAGTTCCCGCCAGAGGCGGGCAGGGATTGTACGCCGCGCTGGTAGTTAATTAATAACTCGCGATTTTTGTGAGGTTTTATGCATCATCATACAGAAAAGCGACAATTGAATAAGCGTGGTTTGACCGCTGCTTTTGTTATTACCTTTGTCATTATGCTGCTGGAGATCATCGGCGGTTTAGTTTCCAATAGCTTGGCTTTACTTAGTGATGCCGGACATATGTTCACTGATACTTTCGCGTTAGGCTTGAGTTTGTGGGCCATAAAAATGGCGCAGAAACCGGCCACTCATCATAAAACTTTCGGTTATCATCGCTTAGAGATCCTGGCGGCGTTGGCTAATGGGATTTTGCTTGTTTTAATCGGTATTTGGATATTCTATGAAGCTTATCAACGGTTTTTTAATCCGCCGGAGATCAAAAGCGGTTTAATGCTGATAGTCGCTATCGTCGGATTGCTCGGAAATTTTGTCGGGGTCACTTTGCTCCAAAAGTCTAGCCAGAACAACCTGAATGTGCGGGGTGCTATGCTCCATATGCTGGGAGATACGCTATCTAGCGTAGGAGTCATTATCGGTGGGATTTTCATTGCGTTCACTGGCTGGAAAATGATTGATCCGATAGTCAGTATCCTGATCAATGGATTTATTATCCACAGCGCTTTTCAACTGATCTTTGAAAGCGGGGAAGTGTTGCTGGAAGCAGTGCCCAGGGGCTTAGTCTTGCAAGAGGTAGTGGCGGAAGTTAAAAAAGTACCTGGGGTCAAGGATTTACACGATCTGCATATCTGGACCATTACCAGCGGATTACATGCCTTGAGCGGACATATACTTATTGATGACCAGCAGGTCAGCGCAGGCACCGCCATACTACTGGAAGTGAAAGAAGTACTAGAGCATAAGTTTGGTATCACTCATACTACGTTACAACTGGAATCTGAAGCCTGTGGGGAAGATTTGATATGTTACCAGGAAAAGATAAACAAAAAAGATTGAATAATATATTGCGAAAAACAGGTAAAGTGCTGATCGCTTTCAGCGGGGGCGTGGACAGCACCTTTCTTGTTTACCTGGCCAATAAAATATTACCGGGTAATGTGCTGGCTGTGACTGCCGTATCAGAGACCTATCCGGCACGGGAATTGAAGACAGCTAAAGTTTTAGCCAGGCAGATCGGGGTTCGGCACCTGGTCATTAAAACCCGTGAACTGGAAAATAAAAAATTCAAGGCCAACACAGCTGAGCGTTGCTACTTCTGTAAAAAAGAATTATTTAGCACCCTGAAAAAAATAGCGGCTAAAAATAAAATTGATAATGTAGTTGATGCCGCTAATATTGACGATTTAAAAGATTACCGGCCAGGCTCCAGGGCCAGCCGCGAGTTAGGGATCCGGCACCCTTTGCAGGAAGCAGGATTTACTAAAAGGAATATTCGGGAAATATCCCGCAGGTGTGGTTTGCCGACATGGGATAAACCAGCCTTGGCTTGTTTAGCCTCACGGGTCCCGTATGGTAATAAGATCCATAGTAAGACCCTGGATAGGATAGACCAGGCTGAGGAATTTTTGCAGAAGTTTGGATTACGGCAATTAAGAGTTAGGGATTACGGAACGCTGGCCAGGATTGAAGTAGAACCGCCGGATTTTCGAAAGATATTAAAGAATAGCGGGAAAGTAATAAGGTATTTTAAGAAACTGGGGTATCTTTATATTACCTTGGACTTGGCAGGATATCGGATGGGCAGCCTTAATGCTGAGTTGCCAGTCAAAACGAGAAACAGTTAAAAGGTGTGAGTTTTGGAAGTAAGTATAGTCTGATGTTTATGGGTGTTAGGCTCTAAACCAAAAACTCTAGACCTACTTCTATACTTACCTCTATAACCTTCACCCTATTACTACTGTTTTTGCTTTTACTCGTTTAGTACTTTCAAAAACGCTTCCACGACAGCGGTATCGAATTGACTACCGCTGAATTTTTTTAGTTCAGCTATGGCAATATCTTTACTTAAGCCTTTACGGTAAGGACGATCTGTGACCATAGCATCGTAGGTATCAGCCACACAAAGGATCCTGGCTTCCAGGCTGATGGCTTCACCTTGCAACCCGTCCGGGTAGCCGCGTCCGTCAATACGTTCGTGGTGGTGTTTTATCGCTGCTAATATTCGCGGGGAAAGGCCGATAGGATTTACAATTTGCGCGCTCATGGTTGAATGGCTTTTCATTAACGCGTATTCTTCATCAGTTAATTTTCCAGGTTTGTTTAAAACCGCTTCCGGGATCCCGATCTTACCTACGTCATGCAGCAAGGCAGCTTGTTTGATCACTTCTATGGAGTCCTCATCCAGATTCATGGACTGTGCAATAGAGAGAGCATACTCGCCTACCCGGTCCACATGGCCGGCAGTGTAGTGGTCCTTAGCATTGATTGCCTCGGTCAGGGCCTTGATTGCTCCCATGTACGCATCCCGCAATTTTTTAAATAGCTGCGCGTTATCTATGGCCACAGCTGCCTGGGAAGCAAAGATCTCAAAGACATACTGGTTATCCATATTGAAATAACCTGTTTCTTTCTGATTAATAGCTTCCATTACCCCGATGATACGGTTTTTCACTTTTAAAGGGACGCAGAGGATGCTTTTAGTTTTGAATTGTGTGGACTCATCGAATTTTGCGGCAAAACGGGGATCTTTAGAAACATCATCGATAATAAGAGGTAATCCTGTTTGCGCTACATGGCCGGCGATACCTTCGCCTATTTTTACCCTGATCTGTTTGATCTGTTCCCTTTTTTCACCCAAAGCGACGTCGAAATAAAGTTCTTGTAAGGCGTCATCCAGCAGCATTAAAGAGCTGGCTTCTGAGTGTACTACTTTTGAAGCTAGGGTCATGATTAAGTGTAATAATTTATCCAACTCTAGAGTAGAAATAATGATCTTATTCAACTCTAGTAGCATGGATAATTCCTGAACGCGCTGTTCTAAGGCGTCGAAGTCTTTTTGTTCCATGGCCTGATTATATAATATATCTGCTGAAACCACAAGAATTTCTTGCAAATTATTCGTCTTTGAGTTATATTAAAAATATGACTAAAGCAATGATCAATATCTGGCTAATGCAAGAACATGAGCACCTGTTCAAGAACACCATTGTCCCGGAATTCCAGCAACTGCATCCGGAGATCGATGTGATCTTAACCACGACCAGTTGGCATTTTTTGTGGGATAAAGTGGTTATGTTCTCCAAACGGAAACAAGGCCCGGATGTCCTGCAGATCGGTAGTACCTGGAATGGGGTTTTGGCAGAAATAGGCGCTTTGAAAGACATTACGGCTAACCTGGCGGCTATTGGCGGATTGGATATTTTTATTAAAGAGGCAGCGAAAACTTGTCTCTTCCCCGGGAGTGGGCGCGTTTCTTCTATCCCCTGGTATTTGGATACCAGGGCATTATTTTACCGCAAGGAAATACTGGATATTCATGGTTTTACCGCGCATGATATAGGTACTTTGGAAGGACTGGAAAAAGTTAGCGCGGCAGTCCATAACTTCAAAGTTGGAGATAAAACAGTAGCCGCTTTTGGCCTCTCTGGTCAAAAAGACGCCCAATTGGTTCATTCTCTGGCTCCCTGGATCTGGAATAATGGGGGTGATTTCATGACCCCTGATGGAAAAAGAGTCATTTTTAACGCTCCCGCGGCTTTGCAAGGCCTGGAAGCTTATTTCAATTTTATTAATACCTATTGTGATAGAACTTCGATCATGCAAAGTTATGAAACTTTTCTGGATAGTTTTTTCCGCAAAGGGAATTATTGCCTGGCTTATACCGGTCCCTGGGTGAACAATACCTATCTAAATCCCAAGCATGAGTTTTATAATCGCGTCAGTAATCATATTGAAACGGCATTAATGCCCGGAGGCGCGGCCGGAAAATTTACTTTTTTAGGAGGGAGCAATCTCGCTATTTCGGAATTTTCCAAACATCCCCAGGAAGCCTGGGAATTGGTCAAATTCCTGGCCCAATTACCGGTACAGGAAAAATTCTGTTCCACCAATCACCAATTACCAAGCTTAAATGAAGCCTATAAGAACAAGGGCGGCATAGATAATACACCGCAAAGAATATTCCGGGATGCTGTGCAGCATGGTCGTAGTCTGCCCAATAGTCCCAACTGGGCGCAGATCGAGGATATTTTAATAGAATACATCCATCGCCTCCTGGTCAGTATTGCCGAGGGCATATATACAGTAGACTTGTTGCGGGAAAGTATCCAGGAAGCGGCTGCTAAAAGCAACGCGGTATTAGCGCAGGAAGAACAATGGCGTAAGGAGAAAAATTGACCAAGGCAGTGATCAGTGTTTGGTTAACTCACGAGCATGAACAGTTGGTCCGGCATACTATTTTGCCTGATTTCAAAAAGAAATATCCTGCCATTGACGTGGCACTGACAACAACTGGTTGGCGTTTCTTATGGGAAAAGGTCGCTATGTTTTCCAAAAAGAAACAAGGGCCGGATGTACTGCAATTCGGCAGCACCTGGAACGGAGCCCTGGCCCAGTTAGGGGCTTTACGTGATATGACCAGCCAGGTCAATAAAATAGGCGGACTAAATAGTTTTGTACCTGCCAGCAGCAGGCTGTGTACCTTTCCCGGCACCAATAAGATATCTTCGGTGCCCTGGTACGTGGATGTGCGGGCTTTATATTTCCGCAAAGATGTTCTTGATGAACACTCGTTTGCCGGCCGTGACCTGGAAACACTGGATGACCTGATCCACGCCTGTGAAAAAATCCATCATGCCAAGATAGATAATAAAGAAGTAGCTGCTTTTGGCGTATTTGGCAATAAAGATTCCCAAATTGTGCATAATATTGCTCCCTGGATCTGGAATTATGGCGGACATTTTTTGCGCGCAGACGGGAAAGAAGTCGCTTTTCATGAACCAGCGGCTTTAAAAGGTTTAGGGATCTATTTTAACCTGATTAATATCTACAGCAAACCAGACTCACTGGGCCAAAATTATGATGCTTTTGTTGAATCATACGCAGTTAAAGGGGATTATACCTTTGCTTACCTAGGCCCCTGGCTGAATAATACGCATCTTAACCCAAAATCCCCGACTTACAATAAAATTAGTGCCAGTATTCATCCTATCATTATGCCCGCAGGGTCGGCTGGACGTTACACTTTCATGGGGGGCAGCAATTTGGCCATTTCCTCTTTTTCCCATCATCCTGAAGAAGCTTGGACTTTTATTGAGTTCCTCATGCAACGCAGAGTCCAGGAACAATTCTGTGCTGCTAATAACCAGCTGCCCAGCTTGCTAGACTGCTATACTCCCACCTATCTAATGGATACGACGCGTAATAAAGTATTTAAAGAATCAGTGCGTTATGGGCGCGGTTTCCCCAATAGTCCTTACTGGGCGCCCATAGAGGATGTTTTGATAGATTACATCTACGATATGTTTATTGCCATCAGGTCGCAAAGTTATTCCCAAGAGCTATTAAAAGAAAAAACCCTGGAAGCGGCGTTGAAATGCAATCTGATCCTACAGGGTCGGCATTTTGTGTAAGGAGGTAGGTATGAAGAGGAGATATCTTGGGATTTTCATATCTCTTATTACGCTGATACTTACAGGCTGCGGAGGGGTGCAGTTACAGATCGGTCCCAAAGAAAAAGAAACAAGTGACATCCCGGCGCCTATGGTGCAGGAAAAGGTGATCAGCGCTTTGGTTAAATAACCGCGCGAATACAGTAAGAGCGGCTAAAGGCTGGATGCTGGAAGCTAAATGAAAACAGGTTCTGAAGATCTCAGAACCTGTTTTTTTATTGCTTTTTCATTCAGCATTTAGCCTTGAGCATTCAGCAGTTTTTACTGTATTTCCACGTCTATGCTGCTATTAGTGACTGCGGTCACTTTTACTTTTATTCCTTCAACCTTGGTTTCCAGTTTTTGGGCAATGGCAGCGATATTGTCGATCTCCGCGCCTACCTTAATCTCCGCTATCCCTTGGTTAAAACTTTCAGTTTGGGTATATTTAACCTCGATCATATTTTGCAGGCCTTTGATGACCGCGGTCAACTGGTTTAAAGTGGAAATATTTTTAACACTGACCGAAATGAAATTAAATGTTTTTAAACGCTGGTCCAGGACCCTGGCCAGATCTTCGGCCGCGATCGCGGCAGCTCGTTTCAAGGCTTCCCGGCCCGCTGCTTCGCGGGTAGTGCTTACTCCGCCACTGGAAAAAGAATTACTGTAGATCAAAGCAGCTTGTTTGGTCTTAAGGACTTTAAAGCTGATCGCCGCCCGGTAAGAGATCAGGCCGCCCAACCCCTGGTCCGTATTAAAGGATGAAGCAGCATTGCCGGTTATGAGTACATCCGCTTTGATCAATTCGCCTACTTTTTTTTGCTGATCCAGGTTACTGAGAAAATTGTCGGCCTTCAGGTTTTTTGCGGCGGTAGCGATCTCATTTATAGCTACTACTTTATATTGCAGGCTTAAGAGTTTGTCTGCCAGGGTTAATTCACTGATCCCGTCAGTGTCAGGTACTCCGTCGATCCGGTCGGTGATGACTATGCCGATACGCAGGTTCGATGTCGCTGG
The DNA here is from genome assembly GCA_028712365.1 of bacterium. Lineage (GTDB taxonomy): Bacteria > CAYTYR01 > UBA6262 > UBA6262 > UBA6262 > UBA6262. The sequence continues at coordinate 28,817 of JAQTQE010000008.1, forward strand.
CGCCGGAGGAGCCAATAATCCAAGAAGATTAAGGTCCTTGTTAACGTCTTCGATCTTAACCAGGGCCTCTATTTTAGTCTTATAAAGATCGCCTTCCCGGCCTTCGCTGAGTATCTTGTATTTTTTTATATAACCATTGGTTTTAGAGAGGATTTGCTGGTCTACCATGATTGCTTTTTCTACCCGGGTGGCGGCATTGACATAGACCCCCACGGTCATTTCCACCGCGTTACGTTGCGCTTCACCCAGGGCGCGTTTCTTCGCGTCTAAAATATCGTTGTTGATCACTGCGGCTAAACCTTCAGCCTGGATTATTTCGGTGATTTCTTTTGCTTCTCTGTTCTTATTAGTTACGTCCTTTATATTTGGCCGGCCAGTAGCGCAGCCGTATAAAAACAGACTGACTAATAATACCGTTAAAATTGCTTTTCTCAAAATACCCCCCTTAATACCAGTGTTACTTAAAATTCATCTTGGTCATCTGGGCTAATCTTTTTTTAGAAAGACGCAGTGTCACTATGCAACCGTCGTCGGCGGTCCATTCTGTTTTGATAACTTCCGCTCCTTTAACTGATTCATTGACCAGCGCGGTGATCTTGGAATCCTTTTCCATAGCTTGGGAGACGGTAATACCGCCTTCAATTTGCAAGCCCTTGATCACGCCAACCATTTCATATTGAGCCATGGTAATAGCCGCGGTACGGCTAGTGGCCATTTTTTGGGTTTTATTGTCCATTTTCTGGTCAGCTGCCCCGATGCCGATCGTCTGGATAAAGTCAGTGTCCTGTATTTCACCTTCCAAGGTTTTCTTTATTTCCCCGCCTTTGGTATGAGTTTGCACGCCACTGCAGGCAGCCAGTAATGAAAAGCTCAAACCTACTAAAATAACCAGCGCTTTCTTCATGTTAACCTCCTTAATAAAATACCGGGATTTAGGCTATCGTTATTCTACTCTCAGGGTAGAATGTTGTCAATATGAAAACAGATTGGAATTTGATTTGTTTTTACTGGTGTCCCTGCCCCCTCCAAAATTCGCTGGCGGGCGCGGCGCCGACGTATCAGTGGAGGGTGGTAGCTGGAGTCTGGAGGCTTGTATTTAGCTGCTGTAGTCTTTCTTTTTTTACTTGTTCAAATTGCGCCAAATACTGGCCTGGGATAGCAGAGGCTTCTGGCAATTTTAAGGAGAGGAAATTAATGAATTGACGTCCTTGCATGAGGCGGAAGTCCAAATGCGGGCCGGTAGAAAGGCCGCTGGAGCCGACATAGCCAATGACCTGCCCCCGCGATACTCTGACGCCGCTTCTAATGCCTTTAGCGTATTTGCTTAGGTGACCATAAGTGGAAGTATACCCGTTGGGATGCCGTACTTTTATGAAACGGCCGAATCCTCCTTCCCAACCGGCGAAAAGCACAGTGCCGTCACCGATGGTAGCCACTGGTGTGCCGCTGGGGGCAGAGTAATCTATGCCGAGGTGGGGACGGAATATCTTCAGGATAGGGTGCCAGCGGCGTCTGGTAAAAAAGGAGGAAATGCGGCGATAATTCAGTGGTGACCGCAGGAATGCTTTGCGCAGAGATTTACCATTAGAGGAATAGTAGTCTTTATGACCGGAGGATTCTTCGAAATAAATAGCCAAATGCTCTTGCCCGCTATTAATATACCGGGCAGCGAGGATCTGCCCGTTCTTGACAAAAGTGCCATGGGCATAATATTTCTCGTAAACCACGGCAAAAGTGTCATCAATTCGTGGGTCTGTCAGGAAATCTATTTCATAACTAAATATATCGGCGAATCCCAGGACTAATTCCGGCGACTCCCCGGAAGAGGTCATGGCCTCATAAAGATTAGTTTTAATCGAGCCTTGGAAAGTAGTGATCTTTTTTTCCAGGGGGGTATCAATTTTATTAACCACATAATTTTGCTGGCTATCCGGGGAAACCTCATATTTGGTGACCGGGCTGGTAGCATAAACGAATTTAACAAAAGAACCAGTGTCCTTTAAAGTTATTATTTCATAGGTATCTCCGGCTTTGCACTTGCGTAGGTCAAAAACATTGCTCATCGCTTTAATGACCGACCGCACTTGAATATCAGTAAGCGCGGTTTCAGCTAACGAACTGCTGAGCGTGTCGCCTTCTTCTAAAGTATAAGATTGGGCATGCAGGGGGGGGTGTTCGCGCAGGTAGTCAAGATGAGACCAATACGCAATACCTGCCCCGGCAAATACTAAAACCACAACCAGTAGTATGAACAACAGTTTTTTATTCACAGAACTATATGTATCTTTTCTTTTGTGTTTTGTCAAATAAAAAGATAGACAAATATTTTTAATGTTGATATAATTTAAATCGTAAGATCAAAAACATATCTTAAATCAGTGTCATTATTTTTGAAGCTGGAGGATACAATGAGGAAACTATTTTTTGTCAGTTTGCTCATGCTGTTGGTATTGTCAGGATTGGCTGGGGCAGCGGATTGGCCGATGTTCCATCAAAATGCCGGTCGAACCGGCTATATAGAAGAACCTTTGGGAAAGATCTGGAGTTATCCTACCAGCAAAGAGATCGTGTCCAGCCCGGCAGTTAAAGAGGGGCTGGTTTTTTTTGGTGATTATGATAAACGGGTCTATGCCTTGGAAGCAAGAACCGGGGAAAAGAAATGGGATTTTGTGACCGGGGATAAAGTAAAATCTTCTCCGGCTATCGGTGATGATCTGGTATTTATCGGGAGTATGGACAAAAAATTGTATGCGCTTAACGCCCTAACCGGGGAAAAAGTCTGGGAGTTCTTAACCGGTAAAAAGATCGAATCCAGTCCGATAACAGGCGAGATAAATTTCCTGGAAACACCACCGGACAGCGCGGAGACCGGCCCGGAAAACAGAACTGAGCCGAAAAAAGTTGCCGTAAAAGTTGTCCTGATCGGTTCCACCGATGGTAAATTGTATTGCCTGAAAGCCGGGACCGGTGAAAAAATCTGGGAATTTAAAGCTCATGATGAAATATTTTCCACGCCTGCGCTTAATGGTAGTATAGTGTATTTAGCGACCGGCGGCGGCCGGATTTACGCTATTGACGGCAGTACCGGTAAAGCGGTGTGGGAAAATAAGAAGCTGAGCGGTAATTTCCTCGAATCTTCCCCGGCAGTTACCAGCGGCTTGCTGTTCATCGGTTCTACCGGCAGCCGGATGTATGCTTTAAAAACGGAAACCGGCGAGAAAATTTGGGAATTCATAACTGAAGGCGGATATGTTTGTTCTTCTCCGGCGGTGGTTAACGGTAAAGTATATTTTGGAGCCAGTGATGCCAAGGTCTACTGCCTGGCTGCTTCCAGTGGTGAAAAGATCTGGGATTATAAAACTGAAAAAGGGATCTATGCTTCCTCGCCCGCAGTGATAAATAACACGGTATACATAGGGGCTACGGATAACCGTTTATATGCTCTGGATGCGGCTACTGGGGTAAAATTATGGCAATTTACCTGTGGTAAGCCGGTTAATTGCGCGCCAGCTGTTATTGAAGATATTGTTTATTTCGGCAGTGAAGATGGCCTATTTTATGCCCTGAACGCTAGAACAGGGATTAAGTACTAGGTATGTTAGGTGTTCCACACTTAGAGGTCTACCCTTGAAAGTTACAGCCATCAAAGCCTTATTGCAGTACTTGGAACAGGAGAAAGTAAAGTATATATTCGGTATCCCGGGCGGACCGTTGATGCCGTTGTACGATACTTTATATGATACGCCGAATATTATTCCTATCCTGACCAAACACGAAGAGGGCGCCGCTTTCATGGCTAATGGCTATGCCCGGGTAAGCGGTGAATTAGGTGTCTGTTGTGCCACGACCGGGCCAGGAACTACGAACTTATTCACAGGTACGGCAGTATGTTATACTGATTCCGTACCTGTTTTATTTATCACTGCACAAGTAGCTACTGCCGCTTTTGGCAAAGGAGCCTTTCAGGAAACCACCAGTCACACGATCAATGCCGTAGAAATGATGCGCTATGTCACCAAGTTCAGTGCTATGCCTGCCAATGAGCATAAGATGCCGGAACTGGTCAAGACAGCTATCCGCAATGCCCTGACCGGAGCTCCCGGCCCAGTCCATATTAATATCCCTACTGATTTTATGACCAAAGAAATTAATCATGAACTGGTACCCAGTGATTCCTACCATATACGCAATCATTCTTTTGACCGGGTAGCGGTAAAAGAAGCTGCCCGTTATTTACTGCAGGCGCAACGACCGGCGATGTTGATCGGTAATGGCGTTAATATTGCCCGTGCGAACCAGGAAGTGCGCGATCTGGCCGAACGTTTGATCATTCCCGTAGCCACCACACCTAAAGGGAAAAGCGCGTTCCCGGAAAATCATTTACTTTCATTAGGAGTATTTGGTTTTGGCGGTACGCCACTGGCTGATAAGTATTTATTAAGCGAAGATGTTGACGTTCTGCTTTGTATCGGCACCAGTTTGGGGGAAGTATCTACCCATGCTTGGGACCAGCGCTTGAATCCCCGACTGGCTCTGATCCAGGTTGATATCGATGCCGAGCAATTAGGCAAGAACTATCCGGTCACAGTCGGTATTACCGGGGATGCCAAAGCCGCTCTCTCTGAAATCCTTTACCAGATCAACCGCGATTTAAAATGGCTCACCTATACGCCCCGTATTAGCGCCAAGGATATTTATTTTTTCAAGAAACAATATCAGACCTTCATTAATGAAGAAAAGATGTATGCTGAAGATATACCGCTGAAGCCACAACGCCTCATTAAGGACTTGCGTGACAGTTTACCTATCGATGCCATTGTCTTCTGTGATATCGGCAACCACTTGGCGTGGGCTATCCATTATTTTCAAACATATTTACCGCAAACATTCTTCCATAATTTTGATTTTGGGGCCATGGGTTATGCTACTGCCGCGGCTATTGGCGGTAAGCTGGCCGCCCCCAACCGGCCGGTAATTTCTATTATCGGTGATGGCTGTTTTGCCATGAATGGCATGGAAGTGGCGACTGCGGTTAACTACAATATCCCGGTGATCTGGATAGTCTTCAATGATGCCCGGCTGGGCATGGTCTATCACGGGCAGCAACTTCAGTTCAAGGAGCGGTACCTGGCTTCTACGTTCCAGCGGATGGATATTGCCCGGATCGCGGAAAGTCTCGGGGCCCAGGGTATTAAAGTAGAACGGCCGGGAGAACTAAAACAGGTTATGCCGCAGGTATTATCAACCAAAAAACCGACAGTAATTGATTGCACGATAGATGCTGATGAAATTCCGCCGATCCAATCACGGATCCAGGCGCTTAATCGGTTCTTTGGGCGTACGACTACGGGTATCGTGAAATAGTGACTAAATGATATTGGTAAAATAGCAAGTCCAAAGCAGTATCAAAAAAAAGAGAATAGAAAATAGAAATCAGACCACAATTCATTTTTTGCGCTGCAAAAAATCAGAGAGAGGATACATGGTAAAAAAGATTTTTAGATTAAAGTCTTTGTTCGAAAAGATCATCTTTGGCCTAAGCCCTGTTTTGGTCGCTGCTTTAATTTTAACCGGGATCCTGAACTACGATATTGCTAAAAATATTATTTTCTTATCTGTTGGCAATCTTTATCCAGCGGTACCGGTAAAAATGCTGGTGATAGCATCGATCTTGGCTGTAGCCAGCGTGACTATTGTCGGGATGTTTATTATTACCCGGATGATTCTCAAACCTTTGTATGACCTGCTCCGGAACATTCAACTGATCAAACAAGGCATCCCGGAACCATTGATCGAGATCAGGTCTCATGATGAGATCCGCAAAATCGCCAATACTCTTAATGAAATGACGGCTGAGTTAAAAGAGAATATTGTCAAGCTCCAGCAAAAAATTGACCACATTGCCGCCCTGCATGAATTAAGCGAGGCTTCTTCCAAACGGTTGGACGAAGAAAAAATACTTCGTATCGCTTTATCTACGGGCATTAAGGGATTGGGTTTCGAGCGTGGCGTTCTTTACCTGGTCAATACTGAAGAGCAAGTGATCGAGGGATGCTTGAGCGTAGGTATGACTGATTTTGTCAGTGAACGGGAAATACAAAAAAGACGGGTGCCTTTATACGGTCCGGATATTCTCAGCGATGTCTTCAGGCATAACCGTTCTTATAATGTCGTAGATCCGGCCCATGATACACGTTGTAACCGGCAATTTATGAGCGAGACCAAGACCAAAGCGTTTTGCCTGGTCCCTATTCGGACCAGTGAGAAAATAATCGGTATTTTTTCCGCGGATAATTATTTCAGTTCGCATCCGATCAACGATGAACAGGTAGCTAATTTGGCGACTTTTGCCAACACTGCCGGTTTAGCGGTGGAAAATGTGCGTCTTTATAATGAATTGCAAACCAGATATGAGGAATTAAAGATACTGGATAAGTTAAAAGCTAATTTTGTAGCCAATGTCACCCATGAATTACGGACTCCGCTTACTCCAGTGAAAGGATATGTGGATGCCCTGGTAGACGGTACTCTGGGTGATCTGCCCGAGGAACAGTTAAAAGCCCTGAAAATAGTAAGGGAAAATGTCAACACTGTCATCAGCCGGGTCAACCAGTTGGTTGATTTTGCTCTCGTTGAACAGAAAGAGCTGAAGAGCGAATTACAGCCGTTTGATCTGGTCAAAGTGATCCAGATATGCGCTAACAAGGTTGAAGATGAAGCCGCGGAAAAGGGTTTAAAGATCTACCGCTTCCTGCCGGAAAACCTGCCGGCGGTGAACGGTGACCCAGAGCAGATCGAAAAGGTATTGAACAGCTTATTGCATAATGCCGTTAAATTCACGCTGGAAGGATATATCGCGTTGAAAGTGCAGTGTAAAAATAATTTAGCTATGATCGAGATCACGGATACGGGTATCGGCATTCCGGGAGAGGAAACCGACAAGATCTTCGAGAAGTTTTACCAAGTAGATGGTAGTACCGCCCGCAAGCATGGGGGACTGGGTATCGGCTTGTCACTGGTAAAAGGAATTTTAGAAGAGCACAATTCCTGTGTTGAGGTCAGCTCTAAAGTGGGAGAAGGATCCACGTTTGCCTTCACCCTGCCTATCGCCGACACTGGCCAAGACCAATAAAGGCGATCCGCTGGGTTGAAATATAACTTGACAAAATATGTTTTATATGATATTGTTACCTTGTGAAAACTAAATACGTCTAATTATCTGCTCCCAGGAGGTCTCTCCGTGGCTTTCCTCCTTAAGGGAGCAGATTTTTTTTGTTAGGGTCCTGTTACCTATATTTATTTATATTTGAAGGAATGGATTTGAGTCGAATACAAGGAGCAACGACACCGGCGTATCTAGAAGATACGTCCAGGAGGAGCGACGCAGTCCTTCGACTTTGCTCAGGATGGTGAGCTTGTCGAACCATAGTCGGCCAAAGACAACCTTCCCTCCGGGCGGGGTTCTTTTCCCCCGCTTCATTGTTGCTCGTCGTTTACGTAGTTCTACTACGCTGCACTCCTCGCGTCTTGAATCAGGGGAAAACTACTCCCGCAAATATGAATAAATATAGGTAACATGACCCTGCAACAGGACCCTATTTAAATCTCTTGCAAATTAATTTATAACGTTGTAAAATAAACACATCATGAAAAATGTTTATGTCGTGCTGGGATTTCATGCCCATGAAGCCAGTAAAGAAATAGGTAATCAGATATTACAGGAAGCGGTTGATCCGGATATCAAGAAGTCGCTCCCATTTGATAATGTCTTAGCGAAGAATGGTCCGCTAGTGCGGGACACTTTCCTGGCTTTGATCCAGCTTTCTAAAAACTTTAATGTCCCCATCTGCTTGGCTGCTTCCAACGAAATTCTGCTCCAATTACGCAATGTGGCTCCGGAAACATTCACTAAATTACGCGAAGCTTACCAGGACCGCTCTATTTATCCGATCTTGAATTTTGCCTATGAAGCGCATATTCTTTTTACCAGCCCTGAGGAAGTAGCTGATGAAGTGCGGATGAATACCGAGTTTATTGAAGATGTATTGGAAGTATCCCTGGCTCGCTATGTCAAACATAAAGGCGTCTTCCCGCCGGAATGTTCTATCGATGGTAAGAAGACCAATGCTTTTGTGCAGGCTGGATTGGAATATGTCCTGGCTCCGCATTTGGAGGACCAGTTTTTTAATTTTACCGTGACTCCTCCGGGAAACGTGGGATTTACGCCGCTGCAGTTTGAAAATGGAGTAGTTGTTTTCCCTCGTAACCATAAGGCCTCGGAAGGTTTATGGCAGGTATTGACCAGGCTGAAACCGAAATGGGCGGCCCAGCAGGGTTATCTTCTCGGCGAATACCCGGTCTTTACGGAAGAGTATACCAGCGGCCAGTATTTGAAGTTTCCACTCAGCCTGCAGGAAGCGATTGATGAATATACGAAAATATTGCGCCAGGTAGTGACGGATGTGCCTGATAATGGCATGATCTTTTCCATGCAAAAGCTGGATATGCTCAATTTCGGCGAGTGGGCCTTAGGTATTATCGGTGCCGCTTGGATGAACGTGATGTCCGACAATGTAGCCCAGATCAGGTTTGTCACTCCGGACACTATTCTGGAAGAAAAACAACGATCAACTTTTCCCAAGATCAAATTCGATGAGATCAGCTGGTACCCGGAAAACCGGGTGATCGTCAATATTGACGGGCAGTATCCGCCGCTGGGCGTAGCCGAGTACAATGGTTATAAAGTAGGGGAGAAACTTTGGAAAAGATGGCCTTTTATTTTCTGGGAACCGGGCCGGCAAGTGACCACGATCATTCATTCCTTGTATAATTCATACGGCCACAAAGCCACTTCTAAACTTAAGGTCAGGGAGATGCTGCAACAGAATTTAATGACCGTGGATATAGAAGAACAATATGCTTTGCATTTAAGGATGATCAAAAGAGCTAGTAACTGGACCCCGACGCTAGAAGAAGATCTATTGCGCGAAGTCTTCCTGCACGCTTATTTTATCCTGAGGCGCATGTCTCTGGCTAATCTTGACCCGGGACGGTTCCAGCGTATTTCTGATGAAACCCTGACCGGCTTGGACGCGACTCTGGATATTCTCCTGGGGCAGAGAATATTGCTCTTACAGACGAATATTAAAAAAATGGAGCAGATTAAAATGGTGTCATATCCATTAGCTTATACGTACCTGAGTGGGGCGGCAATCTGGAAAGATAAAGCTTCGTTTGCTTTAAGAAATGCCCAAAATCTGAACCGGGCCGGTAAAAATATCAAAGAACTGGTGTCGCAACTAAGCGATTGTTGCAAGGCTGTTTCCATGTGCCTGGATAGTCTCAAACATACTACTAAGGACTTGCCGGAAAAAGAGTTTGTCTATACAGAAATGTATAAGCAGCTATATAAAACATTCCCGCCGAAACTGCATGCCTCCCTGGATATGCTATTGTTCAAATAAAATATATGGTTAATCTTACGCTCGAGGACAGATGACACCAAATACGAACCAGCCAAAAAAACCTCCCGTACCCATCGATCTGATCAGCGATCTTTTGCTGAATCTGCAAGCCACCCTAAAAGCCTTGCGTTTGTATCCTTTACAGCATCCGCTGCTGATAAGTTCTGTCGATAAACTTAAGCAAGCCATTACCCAGTTTTTTAGCACTGTTGATGTTTTACGCTTTCGCCTGAAAAGGCAGTATATTTTTGTCAGCGGCCAAATGATCAATAAGGGTGATGAAATACTGGAGAGTTTATCCCTGCAAATTTACCGGCTGGGCATCAGGGAGTTGACTTTTAAACGGGATTTAGCCGAGGATGAATTGCTCAGGTTTCTGCAGTTCCTGAATACCGATCCTGCTCAGATCATAGAAAAAGAGGGGGGTGAGACATTTTGGGAAACAGAACATTTTACCTCCATTAAGATCAATGAAACCTTGCAACAGGAAGTCTTTCGCATCGGCTCATATGGCGAGACCCAGGATCATAAATCCGGCTCAAGCGCTAACCTGAGCGCGGTGGTCCTATTTGCCGATTTTTTGAGCGGCCAAGAGAATAACCTGCCCCGCGAAGCTTATCATTTGTTAGGAGAATTAATGTCCAAACCGGCCAATTTATCCGGACTAGTAGAAGCCTTAGCTCGTACTGAAAGTAGTGAGCAAGGCGAAGGATCGGAACAGGATTATATAGTTAAGGCTTTTGGCAAACTGATACACTTAGTACAGCAACAACCGATCGACCAACAAAAGAATTTTTACCGGGAATTAGCCGCCAGTGTCGCCGCTTTGGTTCCGGAGACCAAGCAAGTCGTCCTGGAGCATATTTCCGCTACGGCCAACAATGATTCTGCCTATGGTAACCTGTTAGCGGAAACACCGGTTAATGACTTGGCGCCCCTGTTACAGGAGAAAATTAAAGCCGGCGCTTCCCCGGCAGAAATAGCTGCGCTGATCAACGGTCTGCCCATGGGCAATCATAATAAAAATAATTTATTCCAGGAATTGAAAATAGCGAATAACTTGGAACTGGCGGAGAAACCGGTAAAACCACAGCCACAGCAAGTCGCCCTCAGCCCGGTGGAAGAAACGGAAATACAATACCAACTGCCACCGGATATAAATCGTATACTGGCTGATCTGAGCCATTATACCGAACCAGAGCTTAAAGAGATCGAAAAATTATCCCAGATCAATGAACCGTCCCGGCTGGAAGAGACGTTTTTGGACGTCATGGCGGAATTATTAAGGATCGAGCGTGATCCGGAGAAAACTAAAGTATTAGCGCAAGTTTATGAAGACAGGGTCAAGGCACACCTGGATAAAAATACTTTTGACTGGGCGGTAAAATATTTGAGCATAGTAAGGGATCTCTGGCAGGATCCTACCGCTGCCGCTGAAAGACGGATCCTGCTCCAGCCATTATTACTTGCCTTGGGAGCCAGGGAAATTGTCCAGAAACTGGTTTACGCCATCAGGTCTATAGAGAAAGATGATGTCGCGCATGTGCTGATCCAGGATTACCTGACTATGTTGCCTGGGGATAGTACGCCCTATTTGATCGAGCTGCTTGGTGCGGAAGAAATGCTGGCGGTCCGGAGGCTGCTGTGCCAGGTGATCAGCGAAGTAAGCAAAGATAAGATAGAATATTTATGGGAAAAACTAAATGATCCTGACTGGCATCTGGTCCGTAATGTTGTGCTCATTCTAGGGCTTATTAATAATGAACGCAGTCTCAGCCGGCTTTGCGATTTATTGGAACATGGAAATTCACGGGTCCGGGTGGAAGTGATCAAAAGCCTGGGCTTGAGCGGTAGCCCCCGGATTTTTGATTGTTTGCTGAAAGGACTTAGTGATAAAGACGCTCAAGTAAGGAATGTTACTGTTGAGTGGCTGGGTAATTTGCAAGATAAACGCGCGGTTCCGGTGCTCTTGAAAATAGTAAAAAAATTAGATCCCTTCGGATTAACCGTTAATTTGAAGCGTGAAGCGATACAATCATTAGGTTTGTTAAAAGCCAGGGAAGCGGTATCTTTTCTGGAAAAACTGGTCAAGCACAAATGGGTCGGTTTTATCGGATCCAGGAAAACACTGCTGCCGGAAGCGGAAAAAGCCCTGGAGCAGATCAAGGGGAAAGGGAAAAATGATTGACAAAAACATTTCATTTTTTGTTAACCAAAACCTGCATTCTTTAGCGCGGCGGCTGTTGAAACAAATTCCCGCGGCGATCAAGAACGCCCAACTCTATCCCTTGGACCACCCATATTTTATCCATTCCTTGTCACTAGTACAGGAAACCTTGGCCGAACTTTTTAAGTACCGGCCGGAGGTTACTTTCACTATGGTGGAAAACGAATTGTATTTTGGCAATATGGCTCTAGTGGAAGATACTTTAAACCTGCGCCAGTTTATCGAAGAATTTGAGAAAAGGAAGATCAATAGCTTAACTTTCCTATCCGCTGTTACGCGTGATGAGCTGATCGGTTTTATGCAGATCTTGGGCCGGGAAACTGGAGATAGTTGTGATTCCGTCATGGTCGCGGATAAACTAAGAGAGAAAGGGATCAATAATATCCAGCTGGGCACCGTACTACAATCAGAAGTAGTTGACGGTAAAGAAAATGGCGGTCGCGCAGTAATGAGATTTGACGCCCAAGCCCGGCAAAAGTCCCAGGGTATGTTTTTTGGCAGTATAGGAGTTATCAAACAGATCTTGCACAATGTGGAAAATGGCCAGAGCTTTAACCTGGATAATGTGCACAGGGTGGTTACCGATATTGTCAGCGTGATCAATAATGATGATAAATACCTGCTCGGTTTGACTACCATTAAGAATTACGATGAATATACTTTTAACCATTCAGTGAATGTAGCTGTTTTGTCTTTATATCTGGGTAAGTTGGTGGGATTAAATTCCGAACAATTACGCTTATTGGGAGAAGCAGCCATGCTGCATGATGTCGGGAAAGTGCGCATTCCCAAAGAGATCCTCAATAAGCAGGGCCTGTTGACTCCGGACGAATGGAAGATCATGGAAAGCCATACTCTGGAAGGGGCGGAAGTGTTAAGTAAGGTAGCCGGGATCAGCGCCCTCAGTTTAGCCGTCGCTTTTGAACATCATCTTCATTATGATTTGAGCGGTTATCCCCGGGCAGAAAGGCTTAAAGAAATAAACCTGCTGAGCCGCTTAGTGACTATTTGCGATGTGTATGACGCAGCGACCAGTCTGCGGGTTTATCATGCTCCGGTATTGCCGGCTAAGGTTATAGCTTTAATTATCAGCAAGAAGGGTAGTTTTTTTGATCCGGCTCTGGCTAAAGCCTTTGTGCAAATGATGGGAGTATATCCGGTAGGCAGTTTGGTAAGACTTGACAATAATGAACTGGCAGTGGTATATGCTAACAATCTGGATAATATTCTGCGGCCGAAAGTCATCCTGGTCAAACAGAAAATAGCTGGCCAAGATCCAGTTATTGTGGACCTGGAAGAGACCGCCGGCCCAGCTAAAGGATTTAAGTATTCTATCAGCGAGGCCTTGGCGCCGCGAGCTTATAATATAGATGTTACTGAATATTTTTATGATAAGGATTAGCCGATGAAACGAAGAATTATGTTGGTTTTGTTTGGTTTGCTGGTATTACTATTATCACCATCTGTTTACGGTGTCGAGGGAACGCTGAAATTAACGATTAAACCGGTCAAAAAGCGCTATACTGTTTTTGAGCCGGTACAAATCCAGTTTACGATCAAGAATATAAGTCAACAACCAGTGAGCTTAAATAATCTCTCGTGGCAGAATGGATCGCGGTGGCTTTATGCTTTAAGAATATATGACGCGAAAAAAAACAGGATCATACCAGCCGGGCAATATGTGTTCCGCAAAGAGCCGGAACCGGAAGAGATCACGATGATCAATCCAGGAGAGATTTTTGAACACTATTTAGCCATCGAAGAGATGTATAACCGGTTAAGTCCCGGTAAATACACGCTGGTCGGTTTGTATCATAACAACCCGTACAACCGGGATATCGATGATCAATTATGGGTCGGAGAGCTGGTTAGTAAACCGGTAGAAGTGGAAATAGAGCCGCTGACAACTGAAGCTCTGGACCTTTATATCAGCCATTTACGGCAAGGGGACGATGCCCAACAACAATTCAGGGCCATGCAGATCCTGGCTTTACACCAGGAACCACGGGCTATTTCGTTTTTACGGGGTATCGCGCTGCAGGAAACGAATGCCAATAATACTGAAGCGATTAAAGCCCTTGGTCTGATCGGTGAAGAAGCCATTCCCGCTTTATCTTCGCTTCTAGTCAACCTGGACCAGAGCCGCTGGCCGGAAATAATTTTCGCCTTGGGCATGACCAAAAGCACCAAGGCTATCCCCTACCTGGTACCTTTACTGCTCGTTAAACAGGAAGAAAATATCAGTGCCTGGGCGCTGAAGGCCTTAGCCAATATTAAAGATGTCCAATCCCGGGACTTGATCGTCCTAAAGTTAAAAGATCCGCGCGAAACTATCAGGCAAATAGCGGTTGAAGCTTTGGGGAAAAGTAAAGACGAAAGATTTATTCCGCTCCTGTTAGAGATGCTGCAAAATGAATTCCGGGCTAATGTACGGCGGCAGATAGCCAAAGCTCTTTATTTGTTGACCGGAGAAATTTATCCTTATAAGGATTTTCAGGGAAAGATCACGGCTTTCAATCCGGAAAAGGATCTAAGCCAGGATGAAAAGGATGGTCTGCATGACTACCTTGCCAGAGATCGTCAGGTCAGCAAGCCTGAGGATCCCGAGTAAGATCGCTGTTAAATATAAAGGCAAAAACATTACTTACCAGCAATTGTATCGTCAGGTAAGTGCGCTGGCTGTTAATTTACAGCAAAAAGCGCATTTGGCTAAAGGTGACAGGGTAGGTATACTGCTCAAGAACTGCCCGGAATACATCATTGCTTATTTTGCCTGTCTGGAAATAGGAGCCGTAGTAGTCCCTCTTAATACTTTCCTGACCGCCGCTGAACTGGTATATATTTTTAATGATTGCCAGATCAAAATGCTGATCACTGCCGAATCTTTTCTCCCGACCGTAAAGAAGATCCAGTCTTCGTATCCAGCCGCCCTGGACGTTATTTGCAGCGGTAAAAAAGAACCGGGGATCTTATCTTGGTTGGAGATGCTGGATCCGCATCCCATCAATTGGCCGGTGATCCCGGGGCAGAAAGATGACCTGGCGGTAATTCTTTATACTTCCGGGACCACTGGATATCCTAAGGGGGCGATGCTTAGCCACGATAATTTGTTATCTAATATTCGTAGTTGCGCCAAAGCTATCGAACTCAAAGATAATGATTGTTTTATCTTGTTCTTGCCCATGTTCCATGCTTTTACCTTTACCGTGTGTGTCTTATTACCGCTTTTTATCGGGGCAAAAACTGTTATTCTGGAATCCGTGATGCCTTTTCACCGGGTATTAAAAAGTCTAGTAATAGACCGCATTACCGTCTTTGTATCTATTCCCGTAGTCTATAAATTGCTATTGAAAGCCAAGATCCCGGCATTCTTCTTTTTTTGGGTCTTACCGCTGCGTTTATGTGTTTCCGGCGGGGCGCCACTTCCTCCGGAAGTCCAGGCTGGTTTCGAAAGAAGATTTAAAATACCTTTATTGGAGGGTTATGGCTTATCCGAAGCTTCTCCAGTAGTGTCGATCAATCCACTTTCTGATGTTCGCCGGCCAGGTTCTATCGGTAAACCCTTGCCGGGCGTAGAAGTAGCCGTGATAGATGAAAACGGTAAAGAGATGGAAACAAATGAAGTAGGAGAGATCGTGATCCGCGGTCCTAATGTCATGCAGGGATACTATAATGCTCCGGAACTGACTGCCCAAACCTTGAGGGGCGGTTGGCTTTATACCGGCGATATGGGGCGGGTGAACCAGGACGGCTATCTCTATATTTGTGACCGCAAGAAGGATATGATCCTGGTGCATGGTATGAATGTCTATTCGCGGGAAGTGGAGGATGTCCTTTTATCTCATCCCCAGGTGCTGGAAGTTGCCGTGATCGGCAAGAAAGATGAACATCATGGTGAGATACCGGTAGCCTTTGTCGCGCTCAAAGAAGGGCAGGTATTATCTGCCAAAGATATTATCAATTTTTGCCGGGCTCATTTAGCTAATTATAAAGTTCCCCGCCAGGTACGCTTTTTTAGATCCCTGCCGAAAACTGCCACCGGTAAGATCTCCAAGAAAGAACTAAGAGCCATATTATAATGAAGGATTTATCCAGCGCTAATATATTTAATGACCAGCCGGTTTTTCTCGCTATGCTGTCAGCCTTGACGTCTAACCAAAAGCCTGAAATTGCCGGTTTAGCCGGGGCGAGCAAAGCTCTCTTTGCACGAGATTTAGGGAGACAATTGCGTTTGCCGTTGCTCGTTGTCGGAGAAGAAGAGCCAAGCTTGAAGTTCTATGAGGACCTGCTCTTTTTTGCCGGCGCTGAAGAAGTGAATATTTTTCTTGATGATGAATATGGCTATCTGCGATTACTGGAAGCTCTCAGGGCGCAGGTCAACTTTTTTTGTGTCGCTAGTCGCGAGGCCCTGTCCCAAGCTGTTATTCCCCTAGCTCGCTACGAAGAACTGCGCTTGTCCTTAGCCGCCGGCCAGACTATCAACCTGGAAAAACTGACGAAGACCATCTCCGCTGCCGGATACCAACGGACTCCTTTTGTGGAAAAACCAGGTGATTTTTCTGTTCGGGGCGGGATCATCGACGTATTCATTCCCCTGGCCGGGGATCCTGTCCGGCTGGAATTTAATGGCGATATGCTCGAAAGCCTGCGTCAATTTGAAAGCTTTACCCAGCGGTCGGTTAACAACTTGGAAAAAATCTCGATCCTGCCTTTATGCTCGGAAAACGCCAATACTCCGCTTTGGTCGGTCTTGGGCACGAAATGCGTCTTACTGAAAAATGAATTATTAAAACCATTGGCAGGATTACCGCCGGATTCCCTGGCTAAAGAATTGTCTTTAACCTTGGCCAGTTCGCCGCAAACCCTGTTCTTTGATTTCCAGCCAATGGATAGTTTTCATAGTTGTCTCGACCGGCTCAGAGAAAAGCTTAAATATTGGCGCACTCAGGGATATGCTGTGACTCTGGTAGCGGATAATACCGGCCAACAACAGCGTTTGCAGGAGTTGCTCGCCGCTGAGGTTGATTTTTGTAGCATGATGACCGGGGTTATCTCCGGCGGATTTATATCTGATACTCTAAAATTAGCCGTGGTCAGCGATGAAGAAATATTCGGCCGGTACCTGGAACGTAAATACTTAGCAAAAATAAAAAAACCAGTGCCGCTGGCTTTAAACCCGTTCACTGACTTAAAAGAACATGATTATATTGTCCATGAAACGTATGGTATTGGTGTCTATGAAGGCATCCAGCGCTTGGTTATCGGGAACAAAGAAGAAGATTTCTTGTCTTTAAAGTACGCTGAAGGTGATCGTCTTTATGTCCCGGTAGAACAAATGAATTTGGTACAGAAATACACTTCGGCCGGAGCCCACCCTGGGATCGCCAGGCTCAAAATGTACCGTTTGGGTGGCAATACCTGGCAACGGATCAAGGACCAGGTCAAAGAATCTACCCTGCATTTAGCTAAAGAATTATTAGGACTATACAGCGAGAGGTCTGTTATTGAAGGTAAGGCCTTTAATACTGATACGCGCTGGCAGCAGGAATTTGAGGCGGCTTTTATTTATGAAGAAACTCCGGATCAGCGGCAAGCTATCCAGGCTGTGAAGAACGATCTGTCCCGGAACAAGCCTATGGACCGGCTGGTCTGCGGCGATGTCGGTTACGGTAAAACAGAAGTGGCGATGCGGGCGGCTTTTATCGCGGTGAACAATAATAAACAAGTGGCGGTGCTGGTGCCGACCACTATCCTGGCCGAACAGCACTTGAACACCTTCCGGGAACGGTTAGCTGATTATCCGGTACGCGTAGAAATGCTGTCGCGTTTCCGCACTAAAGCTGAACATGAACGGGTGATCAAGGACCTGGGGAGAGGACTGGTGGATATTATCGTTGGCACCCACCGTCTGCTGCAAAAAGATATTAAATTCAAAGAGCTAGGTTTATTGGTGGTGGATGAAGAACAGCGGTTTGGCGTGAGTCATAAGGAAAAGATCAGGCAACTATACAAAAATGTGCATGCCTTGACCTTGACTGCTACTCCCATTCCCCGTACTCTGGAAATGTCCTTGAGCGGTATCCGGGATGTCAGTTTGATCAATAATCCACCCGAAGGGCGCCTGCCGGTGTCCACCTATGTAATGGAACATAATGATGAGGTCTTACGCCAGGCCATTTTGCATGAGATTTCCCGTTCCGGGCAGGTGTTTTATGTGCACAATCGGGTCCAGACTATAGACCGTGCCGCTAAAAAACTGGCTGAACTGGTGCCTGAGGCCAGGATCAGAGTAGCGCATGGCCAGATGAATTCCCGCACCCTGGAAAAGATCATGCTTGATTTCATCGCTAAAAAATTCGACGTGATCATGGCCACCACCATTATTGAATCAGGCTTGGATATGCCCAATGTCAATACTTTGATCGTGGATAATGCTACAAGATTCGGCTTGGCTGACCTGTATCAGTTGCGGGGCCGGGTAGGCCGGTCCAGCCGCCGGGCTTACAGCTATTTCTTCTATCCCCGTGATTTTGTTTTTACTGAAGATGCGGCGGCCAGATTGAAAGCCATCCAGGAATTTACCCAGCTAGGATCAGGATTCAAAATAGCCATGCGTGACCTGGAATTGAGGGGCGCCGGGAACCTGCTGGGCAAAGAACAGAGCGGTTATATCTCTAAGGTCGGATTCGACCTGTATTGCAAACTTTTGCAGGAAAATATCCAGCGTTTAAAAGGTCAAAAAGAAGAGATCACTATTACTCCCAGTATCAATCTGCGGCTCAAAGCCTATTTACCGGTTCCGTATATTAGTGACGAATTGCCCAGAATGGAAATATATAAGAAACTATCCCAAGTGAGTACTTTAGATGAATTGCGTGAAATTCACAGTGAGATCAAGGATCGCTACGGCCCCTTGCCGCTGGAAGTGCTTAACTTGATCGAAATAATAGAATTACGCGTATTATGCCAGGAGTTATTAATAGAGGAGATTAGCGAACAGGATGACCATTGGGAGTTCATTTTTCACCCCCAAACCAAGGTAGCAGGATCCTCCCTGGTGAAACTGGCCAGTCAGTTTGCCGGAGAGGTAAGTTTCCAGGCTGGTCCGCCGTTTACTCTGGTGGTGAAAAAGGGCCCCCGGGTAATTTTAAGAAATATCTTGCAGAGACTCTGAAATTATGATATAAATAAACTTTAATTACATAGCAAACTGGGGGGGGAATAGATGATTCACAACAGGAAAAAGATCCTGGCTATATTATCTTTACTTATAATAGCACAGGCCGGCTGCTCGCGTAAACAAGCGGTTTTAGCCAATATTGGCTCTAAAGTTATTACGAGCACTGATTTCACCGAACGGTTAAAACAGCTGCCGCCGCAATATCAGGCTTTGATTCGGGCGGATGAGGATAAGAAAACCATGTTAGACGCCTTGGTTAAAGAACAATTGATCGTACAAGAAGCTAAAGAGCGTAATTTGGATAAAGAAAAGACTATCCAGACAAAAATAGATACGATCGTGGACCAGATCTTGCTTGAAGAAATGATCAAAAGGGTAAGGGACTCCCAGCTGAAGCCCAGTGAAGCTGAAGCTAAAAATTACTATGACCAGCATAAGAGTGAATTTACCGGTCCGGAACGTATCAAAGTAGCTCATATCCTGGTGAAAGAAAAATCCCAGGCAGAGCAAGCCCTGGCGCAATTGAAAAAAGGGGCTGATTTTGGCCAGCTTGCCAAAGAATTGTCTATTGATAGCAGTTCCAGCAAGACAGGCGGGGAAATGGAATATTTCGGTAAAGGTGAGATGGTCCCGGATTTCGAAAAAGGGGCATTTGCCTTAACTACACCCGGACAGCTGAGCGAGCCGATCAAGACTGCGTTTGGCTATCATATCATTAAGCTTATCGCTAAGAAGGCTGCCGGGGAAAAGAGCTTTGAAGAAGCTAAAGCTGAAGTAGAACGAGTGGTAGAAAAAAGCAAGTTCGACCAATGGTTAGAGAGTTTGAAGAAAAAATGGCATGTCAAGATCAATTATGAAAAGCTGAAAGAAATCAACATTACCGGGAGTTCTACAACCGGAAATAGCGAAGGAGAAAAGTAATGAACAGAACTAGATTAAGTGTAGTAGTCGGGTTAGTTACCATTATTGGCTTGTTAGGCAGCGGCAGTGTGCTGGCTAAAGTAGTGAACAAAACAGTAGCCGTAGTCAATAACGAGGTTATTACCCTGGAAGATTTTAATAAGAAGACCGGGCCGATGGTCGAACAATACCGCCGCGTATACAAAGGAACTGATATAGAGGAAAAGCTCAAGGAAATGAAAAAAGAGATGCTGACCCAGCTGGTTGAAGAAAAGCTCCTGAGGCAAGAGGCTAAAAAGCAAAATATTATTGTCACCAAGCAAGATATCCAAAAAGGCGTTGATGAGGTTAAGAAACGGTTCAAACCGGAAAATGATTATAAAGAATACAAAGAAGAGCTTAAGCGCCAGGGCTACACGGAAAAGATTTTTGAGAATGATATTAAAGAACAGTTAATGGTAATGCAATTGATCGAGAAAGAGATTAAAGCTAAGGCGACGCTGCCCAATGAAGCCGAGGTCCAGAAATATTACGATGATCATAAAAAGGAACTAAAGCAAGAAGAACAGGTACGGGCGCGCCATATCCTGATCCGGCTGGATGAAAAAGCAGACCTGAAAATCCAGTCCGCGGCCTTGAAAAAGATCCAGGAAATACAAGCTAAGATCAAAAAAGGCGAAGATTTCCCGGCTTTAGCCAAGGAATATTCAGAAGATCCTGGGTCCAAGGAAAATGGCGGGGATCTTGGCTTTTTTACCAAAGATACCATGGTGCCAGAGTTTAGCAAGGCGGCTTTTGCTTTGAAACCGGGACAGGTTAGTGAAGCGGTAAAAACTTCTTTTGGTTATCACTTGATCAAAGTGGAAGAAACCAAGCCTGCTAAACAGCTGACATTGGATGATGAAGTTCCTGTTGGCGCCGGTAAAAACGTAAAAATAAAGGAATATATCCAAAATATGCTTTATCAACAGTCAATGGAAAAGAAATTTGAAGAATGGCTGAAGGACCTGAAAAGCAAGGCAAAAATAGAAATCAACGCTGTGGATTAATAATATGGTTGATCAGGAAAAACCGGTTTTAGGGATCACGATCGGCGATGTTGCCGGGATCGGTCCGGAGATTATCGCCAAAGCTTGTCTGGAGCCGGAGATTTACCATCTTTGCCGGCCTGTCTTGATCGGGGATATTAAGATTTTCCAGGACTCCAAAAGGTTCCCGGTTAAGAGTTTTTCCGTTAAAGCGATTAATAAGCCCAGCGAGGCGGTCTTTGAATTCGGGCGCATTAATGTTATTAGTGTTGATAGTATAAATATGGATGAATTGAAGATCGGGCAAGTCCAGAAAATGTGCGGCCAAGCGGCAGTCGAATATATTAAGGAAGCGGTCCGGCTGGCTCTGGCCGGGGAGATCAAAGGAGTAGTAACCGCTCCGATCAGTAAAGAAGCCATGCATCTGGCTGGCTTTAAATATAACGGACATACCGAGCTTTTAGCCGAGTTGACTAATACTACCAAATATGTAATGCTCCTGACCGGTGGAACGCTAAAAGTTATATTACTGACCAGGCATATGGCTCTCAAAGACGTGAGTAAAAATGTTACCGCGGAAAAAATTATGGAAGCGATAGAACTGGGAGATAAAGGCCTGAGATTCTTCGGCATTGATTCACCCCGGATCGTGGTCTGCGGTTTAAATCCGCATATCGGTGAGGGTGGGATCCTGGGCAATGAAGAAAAAGATATTCTTATACCCGCCGTAAACCAGGCTAAAAAGAAAGGTTTTCATGTAGAAGGGCCGATCTCCAGTGATTCGGCTTTTTATTATGCCGCCGGCGGCCGGTATGACCTGGCTATTGCCATGTATCACGACCAGGGAATGATCCCGATCAAGTTACTGGCTTATAAGAGAGGCGTAAACATGACCCTGGGGTTACCCTTTGTTCGTACTTCGCCTTGTCATGGCACTGCCTTTGACCTGGCCGGTAAATGGGTCGCAGATTCAGGCAGTATGCTGGAAGCTTTAAAAGTAGCGGCTAAAGCCTGCCGGTTTGGTGATAAGTGAAAAGATGGGGCCAAGTATTCCTGCAAGATAAAAAAGTGGCTTTAGATATAGTTACTGCTGCGTCTTTGACAAAAAATGACCGGGTAATAGAGATCGGGCCTGGCCGTGGAGTATTGACCAAGCTCATGGCCACGCAGGTAGAACAATTGATCGCTATAGAGATTGATCCGCGGCTGGTACATGAATTACAGTTAAGTTTAAAGCCATATCCTAAGGTAGTGATCGTACACCAGGATATCATGAGCTATCAACTACCGGCAGAATTAATGACTGGGCCATTTAAAGTTACGGCTAATGTCCCTTATTACATTACCTCCCCGATCATTTTCCAATTATTGGATTGGCACCTGGCTAATCCGCAATTTTGCCAAGCCATTATTATGGTTCAAAAAGAAGTGGCCCAGCGACTGGCTGCTGTTCCTGCTGGTAAAGAATATGGCGTTATTTCGATCATGCTGCAATTTTACGCTGATGTCCAGATCATCCGGCTAGTACCGTCTAGTTGTTTTACCCCGGTACCGGCAGTCGATTCTGCGGTCGTCAAAATAGATTTTTTACCACAACCCCGGGAAAAAGTGCCTAGTGTTGACACTTTTAAGAAAATAGTCAAAGCCTCGTTTGCCCAAAGGCGAAAGACTATCCTGAACAGTTTGAAACATAATTATGGCCTGGCTGCGGAGCTGCTTGAACAGGGCCTGCAGGAAGCAGGGATTGAGACTGGACGGCGCGCTGAAACCCTCAGTATCGCTGAATTCGCCCGATTAACCGAGGTGATCTATGAAAAACAGAAAAATAACAGTTGATTTTTCCGTCTTGTTTTTATTTATTATAGTTATTGCGGTTTGCCACTATTTTAGCCCTAACGATAATATTTTTCTGCATAGCGTCTTTCGTAAATTGTATTATATCCCGATCATTTATGCCGCATTCAAGCTCGGGCCGATAGGGGTGACCGCGGCAGCTTTCATCAGCAGTTTTTTTTATATGTTACGGATCTGGCCGCCGCCGTTGCAATTAGGGATCAGTTGGGTCTTGGATAATACCCTGGAAATCATCCTTTACATCATCGTGGGATTGACGGTCAATATCCTGGTCCAGTTGGAAAACAGGGGTAAAGCTGCTTTAGAAAAAGCCCACCGTGACCTGGTGAAAAAAGAACAAATGAAATCTAAATTTATCTCTATAGCTTCCCATGAATTCCGCACCCCGTTAACTGTGCTCAATGGTTATATCAGCCTTTTTGAATTGGGCCTGTTTAAAGGCAAGGATGAGGAATTTAAGTTAAAATGCGGTAAAGCCAAAGAAATTATCAACCGTTACCTGCAAACTATTGATAACATTCTGGATATGGTTAAAACCGAGCAAAAAGATAAACTGGAAAAAAGAGATGAGATGAATTTAAATGAACTCATTAAAGAGGTATATGGCGATATGGAAATATTTGCGCAAAAGCGCAAGCAATCCCTAACGCTGGAACTTGATCAGAATTTGCCGTTGGCTAAGATGAACAAGCGGGAAATGAATCAGGTGTTGACCAATCTGGTCATGAACGCGATAAAATTTACACCGGATGAAGGTAAGATCACGATCAGGACTAAGACATTCCCGGATAAGATCCAGGCAGAGATCGCTGACACCGGTATAGGTATCCCGGAAAATGAGTTTGAAAATATTTTTGAAAGCTTTTATGAAATTAAATCTGACGACCAGCACTCTTCAGGCACTTTTGAATTTAAGAGCGGATCGCTGGGATTAGGATTAACCCTGGTCAAAGGGATAATTGAAAATTATCAGGGTAAGGTGTGGGTCGAGAGTGCCATAGGTAAGGGTAGTACGTTCTATTTTACCGTACCGCTGGAGAAACTTGGGGAAAAACATGAGTCAATATAGTGAAAAAGTAATGGAGCATTTCCGTAATCCGCATAACGTGGGAGAGATGGAAAACCCGGATGGCATCGGTCATGTGGGTAATCCTGTATGTGGTGATATCATGGAGTTATATATAAAAGTTAAAGAGGATATTATCACTGATGCCAAATTTAAGACCTTTGGCTGCGGGGCTGCTATTGCCACCAGTTCTATGGTTACGGATATGGTGAAAGGGAAGACCATCTCTGAAGCCCTGGTTATCTCCAATAAGGCTGTAGCTGAAGCCTTGGGTGGCTTGCCACCGGTTAAGCTGCATTGTTCGGTCTTGGCAGAACAAGCTCTTAAATCAGCCATTGATAATTATTATAAAAAAATAGGTAAGCCATCTCCGGTCAATCCGGACGATATATGTGACGAGCACTGCACTAAATAGAGATCGCCAACCTTGTGCCAGAGCAATATCCCAGCATAGTATATATAATATTATTTAATAAAATACTTGACAAATGTTTATGTTTAAGGTATTGTCTACTATGTAGATAGAGTTAATATAAATAGGTTGGTGAACAGTATGTTATGGATTATGAACAAGCCGGGGAAGCCGGCACAGTGACAGAAACGATTATTAAAGTAAATTATAAAAAAGGGGAAAATAACGATGGCTAAAACATACGAAGAAATAAACGAGAAAATCAGAAAAGGTCATGCTGTAGTTGTAACAGCGGAAGAAATTATTGGTATTGTCGAAGAAAAAGGGCTGAAAAAAGCAGCTCATGAAGTAGACGTAGTAACAACAGGTACTTTTGGCCCGATGTGTTCCAGCGGTGCATTTTTGAATTTTGGCCACTCTACACCACGTATTAAGCTTGGTGGAGGGCATGCTTATTTAAATAATGTGCCAGTTTATACAGGATTAGCAGCGGTAGATGTCTATCTCGGAGCCACAGCTATCCCTGATGATGATCCGCGTAATAAAGTATATCCGGGGGAATTTAGTTATGGCGGTGGCCATGTGATCGAAGAGCTGGTCGCAGGCAAAGACCTGGTATTAAGCGCTACTGCCTACGGTACTGATTGCTATCCCCGGAAAAAGATCGAGATTTTGGTTAATATTCAGGATATTAATGAAGCTATACTTTTTAGTCCGCGCAATGCCTATCAGAATTATAATTGCGCCGTGAATTTGACTGACAAGATCATTTATACTTACATGGGCGTTTTGCAAGCAAATCTTGGCAATGCCAATTTTTGCAGTGCCGCGCAGCTGTCACCTTTACTCAATGACCCGCTCTATAAAACTATAGGTATTGGTACAAAGATCTTCTTGGGTGGCGGTATTGGTTATGTGGCTTGGAATGGTACCCAGCACAATCCAACAGTGAAACGTAAAGAAAATGGAGTACCACAGGCCGGAGCCGGCACTCTCTCGGTAGTCGGTGATCTGAAACAGATGAAAGCTAAATATCTCAGAGGCAGTTCTTTCCTGGGGTATGGCGCTACTATGACCGTAGGGATCGGGATTCCCATCCCGATATTAAATGAAGAGATCTGCCAATACACTGCAGTTAAGAACCAGGATCTCTGGTGTCAGGTGGTTGATTACGGTAAGAATTATCCTAATAATTTACCAAGCAGCTTGGGTGAAGTCAACTATGCGCAATTGTTCAGCGGGGAGATAGAAGTACAAGGTAAGAAAATCCCTACTGCCCCAATATCCAGCTATTCAATAGCCAGGGAAATCGCCGGGACTTTGAAAGAGTGGATCAAGAAAGGTGATTTTGAATTGACCCAGCCGGTGCAATGTATCCCTGGCCCGGAATCAGGAATAACTTTCAAGAGTATGAAAGAAAGACTGGTTGAGCCCAGATTTGAATAATAGTGGCTTAGGAATTACTTGTTAAGGAGGAAAGACATGTCAGTATGCAGAAGGATCGTTTTGCGGTTTCCTAAAAACCTGGTAGAAAAACCATTAGTTTATCACCTGGTAAAAGATTATGACCTGAAGTTTAATATCCTCAGGGCGAAAATTACGCCGGAAGAAGAAGGACTGCTTTCCTTAGAAATAAAGGGGGATAAGAATAACTATAGTAGGGGCATAGATTTTTTAACCAAGTCTGGGGTCACGATCGAACAACTCGGACAAAAAATCAGAAAGAATGAGGATCTCTGTACTCAGTGCGGTCTGTGTGTATCAGTCTGCCCCACACCGGCACTAGCGATTGATAGGAAATCAAGAGAAGTGATTTTCGATAGTAATCATTGCGTAACCTGTGAAATGTGTATCAAGGTTTGTCCCGTCAAAGCAATGGAAATTAAATTTGATTAACTAATAATTTAGTATTTAGATATTCGGATTCAGAATTTACTCCGAAGGAGTTATTATGGGAAAACCGGAAATAGCGGTAAATGCGTTAGAATTAATAGGTAATACACCGCTGATACAACTGCAAAAGCTACCTGGCAAGAACAGCGCTGCTGTTTTTGCCAAGGCTGAATTCATGAATCCCGGCGGCAGTATTAAGGACCGGATCTGCCTGGCGATGATCGAAGAAGCTGAAAAAAAAGGTTTGCTTAAACCAGGAGGAACTATTATCGAACCAACTAGTGGTAATACTGGTATTGGTCTAGCTTTGGTAGCCGCGGTAAAAGGATATAAGCTGATACTAGCTATGCCGGAAACTATGAGTGTGGAACGGCGTAAACTCTTGGCCGCGTATGGTGCTGAATTTATATTGACTCCTGGAATAGAGGGGATGACCGGAGCGGTAAAAAGAGCTAAAGAGATAGCAGAGTCCAATCCTAATTACTATATGCCGTTGCAATTCAGTAATCCGGTTAATCCGGAGATCCATCGCTTAACCACAGCTAAAGAGATCATTACCCAAACTAAAGGTAATATTGATGCTTTTGTAGCTGCGGTTGGTACTGGAGGTACATTGACTGGTGTTGGAGAAGCTTTAAGGAAAGAGATTCCCAGGGCAGTCAGGATAGTAGCGGTTGAACCGGCTAATAGTCCTGTCTTATCAGGCGGACGGCCAGGCCCGCATAAAATACAAGGCATTGGTGCCGGGTTTGTTCCCGATGTTCTGAAACGTAAGATTATTGATGAGATAATCCAAGTAAAGGATGAAGACGCTTTTGCTACTGCCTCACGTCTGGCTAAAGAAGAGGGATTATTGGTCGGGATTTCTTCTGGCGCCAATGTTTTTGCGGCATTGCAGATAGCTGATAATCTAGGTAGAAGTAAAACCGTTGTGACCGTCTTATGCGATACCGGAGAACGTTACTTAAGTATGTGGTGAGGAGCTATGAAAATATCGTTTCGCGGAGATTATGCGTTAAAAGCTATTCTAGACTTAGCCTTGCATTATGACCAAGGCCTGGTTAAGATCCAGGATATTGCCCGGCGGCAGGATATACCACTAAAATATTTAGAACAAATTCTGTTGTCTTTAAAAGGGGCAGGATATGTCAATAGCCAACGAGGGGCTAAAGGCGGTTATTATCTGGCTAAAGAACCGAAAATGATTAAAATAGGAGAAATTATCAGGTTCATGGAGGGGCCGGTATCTCCTATTACCTGTGTCAGTAAAAGTTGTTATAAAAAGTGTACCGAAGAAGCGGATTGTGTTTTCCGGCCGATTTGGGACAAAATACGGCTAATGACCGAAGGTATTGTTGATAAAACTACTTTCGCCGACTTATGTAGAAAATATGAAAAGAAGCACCATAACCAGGAATTGGAAATGTATTATATATAATTATTGATTGATACTTGACAAAAATAGTCATATATAGTATAATATAAGAAAGAAAGAGGACTATATATGCTGAAGATATCAACCCGTTGCCGTTATGGATTATTAGCTATGGTAGAACTGGGCCAGTGTTATGGCCAAGCTCCGGTATCGGCTCAGGAGATATTTAAGAAGCAGCATATCCCCAAATTATATTTGCAGCAGTTGCTGGTTAAATTGAGAAGAAATGGATTAGTGGAAAGCATCCGGGGCGCCAAGGGCGGGTTTATACTAAGAAAAGATCCAAAGCAGATCAAGATACTGGATATAGTAAAAGCCGTAGAAGGCCCAGTCCAGCTGATCTCCTGTACCAAGCAAAACAAGGATAAGTGTTGCAGTAAGATCAAAGAATGCCTGACCAGGCCGGTTTGGGTGGAATTACATGAAGTAGTAAATAAGGTTTTAAACGAACGGACTTTATACGATTTAATGAGGTGAAAGAATGGACATTAAACGACGTTACTTTGATTATGCCGCGACTACTCCGGTGCATCCGGAAGTAATTAAGGCTATGCAGCCCTATTTAGATGCGGTTTACGGTAACCCGTCCAGCCTCCATTCTTTTGGGCAGGAAGCGCAAGCAGCCGTAACCAAATCGCGGGATTTGATCGCTAAATCTATTAATGCCAAGAGCGAAGAGATCGTTTTTACCAGTGGGGGTACGGAGGCAGATAACTTTGCCCTGATCGGGATTTTTGAAGCTAATGCCAAAAAAGGTAATCATATTATTACTACTGTTATTGAACATCACGCGGTCCTGGAAACCTGCAAGTTTTTGGAAAAACATCGGGGCGCAAAAGTTACCTATGTGCCGGTTGACAAATATGGACTGGTAGACCTGGAAGCGATCATTAAGGCTATTACGCCGCAGACTATTTTAATTTCAGTAATGCATGCCAATAATGAGATTGGGACGATTGAACCAATAGCCGGTATAGGCAAAATAGCCAAAGAAAAAGGCATCTATTTTCATACGGATGCCGTACAGACCTTTGGCAGCCTGGACTTGGATGTAGAAAAACTGAATATTGACTTATTGAGCGCCAGTGCCCATAAATTATATGGCCCCAAGGGAGTTGGGCTTCTCTATATCAGGAAAGGCCTGCGCATTCTGCCGTTCCTGCATGGCGGAGAGCAGGAAAGAAGACGGCGCGCTTCTACGGAAAATGTTTCCGGTATAGTAGGCTTTGGTAAGGCAGTTGAACTAGCCATAAAGGAAAAACAAGAACGCCATCAACATGTGACCATTCTTCGTGATAAACTGATTAAAGGAATTCTGGAAAAGATCGATGAATCAGAATTAAACGGTCATCCTACTAAACGGCTGCCTAATAATGTTAATGCGACTATAAAGTATATAGAAGGGGAATCGATGTTGATTAACCTGGATCTTGAAGGAATCGCTGCTTCTACTGGTTCAGCCTGTTCCAGTAGTTCTTTAGAGCCCTCTCATGTGATTAAGGCCCTTGGGGTAAGTCCGGAAGTCGCGCATAGTAGCTTGCGTTTTAGTTTGGGCCGTCTCAATACAGATGAAGATGTTGACTATTTATTAGAAGTTTTACCTAGGATTGTTAAAAAACTCAGGGAAATGTCACCGCTCTACAAAAAAAAGTAAAAACAAAAACGTTGATAAGTTAATATGTTAATAAGGAGCAGCTTTCACTTATCAACTTATAATTCTTATAAACTTATGAACGATTTTAAATAAAAATAACTGGAGGATTTTGTTATGAAAGAGAAAGTACTAAAAAGCTTGGAAAAAATAGCTAAAATGCTGGGGGCTGATGGTGGTAGTGTGGAATTGGTTAGCGTCGAAGAAAAAGAAGGTCTGGTAAAAGTAAGATTGCTAGGCGCTTGTATGGGCTGCCCTATGGCAACGATGACTTTAAAGAACGGCATTGAGCGGATCCTGAAAGAAGATGTCCCGGAAGTAAAAAAAGTCGAAGCAGTAAATTAAGAACAAATCCGAATACCTAATTTCGAAATACGAAACAATCTCAAATAAAATACAAATACAAAACAATAGAGTTTAGGAATTAGATCTTAGAATTTCGAAATTGTTTCAGAGAAGGGTGGTGAACATTATGAGAGCAAGAGTATCCAGAAAGTATTTCCTTCGTCCGGTAGCTCATTGCTGTGGCGGGAAACGAAAATAGCTCGCTGGAGATAGTATCTCTTGCGGGCGAAGATCTGCCCTGTTAGCCCGCAAAAGCGGGCTAACAGGTAATTAAGATTATTGAGGAGATAATGAATATCTCTAGATTGATCAATGAAATAAAAGATATTGCCAAAAGAAAAAATGCCGTGATCCTGGCGCATAATTACCAATTGCCGGAGGTCCAGGAGGTCGCTGATTTTGTCGGTGACTCCCTGGAATTAAGCCTTAAAGCCAGTGAGACAAAGGCAGAGGTAATTATTTTTTGCGGTGTATATTTTATGGCCGAGACCGCGGCCATTATTTCGCCTTCAAAAACAGTCCTGATACCTGATCATGATGCCGGTTGTCCCATGGCTGGCATGATCAATGCCGAAAATGTGAGAGAACTAAAGAAACAGCATCCTCAGGCTAAAGTTGTTTGTTATGTCAACTCCAGCGCCGCGGTAAAAGCTGAGAGTGATATTTGTTGCACCAGTTCTAACGCCTTGAAAGTAGTTAACTCACTGCAAGGCACTACGGAGGTTATCTTTATACCTGACAAATACTTAGGGAGTTACACGCAGCTTAAAGCTCCTGATATGAAATTTATCATTTGGGAAGGATACTGTCCGACTCATGTCCGTATTACCAGCGATGATATTCTTAAAATGAAGAGGAAGTATCCGGAAGCATTGGTAATGGTCCATCCAGAATGCCGAAGTGAGGTAGTCAAACTGGCCAATGCGGTAATTTCTACAGGCAGTATGAGTAAATATGCCACTGAAAAAGCGGCCAAAGAGATCATTGTTGGCACAGAAGTGGGGATGTTGCACCGGCTGAAAAAGGAACATCCAGACCAGGAATTTATTCCAGCCAATCCACAGGCAGTATGTTCAAATATGAAATTGATTACCCTGGAAAAGATCTATTGGTCATTACAGGATATGCTTTACCCGGTAAAAATAGAAGAGCCAGTCCGCAGTAAAGCGAAACTGGCTATTGATAGAATGCTATCTTTGTCAAGACAGGATTGATTATGGTTCACAGAATTTTTCAGCAGCCCTATTACTTAATATCCGGTTCAGTGATCTTCTCGTAGATGAGAACGACCGCGATACAAGCCAATGGTGTGGCAATTAGCCCGGTTAGCAGCCAGGAAAGAATAAGTTTAGTATCCACATTAGTATTGTAAGTGATCAAAAGCGGTGGTACAGTTATAGCCCACAGCAATATCCCCAGGAAAAAACCCTTCGTGATACCCTTACCAGGAATGCCATGCTGCAAAACCGTAAACATTAAAGCATAAATAAGCCCGCTGGAAAAATTTCCTAACAATGTTTGGACCAGCCAGACATTACTCAAGGGTTTAAGCAGTTCCGGTGTTTGGGCGTAGAAATTCTTAAAAAGAATAGTAAAAAGGGCATTAATAAAATAGGAAACAGTAGCTACAACTATTCCCGCTAATAACCATTTGGCTATATTTTTCACTATCCTGCCTCCTTAATAATTTCTTACCTTATTTATATTAGCAGAATTCAGTCCCGCTGTAAATAGCAAAAAGATAAAACCTATCATGATTCTAATGTTTCCAGATGATGTTTGACCACTTTGCCTTCGACCATGTAAATGACATCTTCGGCAATATTAGTGGTATGGTCACAGATCCTCTCTAAATGGCGGGCTACCAGCAGCAGGGCTACTGCTCGGGGAGCTGTAGACGCGTCTTTGGAAATATAATCATTGATCAGTTCTGACTGGACCAAGTTGCGCAGGTTATCAGCCTCTGGATCACGTAAAATGACTTTTTTAGCCAGTTCGACATCCTTGTGTACGAAAGCATCGATTGCGTCCTTGACCATACTCTGGGCCAAGGTAGCCAATTTGGGGATATCGATCAAAGGCTTAAGTTGTGGTTTGCCGGCTATTTCCAGGCTGCGCTGCGCAATGTCCACTGCCAGGTCAGCGATACGCTCCAGGTCCGTGCATATTTTCATGGTCATGGTAATAAAGCGGAGGTCGATGGCCATAGGCTGGTGCAGGGCCAACAGGTCAAGACATTTTTCGTCGATCGCCAATTCCATTTCATCGATCTTTTTATCTTCAGTGATTACTTGTTTTGATTGCTCAACGCTGCGGGCTTTAAGGGCTTCGATGGATTTGTAAATAGACTCTTCAGTCAGACTTCCCATACGTAATATCTCTTTGCTAAGATCTGCTAATTCCTCGTCAAAATGCCGTTGCATTGTTCCCTCCTCAAATTAGTTACTGGTTATTTGTTGATGGTTGATTGAAAAAGCAATCCTATTTTAAGTTTTTTCTATCAACTATAAACTGTATTTTTAACCGAATCTCCCTGTGAGATAATCTTCCGTGCGGGAATCTTTGGGGCTGGTAAAGATCTGAGTGGTTTCCCCATATTCCACCAAGTCACCCAATAGGAAGTATCCGGTATATTCAGATACCCGTGCCGCTTGTTGCATATTATGGGTCACAATAATTATGGTGTATTGCTTTTTCAGCTCATACATCAAATTTTCAATTTTCGCCGTTGATATCGGATCCAGCGCGGAACAGGGTTCGTCCATTAATAGTATTTCCGGTTCCATGGCCGCCAACCGGGCAATGCACAAACGTTGCTGCTGTTCACCGGACAATGCCAATGCATTATCTTCCAGTTTATCCTTAACTTCATTCCAAAGGTGAACTGACTCCAGGCTCCAGTGCAGTTTTTCTTCAGTGACTGTCTTATCCGATATGCCATGGACCTTTAATCCATAAAGTACATTATCCCTGATACTTAAAGGGAACGGATTGGGTCGTTGGAAGACCATGCCAACTTTTTTGCGCAAGGCCAAAAGGTCATATCCCGGTCCGTAGATATTTTCCCCGTTGATATTCACAAGGCCCTTGATATGCACATCCTCGATCAGGTCATTCATCCGGTTGAGGCATCTTAAAAAGGTTGATTTCCCGCAGCCGGAAGGGCCGATCAGGGCGGTAATTTTCTGTTGTTCGATAGTAAGGGTAATACCCTTTAAAGCCTGAAAATTACCGTAGAACAGGTATAGTTTTTTTACTTCTATTATGCTCATTTCAAATCCTTATTGATCGTTGATAGAACGCTGTGCTGGTAGTTGATAGAAAGGACTAGAAGCATTTTCTATGAACAATCTCCGCCAAAGGCGGATCAGCTTCTGGCTGAAACTATCAACAATCAACTATCAACTGTTTTTAGCCAAATCTTCCCGATATATAATCATTGGTTCGTTGATCGGTCGGGGTAGTAAAGATTTTTTCCGTTGGTCCGACTTCGATCAATTCACCGCTCAGGAAAAAAGCAGTACGGTCCGCTACCCTGGCTGCTTGCTTGGTGTTATTAGTAACTAGAATAATAGTATAGTCTTTCTTTAGCTGGCGCAGGGATTCCTCAATTTTCATAGTGGAGATCGGGTCCAATCCGGAGCAGGGTTCATCTAGTAGAATGAATTCCGGTTTCAGGGCCAGGATGCGGGCGATACAGAGCCGTTGTTGTTGGCCGCCGGAAAGTTTGGTAGCGCTGCTGTTCAAGCGATCCTTAACTTCGGCGAATAAGGTAGTCTTGACCAGGCAGTCGGTCACCAGCTCGTTAAGATCCGCTTTGTTTTTCCAGCCGGCCATTTTTGCCCCAAAAGCCACGTTCTCGTATATCGAGCGTGGCAGGGGGATCGGTGTGGCAAAGACCATCCCTAATTTCCTCCGTAATTCCACAATACTGGTATTCGGAGCATAAATATCTTGCCCGTCTATTCTAATAGTACCTTCTATCCGTGAACCGAAAGTTAGGTCATTAAGGCGGTTAAGAGCGCGCAAAAAAGTAGATTTACCGCTGCCAGCAGGCCCGATAATCCCCAGTAT
>JAQTQE010000067.1 GCA_028712365.1 bacterium
CTCATTCATGGTCTCGCTCAAAAATATTAATTCTCGCTACGTAAAGAGCTCAGCTTCAGAAACCTCGAATATTTTTACAAAAGGCAGATAGTAATGATAATTATTCTAGATTTTGGGTCGCAGTACACACAACTGATCGCACGGCGTATCAGAGAGCAGAATGTCTATTGCGAGATATGGCCATATAATATCCCTTTGTCTGAATTGCGCGCCAAAGACCCTAAGGGTTTAATTTTATCCGGCGGCCCGGCCAGCGTCTATGCCAAAGGTGCGCCTATACCTGACCACAGGATCTTTGAGTTAGGCATACCGGTTTTGGGTATCTGTTACGGGATGCAGATCATTGCTCACCTGCTGGGTGGAAAAGTTGATAAATCTACTGAGCGAGAATATGGGGCGGCACAACTCATTATCAGTAAATCGACTGATCTGTTTTACAGCCTGGAAAAAGAACAAAAAGTATGGATGAGCCATGGCGACAAGATAACCAAGCTGCCTCTTGGTTATTCTATTATTGCCCATACGGCCAACGCTCCGCAAGCGGCTATATATGATGCTTTCAGGAAAATTTATGGCGTGCAATTCCATCCGGAAGTAATGCACACTCCCAATGGCACCCAGATATTGCATAATTTTGTCTTGCGCATCTGCAAAGAATTCCCTACCTGGACCATGCATTCATTTATCAAAACCGCGACAGAAGAGATCAGAAAGACAGTGGGCAAGAATAAAGTAATCTGTGGCCTTTCCGGCGGTGTTGATTCCAGTGTAACTGCTGTACTGGTACATAAAGCCATTGGTAAACAACTGACGTGCGTATTTGTCAATAATGGCGTTTTGCGCGCCAATGAAGCGGATAAAGTGCAAAAAGTGTTTAAAAAGCACTTGGGATTAAGCTTGCGTTATGTAGACGCGGAGAGACACTTTTTAGGCAAGCTTCAAAAAGTTGTTAACCCGGAAACCAAGCGGAAGATCATTGGTCATGAATTTATTAATATCTTTGAAAAAGAAGCCAGGCGCGTAAAAGGCACAAAATTCCTGGCGCAGGGCACTTTATACCCGGATGTTATCGAAAGTGTCTCAGTCAAAGGGCCTTCAGCCGTCATCAAGAGCCATCACAACGTCGGCGGCCTGCCGAAAAAAATGAATTTTAAATTGATCGAGCCCCTGAGATTCCTTTTTAAGGATGAAGTAAGGTTACTAGGCAGGGAGCTGGGCATCTCTGACGAAATTATTACTCGGCAACCGTTCCCGGGACCAGGACTAGCCATCAGGATCATTGGGGAAGTTACCAAGGAGCGCCTGGAAATATTACGTAAAGCAGATACTATTATTATTGAAGAGATCAAGAAAGCTTTACTCTATACGCAGATCTGGCAGTCTTTCGCCGTTCTTTTGCCGCTGAAGAGCGTAGGGGTCATGGGAGACGAGAGAACTTATGAAAATACTATTGCTTTCCGGGCGGTTAATAGCCTGGATGGCATGACTGCTGACTGGGTGCGCTTGCCTTATGAAATACTGGCGACGATCTCCAACCGCATTATCAATGAAGTAAAAGGGGTCAACCGGGTAGTTTATGACATCAGTTCCAAACCGCCCGCGACGATTGAATGGGAGTAAGTACCGACAGCCGTTCGTCGTTGGTTGTTGGTCGTAAGTGACAATATAGGATCTATGGAGAATAGAATGATCGTAACTGAGACGAATATAAAAGAATACCCGTTATTAACTCGGGGCAAGGTACGTGATGTTTACGATCTGGGCCAGGAATTATTGATCGTGGCCACTGACCGGATCAGTGCTTTTGATTTTGTGCTGCCTACGCCGATCCCTGACAAAGGCAGGATCCTTACCCAGATCAGCAGCTTTTTTTTTGACTTGACCAAAGACCTCATTCCTAATCATGTGATCACTACCGATACAACTAAATATCCGGCTAGCCTGATGGCTTATAAGGAAATACTGGAAGGCCGCAGCATGTTGGTCAAGAAAGCCAGGCGCCTGGATGTAGAATGCGTGGTCAGGGGATATTTGGCTGGCAGCGGTTTGAAAGATTATAATAAAACCCAGTCTATCTGCGGCATTAAACTGCCTCCCGGATTAGTGGAAGGAGACAAACTGCCGGAAGATGTCTTCACGCCTTCAAGTAAAGCGGAGCAAGGCTTACACGACGAAAACATTACTATGGCTGAGGTTGAAAGAATAGTCGGCGTGTCTTTGGCAGCTGAATTAAAAGTTAAGAGCCTGGCAGTATATAAAAAAGCTAGTGAGTATGCCCGGGGGAAGGGTATCATCCTGGCCGACACCAAATTTGAATTTGGGATACTAAATAATAAGATGATCCTTATTGATGAGATATTTACACCTGATTCTTCGCGGTTTTGGGCGGTCAGCGCTTATAAACCTGGATCTCCGCAGGCTAGTTACGACAAGCAATTTATCCGAGATTACCTCGAACATATTACCTGGAATAAACAACCTCCGGTACCGGCCTTGCCGGCCGATATCGTAGAAAAAACCAGGTTAAAATACCTGACTGCGTATAGATTACTGACTGGAAAAGGACTATAACCTGATGCAATATGTTATAGAAGTTGGCTATAAGGATAATATCCTTGATGCCCTGGGAGAAAGCATTAATAAGGATATTCACGACCTGGGGATAAGCAAGGTTTCTAAAATTAAGTCGGTGCAGATTTACAAAATAGACGCCGACTTAAATTTTGCCCAAATTGATGACCTGTGCTGTAAACTACTGATAGATCCCATCACCCAGGAATATGTTGTCAATAAGACTATTGACGCTGCTGCCAGTGAAAAACACTTTGTGATCGAAGTATGGTTCAAAAAAGGGGTCACTGATTCAGTAGCTGATACCGTGATCACCGGGGTCAAGGATCTTGGTTTCCAGCCGGCGCAGATAACGGTACATACTGGCGTGAAATACATAGTTTACGGCAAGCTGCAAGCCAAGGAAGCGAAAAGCATTGCGTCTAAATTACTGGCTAATACGATCGTACAAGACTACTTTATCGGGACCGCGGAAAAATATGATTAATGGAACTAAAACTATCAAAATATTGGATAAAACTGATGGCGAATTGTTGACTATTTCCACGGCAAATTTATTAGCCTTGAATATCCAGGAAATGAAAACTATCCAGGATTATTTCCGGAAGTTGCGGCGAGATCCTAGTGACGTGGAATTGGAAACATTAGCCCAGACTTGGAGCGAGCACTGTAAACATAAAACATTAAGAGGAGTGATCGAATACAGAAGGCAGACGGCGGATGGCAGATGGCAGACAGAAGAAATTGACAACCTGTTAAAAGAAACTGTGATGAGATCAACTAAAGAGCTGAGTTTAACCTGGTGTCTTTCAGTCTTTAAAGATAACGCCGGAGTGATTGATTTCGATCAGGATAATGCCCTGGCTTTTAAAGTGGAAACCCATAATCATCCTTCTGCGTTAGAACCGTACGGCGGAGCTGGCACTGGTATCGGCGGAGTGATCAGGGATATATTAGGAGTAGGATTAGGCGCAA